>NZ_QOSD01000017.1:0-262442 GCF_008368905.1 Bacillus sp. SH5-2
TCGATGTCAACTAAGTTTTTCAATTTCTTTTTTGTCGTTTTCTGCGTTTCCGCATCAGCGACGGTTATTAATATATCATGCAAAAAAATGAAATGCAACACCTTTTATAAACTTTTTTTAAAACCATCCACATTTCTTTTTTAATATCATATACTTAAACGAAATATCTCTTTCATGTATGAGTAATTTCTACATATATTCTATATAAAGTCACTCTATCCCAAAACGTTTCTTTCTATAATAAACGTTTTATTCATATACCATATCATACAAGGAGGAATACATATGGACTATACCGATTTATTAATCAAACTAGGCCTCTCAGCTATTTTAGGATTCGCCATCGGTTTAGAGCGCGAATTAAAACGAAAACCACTCGGTTTAAAAACGTGCTTAGTTATATCTATTATTAGTTGCCTCCTAACAATCGTTTCTATTAAAGCAGCTTACAACTTACCTCATACTGATCATATAAATATGGATCCGCTTCGCCTTGCTGCTCAAATTGTGTCTGGCATTGGTTTTTTAGGTGCTGGTGTTATTTTGCGCAGAGGAAATGATAGTATTGCGGGACTTACTACCGCAGCTATGATTTGGGGTGCTTCTGGTATTGGCATCGCCGTTGGAGCCGGATTTTATATCGAAGCAATTTTCGGGATGTGTTTCCTTATGATTAGTGTAGAACTTATACCACTCGCGATGAAATATGTAGGCCCTAGATCATTTCGTCAACGTGATATCGCTGTGAAGCTTGTTGTACGAAATATGGACAATATCCCAATCGTCATTGAAGAAATAAAAGAAATGGATATAAAAGTTAAGAATATGAAGCTTAAAACATTAGAAAATGGGTATCACTATTTACATCTTAAATTATGTATCGATCAAAAAAGACATACTGCCGACGTTTACTACGCTCTCCAACATCTTGAAAGTGTTCAACAAACTGAAGTGGAAAGTATGTAACAGAAAACAAACTCTCTTTATTTAGAGAGTTTTTCTTTTTTCTATAATGGTAACAATGAATGTAGTCCTGCAAAGTAAGGAGGAATAGGAAATTGAAATCCCGTCCGAATTTAGTAGATACATTTCGTGATTCCATTATTTTTCGTTTAATTTGTTTTATTATTGTACTTACTACTTTTTCTGGCTTTCTTATACATAGCTTAGAGCCATCCAACTTCACCACATGGTTTGACGGCATTTGGTGGTCTATCGTTACCATTTTCACTGTTGGGTATGGTGATTTCGCACCACATACAACGATAGGAAAAATTGTTGGCATGGGCATTATTTTATTAGGAACTGGATTCTGTTCTTATTATATGGTTCTATTCGCTACCGACATGATCAATAAACAATATATGAAAATTAAAGGAGAAGAAGCCGCTACCTCTAACGGTCATATGATTATCGTTGGCTGGAATGAACGTGCAAAACATGTTGTAAAACAAATGCACGTATTACAACCAAACCTTGATATCGTTTTAATTGATGAAACACTTTCTTTACTCCCTAAACCATTTCATCATTTAGAATTTATAAAAGGTTGTCCGCATCATGATCAAACTTTATTAAAAGCTAACATTACAACCGCTCACACTATATTAATAACAGCCGATAAAGAGAAAAACGAAAGCTTAGCTGATACAGAGTCCATCTTAAATATTTTAACTGCAAAAGGACTGAATCCAAACATTCACTGCATCGCTGAACTTCTTACTACTGAACAAATCCAAAATGCAACGAGAGCTGGCGTGTCAGAAATTATAGAAGGAAATAAATTAACTAGCTATGTATTTACCGCTTCTCTTTTATTCCCTTCCATTTCAGGTGTACTATTTTCACTTTACGATGAAATCTCTGATAATAAATTACAACTGATGGAGCTTCCCTCATCCTGCACCGGACAAACTTTTGCAAATTGTAGCTATACTCTTTTAAAGCAAAACATTCTCTTACTGGGTATAAAGCGTGACAATCAATATATGATTAATCCCGTTCATTCCTTCATTCTCATCGAAAGCGACATACTCATTGTTATTCACCATTAGTAAAATGACGCTCTAATTCTTGTACAAGCACTTTCCCAATATCGATATACTTTCTTTTTACATCTCCATCTGGATCTTTCGGCTCAGCAAATTGATCAAACCCACTCGTTCCAGCTGTTAAAGTATTTACATTATCATCTAGTTCGTCTTGATATACATGAGAAAGAATATATGGTGTTTCAAGACGGACTACTACACCAGGTACATCTAGTTCTCCATCTACTGCTGTGAACGGGACTCGTAAAAATTGATACCCATCTTCTTCATCAATTTTATAATCAAAGCACCCTTTATCGTAATCCCAATTGCCACCGATGCTATACCCAAGTGGTTTCATAACCTCTTCTAACTTATATAACGCATATGTACGTCCTTCTAACTTTGATTGAATCAGAATCAAGTCCATCCCTCCTAGACTTTTCCTTTAGCATACCCATTCTAGTTTGAATAAAGCGACGGACGGTCGCTTTTTATTATTTTAAACGCTCTTCTAATTCTGCTTTTAATTCTTCAAATCCTGGTTTACCAAGTAAAGCAAACATGTTTTTCTTGTATGCTTCTACTCCAGGTTGGTCAAATGGATTTACGCCTAATAAGTAGCCGCTCATCGCACATGCTTTTTCGAAGAAGTATACAAGGTAACCGAATGTGTATTCATTTAATTCAGGAATGTTTACGATTAAGTTTGGTACTCCGCCATCGCTATGTGCAAGTAATGTACCTTCGTATGCTTTTGTGTTTACGAAGTCTACAGTTTCACCAGCAAGGTAGTTTAATCCATCTAAATCGTTTTCTTCTGATTCAATTGTTAGTTCATGTGTAGATTTACCTACTTTCAGAACTGTTTCAAATAAGTCACGACGACCTTCTTGAACGTATTGACCTAATGAGTGTAAGTCAGTTGAGAAGTTTGCTGAAGATGGGAAAATACCTTTTTGATCTTTTCCTTCACTTTCACCAAATAACTGTTTCCACCATTCAGAGAAGTATTGAAGTGCTGGCTCATAGTTAACAAGCATTTCAATTGTTTTTCCTTTATTGTATAAAGCGTTACGAACTACTGCGTATTGGTAAGCTGGGTTTTCTTCTAGTTCTGATGTCCCGAAGTCATCATGACCAGCAGCTGCACCTTTCATCATCTCTTCAATATTTAAGCCACTTACTGCGATTGGTAATAAACCAACTGGCGTTAATACAGAGAAACGTCCTCCAACATCATCTGGAATAACGAATGTTTCGTAACCTTCATTATCAGCTAATGTTTTTAATGCACCACGCGCTTTATCTGTAGTTGCATAAATACGTTTGCGAGCTTCTTCTTTTCCATACTTTTCTTCTAATAACTTACGGAAAATACGGAATGCTAGTGCCGGCTCTGTTGTTGTACCTGATTTGGAAATAACGTTAATAGAGAAGTCTTTCCCTTCTAATACATCCATTAAATCTTTCATGTAAGTGGAGCTAATGTTTTGTCCAACAAATAGCACTTGTGGAGTTTTACGTTGTTCTTTAGAAAGTGTGTTGTAGAAAGAATGGTTTAACATTTCAATTGCTGCACGTGCTCCTAGGTAAGAACCACCGATACCTACAACAAGTAAAATGTCAGAGTCATTTTTAATTTTTTCTGCGCATTTTTGAATGCGAGCAAATTCTTCTTTGTCATATTGAAGCGGAAGGTCTACCCACCCAAGGAAATCGTTCCCAGCTCCAGTTTTTTCGTGGATTGCGTGATGTGTTACTTTCACTGCATCACGTAAATAAGTGATTTCATGTTCACCGATGAAGGATAACGCTTTAGAATAGTCGAACGTTACATGTGTACTCATCTTTTTCCCTCCAATTATGGATATGTATTTCTGTATTCACTTTAGCGAAACTGAAGTTGTAAATCAAGCGATTCAACCCTTGTAAACGTAACCAATATATATTTTTTAGAAAAAGTTCATTTTTTGCATAAAAATTCGTATTTTTCGGTATAGATGTATATACATCCTATTTCGAACATTTTTTATGTATAAAAACAACATAACTACACCATTCTATAAAAGAGTTGATTAACTCATCGCTTGCTCATGCTTCACAATTAAGGGGGGCTTTCTCATGAGTACTCTGCAACGTATCGCATTAGTCTTTACTGTTATTGGTGCCGTGAACTGGGGACTGATCGGGTTCTTCCAGTTTGACTTAGTGGCTGCCATTTTCGGTGGACAAAACTCAGCTCTCGCACGTATTATTTACGGCATCGTTGGTATTTCTGGGCTTATCAACCTTGGTTTACTCTTTAAACCATCTGAAAATCTTGGTACGCACCGAGAAACAAACGAAATTCGCTAGTCAGTATGTCTTTATTTCACCTCCGACATACGAATATGATTGCATGCAATCATATTTGCAAATATATATCATAATATAAAGTAAAAGAGGAACGCTCATATGCGCTCCTCTTTTACTTTGTTAACTCTGATTCTTCAATCCATTCTGTTAGCTTTTCTCGCAGCGTATTAAATCCATTTTCAGATGGATTCGGTATAAGAATCCGTCCTTGTTTTCTTTTCGCCGCTTTTAACGATAAACTCATTTTTCTGTGTTCTTCATCAATTGAAAGTACTTTTACTTCTACTGTATCGCCGACTTTTAAAAAGTCATGAATATCCTTTACATATCCATTTGTAATTTCAGATATATGCACAAGTCCTTGTGTTTCTGCATCTAACGCTACAAATGCGCCGTAATCTTGAATTCCAGTCACTTTCCCTGTTACAACCACTCCTGTTGTATATTGTTCTGACATATGAAACACTCCCATACGTTTACCATTTTCTCTACAATTGTAGATAGCAAAGCAGATGTATTTATTGTTAAATATCCGATTGGTTAATACGTACCGTCAGTAAAGCTACCTAGGATACGCATACCTTATATTAGTAAATTATACCACTATGACAGAACTCATTCAAAAATCATGAAAAAATTTCCTTAGGTAAGTATAATTTTCCAATATTGGGATAGAATACTAACACATGGCTTTCTAGTATTCCCCCCCTTTTATGGACAAAACGTATTATGTTTTGTCCTTTTTTTATTCTCTACGAATCGTTCCATTCTCTTCATTGCTTCCAGCAGTTGTTCAAGCGATGTCGCATACGAACAACGAATAAATCCTTCACCACTTTCGCCAAATACACTTCCAGGGACAACAGCGACTTTTTCTTCTAGTAATAACTGTTCTGCAAACTCCACGGAAGATAATCCAGTTGAAGAAATAGAAGGAAAGACATAAAATGCGCCGCCCGGCAAATGACACGTTAAACCCATTTCATTGAAGGATGTCGTCATAAAATTGCGACGTTTCTTATAGCTATCTCTCATCCGAATTACTTCATCATTCCCTGCGCGTAACGCTTCAAGTGCTGCAAACTGAGACATCGTCGGTGCACACATCATGGAATATTGATGAATTTTGAGCATTAATTCCGAAAATTGAATAGGAGCTGCAATCATCCCGAGGCGCCATCCAGTCATCGCGAATCCTTTTGAAAATCCCGAAATTAAAATCGTATGTTCACGCATATTTTGAATGCTCGTGAAACTCGTATACACTTCGTCATATACAAGCTCTGCATAAATTTCATCAGATAATACGATTAAATTGTATTTCTCCACAATCACTGCTATTTCTTCAAGTTCGGCTTTATTTAACATTGCACCTGTTGGGTTGTTTGGTGAACAAAGTAAAATTGCCTTTGTTTTTGCAGTAATAGCTGCTTCGATTTGCTCTGGTTGTACTTTAAACTCGTTTTCTAAAGTAGTCGCCACAGGAACTGGAACTCCTCCAGCTAATGTTACAAGCGGCGCATACGAAACGAAGCTTGGTTCAATAATGAGCACTTCATCATCCGGATTTATAATGGCGCGCATCGCTACATCTAACGCTTGGCTCGCTCCGACTGTCACAATGATTTCTTCGTTTGGATCATAAGATACTGCAAATTGTTTTTTTAGATACTTTGCTATTTCTTGACGGAGCTCCAATAATCCTGCATTTGCTGTATATGACGTATATCCCTGTTCTAAAGAACGAATACATGCTTGCCTTACATTCCAAGGTGTAACGAAGTCTGGTTCTCCTACCCCAAGTGAAATAACACCTTTCATATTTGCTGCTAAATCGAAAAACTTTCGAATACCAGATGGTTGTAAAGATTCTGCTGCTCTAGATAGTTCAAACGGCTTCATGGTGTCACCACAATTCGCTTATCATCATCGTTTTTTTCATAAATAATTCCCTCATGCTTATACTTCTTCAAAATAAAATGAGTTGTTGTAGAAACGACAGATTCAATTGTTGCTAATTTCTCTGAAACAAACATCGCTACTTCTCCCATCGTCTTTCCTTCTAATGTAATAGAAAGATCATATGTCCCTGACATTAAATACACAGACTTTACTTCTGAATAACGATAAATTTGTTCAGCAACCGCATCGAACCCAACACCATGCTTTGGCGTAACTTTTACATCAATCATCGCCGTTAAACCTGTATGTTCTTTCACCTTCGTCCAATCAATATGTGTGACATAATCCACGATAATCTTTTCCGCTTCTAATTTTTCAACCATTTTCTTTACTTCTTCTACTTCTATATTTAACAGCTTCGCTAATGTATCTACAGATAATCGACTACTTTTTTCAAGACAAGCTAATAGTTCTAATTCTTTTTCAGTCACCATATAAATCATCCTTCCTTTTCTCTTGTGTCTAAATTATACAAATACCCTTTCCAGTTTGAAAAGAAGCTTTTTTTAGTGAATTATGTCAAAATAAAGTGAAACTTTAATCCATGGAAAGGTTCACCCCATGGATTATCAGCCTGCACCAATCGGGCTTTTGCGAGCAGTTGATCTCCCACCTCACTTCTTTGCCTCAACCGTCTTTTTAGGTGGGAGTCTTACCGCTCGTTAAAGCGGAGTAAAGTGAAACTTTAATCAGTGAAAAAGTGCAGGATAAAGTGAAAGGGGATGGGACCGTGAAACCAAAAGTTTATATTGCTGAACCAGTTCCAACATTTGTAGAAAACTATTTATCAGAACACTGTGATTATGAAAAATGGGAGCAAAATGAGAAAGTACCTCGTGATGTTCTATTGGAGAAAATACAAGATAAAGACGGTTTATTAAATTTCGGATCTACTATTAACGAAGAATTATTGGAAACTGCTCCTAACTTAAAAGTAGTAAGCAACATTTCTGTTGGTTACGATAATTTTGATTTACAAGCAATGGCCAAGCGAAATGTCATCGGAACGAATACACCATACGTACTAGATGATACAGTAGCTGACCTCGTTTTCGCTCTTATGCTATCTGCTGGGCGCCGCGTTTGCGAACTCGATTCCTATGTGAAAAACGGTGAATGGAACGCTGAAATCGGAAAAGAACACTTCGGCCTAGATGTACACCATAGTACAATTGGTATTATCGGTATGGGCCGAATTGGAGAAGCCGTTGCAAAACGAGCGAAATTCGGATTTGATATGGATGTTCTTTATTACAACCGTCGCCGTAAAGAGGAAGCAGAGCAAAAATTCGATGCTACATATTGTGATTTACAGACGCTACTAAAACAGTCTGACTTTATTGTCCTTCTTACTCCATTAACAGATGAAACGTATCACCTTATCGGAGAAAAGGAATTTTCATTAATGAAAGAAACAGCTATCTTCATTAATGCTTCTCGCGGGAAAACAGTAAATGAAGAAGCGTTAATCCATGCGTTAACAGAAAAGAAAATCTTTGCAGCAGGCATCGATACTTTTACACAAGAGCCGGTTCAAAAAGATAATCCGCTCTTATCATTACAAAATGTTGTGACTTTACCGCATATCGGATCTGCAACATTAAAAACTAGGCAGCAGATGGCCATGACAGCCGCTGAAAATTTAGTCGCAGGATTACAAGGAAAAACACCGCCTAATATTGTTCGCGGATAATAATAAATAACGAAAAGGCAAGATGACATCGTCATCTTGCCTTTTTTTGTTAACATATTTTTTTCGTGCTTGGAAATGATATGAACAAAAATCAATGGAGTGACAAAAAATGAATCACGAATATACTTGTCCTTATTTCACTTTTTCCACTCGCGGCACTACGATTCATTACGAATTGTATGAACATAATAACAAAACGGAACGTCCTACTTTCGTACTCGTTCACGGCTTTTTATCTTCCTCATTCAGTTACCGCCGTCTCATTCCTTTATTATCAAAAGCAGGAACAGTACTGGCTCTTGATTTACCACCGTTCGGAAAAAGTGATAAGTCCCATCTCTTTAAGTATTCTTATCACAATTTAGCAACGATTATTATCGATTTAATTGAACATCTATCTCTCTCAAATATTGTGTTAGTTGGGCACTCTATGGGGGGACAAATTTCTCTTTATGTAAATCGTATACGCCCTGAACTAATCTCAAAGACGATTTTACTATGCAGCTCTAGCTATTTAGCACGCGCAACCTTACCTTTACTGTACTCTTCTTATTTACCGTTCTTTCATTTATACGTAAAGAACTGGATTATACGGCGCGGCATTGTTCACAACTTAATGAATGTCGTTCATGATCACTCATTAATTGACGATGAAATGAAGGAAGGTTACTCTGCTCCATTTTATGACAACCGTATATTCCCCGCTTTAACTCGCATGATACGCGACCGTGAAGGCGATCTCTCATCGACTGAATTACAAAAAATCCAAACACCTACACTACTCATTTGGGGTGAAAAAGATCGCGTCGTTCCTGTAGATGTAGGTCATCGTCTACACAAAGATTTACCGAATTCGAAATTTATTTCTTACGAAAACACAGGACATCTACTACCTGAAGAAAAGCCCGAACATGTTTATGAAGAAATCATCGCATTTTCCGCACAATAATCGAAAAATAATTTAAAAGGCTGTCGGAAATTCCGACAGCCTATAATGAACAACTTCCGCCTTCTTTTATTACAAGTAGCTCCACAGCTAACTTCTCACATTTCTCAAGCGCAGGTACTTCCTCAAAAGACATAAAGTATATATGTTGAATCTTCTTTGCGATGTATTTTGGATCGTCAAACACGCTTACGACGTTCACAACATCGCTCGCCTCTGTTTCATAAAACTCCGGTCCCATTTGAAACGGATCCCAATTCTTCACAACCTCTATCATCTTTTCATATGTACCCATTCGCTTCCCGCCTTTTCACTTTTTAATGCTTTTCTTTATCCTATCACATCAGCTATTCTATAAGAAGAGAGAGAACTTTCATAATTCAACGGTTTTACAGAAGAAGGGGGCAAACTTATGCAACTATTTCATAAAACAGTAAATCGACGTGGAACACATAGTACAAAATGGGATACTTACAAAAATGAAGAACTTCTTCACGCCTGGATTGCTGATATGGATTTTGAAGTACCAAAACCCATTCAATCCGCTTTAAAGAAACGTATCGAGCATCCCATTTTCGGCTATACACTTCCACCTGAAACTATTGGGGATATTATTTGTAATTGGGCAAAGAAACAATATAACTGGGATATTCAAAAAGAATGGATTGTCTTTAGTGCAGGAATCGTTCCAGCTCTTAGTACGAGCATACAAGCCTTCACAAAGGAAAATGAATCCGTTCTCGTACAGCCACCTATTTATCCCCCATTTTTCGAAATGGTCACAACAAACAATAGACAATTATGCGTGAGTCCATTACAGAAACAAAATGATACATATGCGATAGACTTTGAGCATTTAGAACAGCAATTTCAACAAGGCGTCAAACTCATGCTTCTTTGTAGTCCTCACAATCCAATTGGGCGTGTTTGGTCAAAAGAGGAACTCACACAGCTTGGCGCGTTATGTACAAAATATAATATAATCGTTGTTGCAGATGAAATTCATTCCGATATTATTTATGCAGATCATACACATACACCGTTCGCTTCCTTATCCGAAGAATTAGCAGCGCGCACGATTACTTGTATGGCTCCGAGTAAAACATTTAATATCGCTGGATTACAAGCATCGATTATTATCATTCCAAACGAAAAACTCCGTCAAGCCTTTACATCTATCCAATATAGACAAGGCTTCCACGGATTAAATATATTCGCCTATACAGCGATGCAAAGTGCCTATACAGAATGTAACGATTGGCTAAGTGAAATCCGTTTATATATAGAAGAGAATGCTCGTTTCGCATGTGAATACATTGAAACGCACATACCTACCCTTTCTGTTACAAAGCCAGAAGGTAGCTTTTTATTATGGATTGATTGCTCTCGCCTAAAGCTTTCTCAAAGGGAGCGCACCACATTACTTGAGGAAAAAGGAAAACTAATGGTTGAACCTGGCGAGAAGTACGGATTAGGCGGAGAAGAACATATTCGCATTAACATCGGTTGTCCAAGATCTGTTTTGGAAGAAATTTTAAACAGACTGCGCCATACATTTTCATAATAGCAAAGGAGGCTGTCCCATTTTTTAGGGCAACCTCCTTTTATTTATATTTGCCACTATCGGCTTTTACTTTTTCCTCATATCCGATGCTTTTTTCACAATTACACCACAAGCAATTCGATCACCTGATTTACCTGTTGGTTGCGTCATGCCATCATCCGGATTTTCTGTAATAATAATAGACGCGCCATCTTTTCTATGAATCGTCGTTTTTCCTTCTACAAGCGTTATATGCGGTGCATCGATTTCCGCTTTAATCTTTCCTGAACCGTCTGCAGTTATATTCGGCAAATCTCCATTTTCCGGCCCCTTCGGATTGAGAAGCCCATGTTTTTTATCATCTGGATTAAAATGATTCCCCGATGATTCGAAACGAGGTGCTTTACATTCTCCAATTTCATGTACATGTATGCCGTGCGGACCTGGTGCAAAACCTTCCCCTTTAATCGTAATTTTCACTCCACTTGTTTGCTGAACTACTTTTGCAGTTGCCACTTCATCTCCTGAAGCATTATGTAATTTCACGTCAATTTCTTTCGGCTTTCCTTGGTCACAACCTGCCATCAGAAATAATAAACAACAACTGAAAAAAAGCCGTCTTTTCATTCTATTCCCTCCAAAATACATTCTGCCCTTAGATTGTCCGAGCATAGAGGGAAACATACAAAAATGCATTACTGTTTCTTTTCAGCTAACAGTTTTTCTTCAACTTTCTGTAATCGCTCCGCTTCTCGTTTTGAAACGCGAATAAACATACGCCACGTAGCAACCGCACCGATAATAAATAGAACACAAACAATCCCTGGAATAATATATTCTGTTTTATCTTCCGGAAAATATAAAGGCATCATATAGGATAGAACACTCCTTCATTAGAGGATTTATAAAACATCAGAATTTTCTGTTACATCACTTTAAATTATAGTGGAACCTATCCATATTCTCAAGGGTCGTTCCGAAAGCAAATCATTTCTTTGACTCCTTCTCACACTTTCCTTACTATAAACTTGAGGTGAAAAATATGAGAGAAACATTTGAAATTGGTGAAATCGTTACTGGTATTTATAAAACAGGAAAATACATTGGCGAGGTTACAAATAGCCGTCCTGGTAGTTACGTCGTAAAAGTATTAGCTGTTGTAAAGCACCCGGTGCAAGGCGACTTACATAACGTAAAACAAGCTGACGTACCATTTTTCCATGAAAGACGCGCTTTAGCTTTTCGTGAGCAAACGAACATTCCAGAGCAAATGGTGAAAACATATGACGGAGAAATTCCCGATTATACAGAATCACTAAAGTTAGCATTAGAAACTCAAATGAATTCATTTTCTGAAGATGATTCGCCTTTTGCAGCACGTAGTCTTGAAACACTAGCGCAATTGAAACAAGATTACAAACTTTAAAAAACAAAACGACCAAATTACATAATGTGCAATTTGGTCGTTACTGTGTGCTCACTTTCTTTAACACTTTTGAAAAATCAACGAGTTCTCCTAATGTTGGAGGTGCCGGCTTTACTAAATACTCTTTATCTTTTTCTACTAGTTTAAAAATATTGTACGTTGTCATCGCATCATCAAGCGCACAATGATGCTTCCCTGTCCCTACTTTTCCATATGCCTCAATTGCCTTCCACAACCCTGTTTGATTCCTTTCTCCAAAAAACTTCTTATACTCAAGTGATAAATCACGACATTGGCCGAAGAATGGAAAAGGTACTCCCGCCATTTCGCAATTATGCTTCAGCACTTTCATATCCATATTTCCCCACGTTACAATTGTCGGTTTACATTTCTTTTCATATTCCGCCAGCTTCTCAATAAGTTCAGGAAAAGAAATTCCTTTATCCACTACTTCTTGCTTAATCCCTAAAAATTTCTTACATCGATCCGTTAAAGAAGGAAAAGTCTTCGGCCTAACATGAGCTGAATACGTGTCTTCAACCTTACAGCCAACAACCGAAACGAGTCCTACTTCAATAATCTCTGGGAAAAATCCCTTTGGTTTTTTTCTGTGCTGGGGCATCGTAAACTCAAAATCTAAAAACAAAAATCGTTGTTCATCCATACGATCCCTTCCTTATCATTTTTATCATTCCTTTCTATTTGATACTCTTACACGAACAAGCTCGAATGCTAATTCTATTTTAAATATTCAGATTGGATGTATCTTATATATATGTCAAATGCCCACAAATATTTTAAAAAATAAGAAAAAATGACCTATGCAGAAAATATGACAAAATCCCCCCTTTCATTTACATCCGCCATTTTCCTACTTTATAATGACGGTATGTGTGTTCATCTAGTTAATTTTTGACACACTAAGAAAAGTGAATGAAAGGAGATGAGAGTTTTGCACGAAACAACGCAAGAGCTCGCAAACTGGCAGTATTATTTTGCTATCGCAGTCTTTTTAATTACATATGCCATTATTATTTCTGAGAAAATTAATCGCGCTGTCATCGCACTTCTTGGTGCAGCACTCATGGTAATTATGGGAGTCGTTGATTTACACAACGCCTTTACGAAACATATCGAATGGGGGACAATTACGCTACTCATCGGTATGATGATTTTGGTGAACATTACGAGTAAATCCGGTGTTTTCCAATACGTTGCCATTAAAGCAGCAAAAGGAGCACAAGGAAATCCAATTAAAATTTTAATCTCACTTTCCTTACTTACCGCGCTTGGCTCCGCATTTTTAGATAACGTTACAACTGTACTACTAGTTGTTCCAGTTACTTTATCTATTACGCGCATACTGCAAGTAAATCCTGTTCCATATTTACTTTCGGAAATTATTTTTTCAAACATTGGAGGAACAGCAACTTTAATTGGTGATCCACCTAACATTATGATTGGTTCTGCAAATAAGCATTTAGACTTCAATGCGTTCTTGCTAAACTTAGCGCCAATCGTAATTATCATTATTGGTGTGACAGCGACGATACTTTACTTCATGTACCGCAAACAATTAATTGCTGATCCTGTACAAGTTAAAAAGTTAATGAGCTTAGATGAAAAACAATACATTAAAGATCCTGTATTAATGAAAAAATCTTTAACAGTACTTGGACTTACGATTGTAGGTTTCATGACTCATTCCATTTTCCATGTTGATGCAGCTATCATTGCCTTAACTGGTGCTACTGTTCTTATGTTAATCGGTGTGAAAGAACATGAAATTGAAGAAGTATTCGCAAGTGTAGAGTGGGTAACAATCTTCTTCTTCGCAGGGCTATTCGTGCTTGTTGGAGGACTTATTGATATCGGCCTGATCAAAACACTTGCTCAAAAAGTAGTTGGTATAACAGGCGGAGATATTTCTCAAGCATCTATCCTTATTTTATGGGTATCTGGTATCGCCTCTGCAACAATCGATAACATTCCATTCGTTGCAACAATGATCCCGCTTATTAACGATATGGCAGTTGGGCTAGGTTTATCACCTTCTGACGCACAAATCGATGTATTATGGTGGGCATTAGCATTAGGTGCTTGTCTAGGCGGAAACGGAACATTAATCGGAGCTTCAGCTAACGTAATTGTAGCTGGAATCGCAAATCGCGAAGGACATAAATTTAGCTACATGGAATTCCTAAAAGTCGGCTTCCCAATTATGATCGTTTCCTTAATCATTTCTCATATTTACATTTATTTACGCTACCTTATGTAGTACAAAAAAGCGCCCTGCTTTCAGGGCGCTTTTTCTGTCTCAAATATTACATATACTACTCATTATACCTCACCGGCTCATTTCGAATAATGAACAAGTGAATCGGCAAGAACACCGAGAATGTGATGGTATGAATAATCGTAAATAAGATTGCATTCGTTCCATATCTAGCTAAAATAGCGTAAATGAGATAAATAGATAATACAAGTGATACAGCTGTTGCTATTAAATATAGAATTGGTACGAAATTAAAAATGAAACATGCGACATATATGCCGAATACTTTCCATCCTGCTTCTTCTTTCAAGAAATCAGGTAATTTGTCTTTCGCTAAATCGCCCCATATCTTACTATTTACAAAAGGAATAAAAGCAAGAACACCATCCGTTGCACCATCATTTTTCGCCATCGTATACAGTGCAAACGCCGTTAACAAATACGCAATAATTGCCCAAATTAATATAACAAGAATAAATGCAAAACTAAGAGCAAAGAAACCTGCTAGTACGCCTTGATCTTCCATCTTATCCTCTCCTCTCTACTTTCAACATATTTCATTACACTGCAAGTTATGTTTTAAAAATTAACCAAACTCTCTGTATAATGATAAGAGAAAGATAATAAGAGAGGAGAAACACTTATGCATCCATTTGTAAAAGCATTACAAGAGCATTTTACAGCTCATCAAAATCCTGAAAAAGCAGAACCAATGGCACGTTATATGAAAAACCACTTCCCGTTTCTCGGTATTCAAACTCCCGAGAGAAGACAATTATTAAAAGACGTCATTCAAATACATACTCTCCCAAATCAAAAAGACCTCCAAATTATCATACGTGAACTTTGGGACTTACCAGAGCGTGAATTTCAAGCAGCCGCTCTTGATATTATGCAAAAATATAAAAAGCATATAAACGAAACACATATCCCCTTCTTGGAAGAACTCATTGTCACGAAATCTTGGTGGGATTCTGTTGATAGCATCGTTCCTACATTTTTAGGTAATATCTTTTTAAAACATCCGGAATTAATTTCTGCCTATATTCCAAAATGGATTGCATCCGACAACATATGGTTACAACGCGCAGCTATTTTGTTCCAACTGAAATACAAACAAAAGATGGATGAAGAACTTCTTTTCTGGATTATTGGACAACTACATTCTTCAAAAGAATTTTTCATTCAAAAAGCGATTGGCTGGGTCCTTCGTGAATATGCAAAAACAAATCCAGATGTAGTATGGGAATACGTGCAAAATAACGAGCTTGCTCCGCTCAGTAAACGTGAAGCAATTAAGCACATTAAACAAAATTACGGAATAAATAACGAAAAAATAGGCGAGACTCTATCATAGATAGACGCGTTCCTCTATTGAGATTTAAAAAAGAACGTGTTAGAATATGTTCATTATTATTAATATAAGTAGCGATGACGGACTTATAAGTACTTGCACAAAAAGCGATTCAGGGATAGTGAAAGCCTGAAGCCGCAAGGAAACGGCAGTCTCGAGCAATACGTGATAAAGTGGATGCACCCTTTTGTGTATCAACTAGGGTGGAACCGCGGGCAAACGCTCGTCCCTAGGCAATTAAGCCTTGGGATGAGCGTTTTTTTATGTTTTTCAAAGCATATACTGCGCGTCTCACAAGTTACCTGAGCACTTCATCGCCAATACGTTAACTTTCAAAAGGAGGATTTTCTTATGTATTCAATGGAACAAGTTGTAAACTTAGCGAAACATCGCGGTTTTGTTTTTCCTGGTTCTGAAATTTACGGTGGTCTTGCAAACACTTGGGATTACGGTCCACTTGGAATCGAATTAAAAAATAACGTTAAAAAAGCTTGGTGGAAAAAATTCATTCAAGAATCTCCACACAACGTTGGTTTAGACGCAGCTATTTTAATGAACCCAAAAACTTGGATCGCTTCTGGTCACGTTGGTAACTTCAACGATCCAATGATCGACTGTAAAAAATGTAAAGCTCGTCACCGCGCTGACAAATTAATTGAAGATGCATTAGATGCAAAAGGTATCGAAATGGTTGTTGACGGTCTTACTTTCGACCAAATGGCTGACTTAATGAAAGAACATGAAGTAAAATGTCCTGATTGCGGTAGCGAAGAATTCACTGAAATCCGTCAGTTCAACTTAATGTTCAAAACATTCCAAGGTGTTACAGAGTCTAGCACAAACGAAATCTTCCTTCGTCCTGAAACAGCACAAGGTATTTTCGTAAACTTTAAAAACGTACAACGCTCTATGCGTAAAAAACTTCCATTTGGTATTGGCCAAATCGGTAAGAGTTTCCGTAACGAAATCACGCCTGGTAACTTCACATTCCGTACACGTGAATTCGAACAAATGGAGCTTGAATTCTTCTGTAAGCCTGGTGAAGATTTAGAGTGGTTCGCATTCTGGCGTGAAACTTGTAAGAACTGGTTACTTTCACTTGGTATGCACGAAGAAAGCATGCGTCTTCGTGACCACGGTGAAGAAGAATTATCTCACTACAGTAACGCAACAACTGATATTGAGTTCAAATTCCCATTCGGTTGGGGCGAACTTTGGGGCGTAGCATCTCGTACAGACTTCGATTTAAAACGTCACATGGAACACTCTAACGAAGACTTTAACTATATCGATCCACAAACGAATGAGCGTTACGTACCATACTGCATCGAACCATCTTTAGGTGCAGACCGTGTAACATTAGCATTCTTATGTGATGCATATGAAGAAGAGCAATTAGAGAACGACTCTCGTACAGTTCTTCGTTTCCACCCTGCTTTAGCACCATATAAAGCAGCAATCTTACCATTATCTAAAAAGCTATCTGAAGGTGCTACTGAAGTATTCGCAGAACTAGCTAAAGACTTCATGGTAGACTTTGACGAGACTGGTTCTATCGGTAAACGTTACCGTCGTCAAGACGAAATCGGTACTCCATTCTGTATCACATACGACTTCGACTCTGTTGAAGACAAAGCTGTTACAGTACGTGACCGTGACACAATGGAACAAGTTCGTATGCCAATTAGCGAACTAAAAGGTTTCTTAGAGAAGAAAATCCAGTTCTAATTATAAAAAAGAGGCCGCTCTATTGAGCGGCCTCTTTTCTATTTTTCACGTTTTTCTTTAATTGCTACTGTACATCTTGAAATACATAATAAGTCATCATTTTCATCAATGATACGAATATCCCAAACCATCGTTGAATTCCCTCTATGTATTGGTGTCCCGATTGCTGTTACAATTCCATCTTGCTTTGAACGAATATGATTTGCATTAATTTCTAAACCGAAACAAATACATTTCTCTTGATCAATTAAATTGTATGAACCGACACTTGCCACTGTTTCCGCTAATGCAAGTGATGCACCCCCGTGTAAAAATCCAAATGGCTGATGCGTACGCTCATCAACGGGCATCGTAGCAACCACCTTTTCTTCTGTCATCTCTAACAACTCAATTCCAAGCGAATCCATTAAAGTTTTTGCCATCTCGTTTCCCCCTTCTCTCGATTTAATTAAATGTATAATTTTACCTATTTATTTTCAAACTACCTATAACACTTATATAAGGAGGTTTCACCTAAATGAAACAGAAATTTTGTATACTGCTGCTCATGTTCTCCTTGCTGACTATTGTACCAAATTGTACACTAGCAGCCAAAGCATCCAACCTGACAATCGATGTGAAGACTGTCACGCAAAAAGGTAAGAAACCTTATATAGAATATCAAATTAACAGACCTTCTTTTCACAACTTTTCCGACTCTAAATTTCAACAGAAGCTCAATTTCTATTACAAAAAATCTACGGATAAGTTTAAAAACAAATTAGAAAAAGACGCAAAAAAATATTATACAGAAACAGAAGGATCTAGTACTCCATTTCATCCGTACATAGCAAATGTTGACTATAAAGTTTCTTTAAATAAACCACCTTTTCTCAGCTTATATGTGAATTACTATCAATATACAGGCGGAGCACACGGTCTTTATACGTGGAAAGCAAACACATTTGATTTAAACGAAAAAAAATTACTACACTTAGACGATTTATTTCAACAAGAAGATAAATACAAAGAAGTAGTCCGTGCAGAGATTGTAAGACAAATTAAACAAAATGAAAGCATTTATTTTCCTGATGCAACTGAAAAGGTAATGAGCACGAAAAAGTTCCACTTCTTTTTAGAACCGAGCAATCTCGTCGTTTATTTCCCTTTATATGAGATTGCTCCTTATTCAAGTGGAATTCCGCAATTTCGTATTCCATACACGTTGCTAAGAGACTACATTAAGCCTTCTTATCAAAATATTTTGATTGACAACAAGTAAATAGTTTCGCTACGATAATGTTAACCTAAAAACAACAGGAGGTTAACATTATGAGAAGATTTCACGTTTTAGATTTAGCATTAGCTGCCATGTTCGTTGCTCTTATGGCCATCGGTGCAAATATTGTATCTTGGGCACCATTCTTACAAGTAGCGGGCGTCCCATTATCTATGCAACCATTTTTCGCGATTTTAGCAGGACTTCTTCTTGGAAGTAGACTTGGGGCATTATCAATGACGGTATATATGCTCGTTGGCGTAGCCGGCGCACCAATCTTCGCTAACTTCAAAGCTGGCTTCGGGGCACTTTTAGACCCTACTGGTGGTTTTATTATCGCATTTATTATCGTTGCTTACGTATCAGGAAAATTAGTAGAACAAAAAGAAAGACCAACATTCCGTACATTTGCGATTGCCTCTTTCACAGGAATTATTTTAACTTATATTATCGGTACTACTTACATGTACGGGGCGGTCAATCTCTTTATGGGCGGTAATATGAGCTATAAAACAGCTTGGATGATTATGATGTGGTTTGCAGTAAAGGATATTGTCTTCACAATTATCGGTGCTATTATTGCACCTCGCATATATTATGCTGTACGCCGTTCCGCTTATCAGCATTCTCATTCGACGATTTCATAATACTTTCATCAGTCCTCACCAATTGGGCTGCCCGGCAAAATAGCAAAAAAAAAGAGTTATCTCAGTATACTGAGATAACTCTTTTTTATATTAAGACTCTTGATTCGTATGTTCTGCTAAAATTTTCTGCATCATTGTAACCATGTCACCACGTAATTCTGGGTGTTGCAAGGCCATTTCAATTGTCGTTTGAACGAATCCTAACTTTTCACCTACGTCGTAGCGTTTCCCTTCGAAATCGTAAGCAAATACACGTTGAATTTCATTTAAGTTTTGGATTGCATCTGTTAACTGAATTTCACCGCCAGCGCCGACATTTTGCTGTTCTAAGAACATGAAAATTTCAGGCGTTAAAACGTAACGTCCCATAATTGCTAAGTTTGAAGGTGCTGTACCTGCTGCTGGTTTCTCAACGAAATTACGAACTTGGTAACGACGTCCTTCTTGCTCTAACGGATCAATAATTCCGTAACGGTGTGTTTCATCTTCTGGAACCGTTTGTACACCAATAACAGAAGAAAGCGTTTTATCATATTCTTCGATTAATTGACGTAAACATGGTTTTTCAGCTTGAACGATATCATCACCTAATAAAACAGCAAATGGCTCATCACCGATGAATTTACGTGCACACCAAACAGCGTGTCCTAATCCTCTTGGTTCTTTTTGACGAATATAATGAATGTCTACCATTTTTGAAGAAGCCTGTACTTTTTCAAGTAACTCATACTTTTTCTTTTCTAATAAGTTTTGCTCTAACTCAAATGCATTATCAAAATGATCTTCAATAGAGCGCTTAGTTTTACCAGTAACGATAATAATATCTTCGATTCCTGATTGTATTGCTTCTTCTACGATGTATTGGATAGTTGGTTTATCTACTATCGGCAACATTTCTTTTGGCATTGCTTTTGTTGCTGGTAAAAAACGTGTTCCTAATCCCGCTGCTGGGATTATGGCTTTTCTTACTTTTTTCATCACAAAATACCCTCTCTTCTGTCAGAATCAATAACGATCATTTCCTTACATAGAACAAAAGGGAGATTTCGCTCCCTTTTGTTCCCTACTACTTAAAATTACTTTATATTATAAACGATTCATAATATCTTCTTTAATAGTAAGTAACTTTTGTTCACTATTTTGTAAAGAATTATCTTGTACACCAAAGTAGAACTTGATTTTCGGTTCTGTTCCAGATGGACGTAAGCAGAACCAAGAACCGTCCTCTAATTGATATTTTAACACATTTGATTTCGGTAAGTGAATCTCTTCTTTATGTCCATCTTGTAAAGATGTGACGATGCTTGCTTTATAATCTTCAACTGCTACGACTGTTAAGCCAGCTACTTCCTTCGGAGGATTTTCACGGAATGTTGCCATCATCTCTTGAATTTGTTCCGCTCCGTCTTTTCCTTTTAACGTTAACGATACAAGATCTTCACGGAAGAAACCGTACTTCTCAAATACTTCTAATAGACCGTCGTATAACGTTTTGCCTTGTGCTTTGTAGTATGCAGCTACTTCACATGCAAATAGAACAGATTGTACTGCATCTTTATCACGGCAGAATGGACGGATTAAATAACCATAGCTTTCTTCATAACCGAATTGGAATTCATATTGTCCGCTTTCTTCATACTGTTTAATTTTCTCACCGATAAATTTAAATCCAGTTAACGTATCAACTGTGTCTAAACCGTAGGCTTTTGCAATTGTACGACCAATTTCAGACGTTACGATTGTTTTTAATACAACACCGTTCTCTGGAAGTGTTCCGTTTTCTTTCTTTTGAGACAATAAGTAATCTAGCATTAATGCACCTGTTTGGTTTCCAGTTAATACTTGGAACTCACCATCATGATTACGAACTGCTACACCAAGGCGGTCTGCGTCAGGATCCGTTGCGATTAACACATCAGCTCCAATTTTTTCACCGTCACGAATCGCATACTCAAAAGCAGCATGTTCTTCTGGGTTTGGTGATTTTACTGTAGAGAAGTTCGGATCTGGTAACTCTTGCTCTTTTACAACTGTTACATCTGTAAATCCAACTTCTTCTAAACCACGGCGTACAGAAATATTTGATGTTCCGTGTAATGGTGTAAAGACGATTTTTAAATCTTTACCAACCTTTTGCACCATTTCTTTATTAATAATGACATTGTTCAATTCTGCAGCATATGCATCATCTACTTCTTGTCCAATGATATGTAATAAACCGTCAGCTTTTAATTGCTCCACATCAGCAACCTCAACTGTTAATTCATCTTCTACTGCGTCTACGTAGCTAATTAATTCATCAGCTTCTTTTGGAGGCAACTGCCCACCATCTTCACCGTATACTTTATAACCGTTATATTCAGGCGGATTATGGCTTGCCGTAAGAACGATTCCACTCACTGTATGTAAATGACGAACTGCGAAAGAAAGCACTGGCGTTGGACGTAAGCTTTCAAACACATATGTTGTAATACCGTGTGCACCAAGTGTAGCAGCTACTTCCATTGCAAATTCAGGTGATTTATGACGAGAATCATACGCTACAACAACACCGCGCTTCTTCGCTTCTTCACCTAATTTTTCAATAAACTTCGCTAATCCTTGTGTTGCTTTACGAACTGTATATACATTTAAACGGTTCGTCCCAGCACCAAGTTCACCACGCATACCACCTGTACCAAACTCTAGATTTTTATAAAAGCTATCCTCAATTTTCTTCTCATCTTGTTTCATGTTTTCTAGCTGTTCTTTTAATTCTGCGTCTAACTCTGCATATGAAAGCCAGCGACTAAATTCTTGTTTCCAGTTCATACTTCTATCTCCTCTCGCTTGTCATACCTTTATTATATGAAAAAAACAACCTGTATCTCAATATTTTTTACAATCTAACAGGATTTTACTAGGAATATTTGTATACACTATGATTAAATACTCCACTAAAGGGAATGAGGATTATGCAAGAATGGGGCTTGTCAGAAGAGCTCAAAATACAAACAAAGCAAATGATTGAAATTGCTGAAAAAGAATTATCAATTATGAGAAAAGCAATTGATAAAGAAGATGAATGTATTTTGTGCAAGATGGAAGATATTCATCATATGTTAGCAAATGTACAAACACTGGCAGCTACATACTATATTCAAGCTTATTTATCACCTTATACAGAAAGCTCACAGTTCATTACAACAGCTGTCCAACATTTAAGTGCCAGAAAACATGGTGCTCTTATTGTTGTGGAACGAAACGAGACACTTGAATCTTGTATTCAAACTGGAACAACATTAAATGCTCATTTAACCGCACCACTGCTCGAATCGATTTTTTATCCAGGTAACCCTCTCCATGACGGAGCCGTTCTCGTTAAAAATAATCATATTGTTTCAGCTGCTAATATTCTTCCATTAACGAAAAGCACAGAAGTTGATCCTGAACTAGGAACACGTCATAGAGCTGCAATTGGCTTATCAGAACAAAGCGATGCACTTATATTAGTTGTCTCTGAAGAAACAGGTCGCACTTCATTTGCTTTAAATGGGACCTTATATACGATTTCTTTATAAGACGAATGAAAATGTAGAATAAATCCATTTATACAAAAAAGAAAAGGCTGTCTCCAACATTTGAGACAGCCTTTTCTTCAAAAAATTATTCTTCTCCAAAACGGTCAACAAGTGTTGCCAGTGTACGTACCATTGCACCTGTTGCACCGGCTGGTCCTAAATCATGCGCACCTGTTGTTTCAGATGTTCCAGCGATATCTAAATGTACCCATGGTGTATCTTCTGCAAATTCACCTAGGAATGTACCCGCCATCACTGCATGTCCTTCACGACCTGGTGAGTTATTTAAATCAGCAAATTTACTATTTCTCACACGTTCTTTATCACGGTCAAAAATCGGTAATTGCCAAATTGGCTCATCCGTTTCCATTGAAGCTTCTAACACTTGTTCAAATAGTTCTTCATTATTTGTCATTGCGCCTGTCGTATGATTTCCAAGTGCAACAATTACACCACCTGTTAATGTTGCAACATCAATAAGGTAGTTTGCACCAAGTTTTTTCGCGTACGTAATACCATCAGCTAACGCTAGGCGACCTTCTGCATCTGTATTTAATACTTCAATTGTTTTTCCGCTCATAGATGTAATCACATCGTCTGGCTTAAATGCTGTACCACTTACAACGTTATCAGTTGAAGGAATAACAGCGATCACGTTTTGCTCTGGGCGAAGTTCTCCGATAATCTCCATCGCGCCTAAAACAGAAGCTGCGCCGCCCATATCACCTTTCATACCAACCATGCCTTCACGCGGTTTTAAAGAATAACCACCTGTATCGTATGTAATTCCTTTTCCAACGAATCCAATTACATCTGTCCACTCTTCTTTTCCTTTATAAATAAGAGCAATCATTTTCGGTGGCTCAGTAGAACCTTGGTTTACTGCAAGTAACGCACCCATACCAAGATCTTCCATCTCTTCTTTCTCAAGAACCTTATAATCCATATCATATTTTTCCGCTAATTCAACAGCATACTCAGCAAGTTTCGTCGCTGTTAATACGTTTGGCGGCATATTTACAAGTGTACGAGCTGAATTTGTTGCACGTCCATGTACGTAGCCAACCGTTAATGCCGCTTCAATTTCTTGTGCATCTTCCGCTGTAATAGCCGTGAACTTCTCTAGCTCTACACGATCCTTTTTATCTGTTTTATACGTTTGTAATTCATATGTACCAAGACCCTGTACTTCTGCCGCAATATGAGCTACATCAATCGCATCCAATTTCTCTGTTACGAAAGAATCTAGTAAGATTGCTGCATCTTGTACTTTTGCTGCTTGCAGTGTTTTAAACGCCTTACCAAGAGCCGCACGTAACGTTTCTGTGGTGTAAGACTCCTTCTTACCTAAGCCGACGAAATAATAACGTTTCACATTTGTTTTCCCTAAACTATGTACTTTTGAAATAGCTTTTTTCTTCGTAGAAAGTTCTTTTTCTTCTAATAAAACTTGTAATTGTCCTTCAAACGCTTTATCCAATTCTTGTACAAAACTACTCGTTGTATCTTCCTCAAATAAAGCAACAATTACCGCTTCATGACCTGCTAATTCTTTTTGTACTTGAAACATGTTCAGACCCCCTAAATTTCTCTACTCTACCTTTATTATAACTTTATTTTCGATAAAATGCGACAATTCTAACTTCTATTACATCCTACACAATCCATCTTTCTGCCATTTCTTCTATTATAAAATAAAAAAGTCTAGCGTTATTACCACTAGACTATCTTTGCTTTAAATATTGTCCGCGAAACACTTGCATCGTTTCATCTTGATTTAACATCGTCAACTCTTCTTCTGTAAACTTACCATTTCCTACCTTAACTACATACACATTTACTTTTTTCTTACCCCATTGGCTATAAACATCTTTCACCGTATCATAATACAGATCAAGACGGTTTCCTTTTATTGCACCGCCCTTATCAGCCACTACACCATACCCATAACCTGGTACGAATAGAATCGTTCCAATTGGGAATACGCGTAAGTCCGCAGCGATCGTGGAATATAAATCCCTTTTCACCTTAACACCTGAATATGTAATACCATACTCCGGATGTCCCGGCCTCTTACCAGTCGACTCAATTCCCGACGTATAACCTGTTGCAGTCATTTCAATTGAACGATATTTAGACCAGTCATTTGCCTGCTCTAAAGCATTTATCACTTCTTTACTCGGAGCAACATTTCTCTTAACTTCTGCTGCATGTACTTCTTTTGCACTCGTTCCCTCATATTTCTTTACAATCTCTAATAAAGAAACTCCTGTGAAAGCATTCCATGTTACGCATAATGCGGATACAAGTAAACAAGTCATCATAATGCGAATACAATATCGTTTTAGCATTTTTATATTCCACACTCCTTCATCGTTAATCATTCCCTATACGATGAAAGAATATGCAAAAAAAAATCTCCAAGTGAATTGGAGATTAAAACATTTGATATCCACTTTTCCGAAGTTTCTTAATTACGATTCCCGCTAAAGCAGCCCCTACTAACCCCGTAGATAAAATAAATACATCTGCTTGTCCTAAATGCGATACACTTGTCCCAAATGAAGAAAATGTTTCTTTCGGCTTTGAAAAATAATCCCACACACTCGCTTTATTAATAATGAGCATACAAACAATCGGATACACAATAACCATTACCCATGTAGCTCGCAATATCATGTTGAGTAAAAATCCAATTCCAAAAAACAAAATAAAAAATAGCATCATTGAAATAAGTAGTACCGGTATACTCACTCTTTCTCCCTCTCCTTCGCATGCGCCGTAAATACGTGATAGGCCGTATAACCAAACTGCTCTCCTGGATTTAATGTTTTGTCCATTTCAAGATGTAATTCTGATTTTCTTTCTAACAAATATGTAATAAGCACAGACGTATTTGGATCGTCCGCAATCGTATCTGGATGTAAAAACGCTACTTCAGACAATTCCTTCTCCTGTACAATAATATCTTCCCCTTCAGGCTCCAAAAGAAAAATAATCATATTATCACTAATCTCATTACGAATAACACCCGATCGAACACCAATGATCCCCTTCACGTGAGCGACAATACCTGTCTCTTCTAACACTTCGCGTTTCACAGCTTCATCAACCGTCTCACCTTCATTTACAAAACCAGCCGGTAAAGACCATTTCCCCTTTAATCCACTATATTTTTTCTTAACGAACAGCCATCTGCCATCTTTTGTAGCTACTAGGCCACTGACAGCTAACCACACTTTCCCTCGCTTCTCCATGATGTAATACCCTCCTCTACTAGAACGGACAGAATATTCTTTCTTTTTATATATTATACTATATTTTTAATACGAAAAAAGCAGAAACAGCTGATAGCCGTTTCTGCTTTCTTCTACTATATATTAAAATAACTTCAATTTACCTTTTTTAAGAACTAATAAAGGTCCACCTAATAAGAATAGGTAACGGTTATCGATAACTTTCTTCATGAAGGAAGCTTTCCAACCTGTTAACTTTTTACCCATAACAACGCCCATTGCATCGTCATGACCTAAAGAACATACAGATCCTTTATTGTCGAATGCGAATTTTTTCATTTCGCCTTTGCCACGAACTAACACAGTTAAGTTGTGTGCAATGTTGTAGCCTTGTTGAATTGCAATTTGTGCTGTTGGTGGGTATGGACGGTTAATTTCCTCGTTAATGATTAACGCTGCATCACCAACCATGAATACATCTTCGTATCCTGGAGCGTGCATGTACTCATCAACTTTAACGCGGCCGCGCATTGCTTCAAAGCCAGACTCTTCCACAATACCATTACCACGAACACCTGCAGCCCAAACTACTGTTTCAGACTTAATTAATTCAGTATCATCGCCGTTTGCAACGATAATACCTTCTTCAGTTCCTTCTTTAATTGCTGTACCGATGCGGAATTCTACGCCTTTTTTCTCAAGTTGTTTCACAGCATATTCTACTAATGCTGGATCAAAACCTGGAAGTGCTGTTGGAGCAGCTTCTACACAGATGATACGTGCTTTTTCACGTGGTACATTGTACTCTTTGCAAAGTTCAGGAACGCGGTTTGCAAGCTCACCTACGTACTCGATACCAGTAAATCCAGCACCACCAACAACGATTGTTACTAACTCATCGCGTTGTTCAGTTGCATACTTAGCGAAACTAGCTTCCATATGCTCACGAATTTGACGAGTTGCATTAATGTTAGCAATTGAGAATGCATGCTCTTTTAATCCTGCAATACCGAATGTTTCTGACTCGAAACCAAGACCGATTACTAAGTAATCATACTCTAATTCGCCATTTTGTAAGATAATACGTTTTTCAGCAGCTTTAATTTCTACTACTGTATCTTGTACAAAGTTCACTTTATTTGTATCGATAACGTCTTGAATATCTAGACAGATTTTTTCATCTTGTAATGTACCAGCTGCGCTCTCGTGTAACCAAGTCGCTTGGTAGTGATAGCTGTTGTTGTTTACTAACGTAATTTCAGCTTCATTTACAGATAATGCTTTTTGCAGACGAACAGTCGTAATCATCCCGCCATAACCTGCACCTAAAACTACGATTTTTGGAGTCTTCACCAAATCACAACCCTTTTCTTTATATAATAGTAATAAAAATAATACCAAGTACTAAAAACTCTATTTGTCAAGAATGTGGAATTTATCACATTCTATATCGTAACAAAACGCAGTCAAAAAATCGTACGAATTTTGTCATAGAAATTTAACATAATACTTCCCTATATTAGTCGGTTTTATTACAGAATTCAAGCATCTGGAGAATTATCAATATTTTAAAATAACATAGCGTTTTCAAGGGTTTTTCAGCCTTTTTTTCATGTATTTTCCTTTCCCTATATTTTATACAATGTAAAAAACATCTATGCGAAAACTTACACACAATTCAGTCGTTTTCAGAAGTATTATGAACTCAAATATGCTATCATTTATTTGAAAGTGTCATCATTTGCAGGATTTTCGTGTACATATGAACAATATATGAAATCAATATCAAAATTCCATCTATAGGGGGAATGAAAGTGGCAGAAAATCAAAAAGTTTACGACATAACAATTATTGGTGGCGGTCCAACAGGACTATTCACAGCATTTTATGGCGGTATGAGACAAGCAAGTGTAAAAATCATTGAAAGCTTACCTCAGCTTGGAGGACAATTATCCGCACTCTACCCTGAAAAATACATTTATGATGTAGCTGGATTCCCAAAAGTGCGTGCACAAGAATTAGTTGATAACTTAAAAGAGCAAATGAAGAAATTTGATCCAACCGTTTGCTTAGAAGAAGCTGTTGATACCCTTGAAAAACAAGCTGACGGTATATTTAAACTTGTTACGAATAAACAAACGCACTATTCCAAATCAGTTATTATTACTGCTGGCAATGGTGCTTTCCAACCACGCCGCTTAGAATTAGAAGGTACAGCAAAATATGAAAAGAAAAACTTACATTACTTTGTTGATGATATGAATAAATTTGCTGGCAAGCGTGTCGTAGTATTTGGTGGCGGCGACTCAGCGGTAGACTGGACAATGATGTTAGAACCAATCGCTGACAAAGTTACAATCGTTCATCGCCGTGATAAATTCCGTGCACATGAACATAGCGTCGAAAACTTAATGAATTCTCGCGCAGAAGTAAGTACACCGTATGTTCCAGTTGAACTCATTGGTGATGACAACATTGAACAAGTCGTTCTTCAACACGTAAAAACTGAAGAAAAAGTTATCATTGATGTGGATGACGTAATTGTAAACTACGGCTTCGTTTCTTCTCTTGGTCCAATTAAAAACTGGGGCTTAGATATTCAAAAAAACAGCATTCTCGTTAACTCGAAAATGGAAACAAATATTCCTGGCATTTATGCTGCTGGTGACATTTGTACATATGAAGGAAAAGTAAAACTCATTGCTTGCGGCTTCGGTGAAGCACCGACAGCAGTAAACAATGCAAAAGCTTACTTCGATCCAAATGCAAAACTTCAACCGATGCATAGCTCAAGTATGTTTTAATATAGAAATGAAAAGAACTCCTTTTATGCGAAGGAGTTCTTTTTTTATTACGCTACCGTTCCCTTCCAAAATATGTTACAATTAGCAAGAACAAATGTTCTATTTAATAAGGGGGATATTTTAAAATGAAAGAACCTATCATCATAAAAAAAGAAGCTTTCCAAGCAATCGGCGTTTCGATTACGACGACAAATGAAATAGAGGCATCTACTGAAGGAAAAATTCCCGGGCTTTGGAACCGATACTTCCAAGAACAAATGATGCATCACATCCCAAATCAACAAACGAAAGAAACATTCGCTTTCTATTCAAATTACGAATCAGATGAAACTGGTACATATCAATTTACAATCGGTATGCCCGTTTCTTCATTAGAAAACGTTCCTGAAAATATGACATCTTTAACAATACCTGCCGCTACATACGCGGTATTTACAACGAGAAAAGGGCCAGTTGCTGAAGTCGTTTGCGAGGCTTGGGAATACATTTGGCAATGGTCGAAAGAAAATAAACGCGCTTTTACAACAGACTTTGAGCTTTATGATGAAAGAGCGTTAGATCCAAATAATGTACAATTGGATATTTATATTGCGCTAGTTTAAAAAAAGATGCCCTTTCGGCATCTTTTTTTGTCGTTAAATAGCCACTGTGCAAATCCAACATTATTGTCTACAATGAGAAAGTGCAGTATAGAAATATTAGAAACTGTATAAAGTGAAACTATACCCACTCGGGGTTTTACTATCCGTTAACGCGGGACAAAACGATTGTTAACAGATTTTTTAGTTTAAATTTGTCACATAGAAAGGAAGCAATATGGAGGAACTACAACAAAATAAATCTGCTTTAGAAGAAAATGCGAAACCGTTATTAAAAAATACGAATTTCCTTTTTCTTTGGGCAGCTACTCTTTTTTCAAGTTTTGCTTTAGCCTTTTTTACATTTTCACAAACGTGGTACATAGCAAAAACATTAAACCTTGAAGCTTCACTCGGTGTTGTTTTCGTAGCCCTTAGTGTTCCAAGGCTTATTTTTATGATTGTCGGCGGCGCTGTAGCTGATAAATTCCCGAAAAAAAATATTATGTTTTACTCCAACATTATTCGAGCGATTCTTGTCGCAACCATTCTCACATGGTTTATCGTTGGTGATGTAACACTATATACATTTGCTTTATTCGCTTTATTCTTTGGACTAGCTGACGCTTTCTTCTGGTCCGCAGACGGATCAATTTTGCCAGAACTAGTAGAAAAAAGCCGTTTAACACAAGCAAATTCACTTACACAAATGACAAACCAAGCATCGGTCATCTTAGGCCCTGTACTTGGCGGTATTCTTATTAAATTTACGAACTATGAAACAATCTTTTCGATCACGATTTTGCTGCTAATCGTCGCAGCCATACTCGTTCAAAAAATACAATTTACAGTGCCAGAACAGCAAAATACAGACAAAGGCATGTTCACTTCTATAAAAGAAGGAATCTTATACGTAAAGGAATCACCATTCCTTTCCACTTTCCTTATTTGTAGCGCCTTTCTAAACTTATTTTTAATCGGCCCGATGCAAGTCGGTTTCCCGCTCTTTGTCAAAAACGTGCTGCACGGTGACTCGCTCCAGTTCAGTTACTTAGAAGCATCTGTAGGCGGTGGAATGGCAATAGGCGCTGTCATTGTCGGATTAAAAAATATTAATCGTAGACGCGGATTATTTTGCATTATCATGATGCTACTGTCTGGTGTATTCTTCTTATCCATCAACTTTAGCACCGTACTGTGGCAAGCATTATTAGCCGGCATGTTTTACGGTATTACAATCGCAATGGCGATTGTTCCGCTTATGGCTATGATTCAATCGACAGTAAAGGAAGAAATGATGGGACGCGTAATGAGTTTGCTTATGCTATCATCCATGGGCTTTATTCCGCTCTCTTATGCATTCACATCCATTGCGCTTGCAATAGGAATTCCAATCGTAACCGTTATGAAAAGTGGTGCAATCGCGGTTATTGTCTTCGTACTATTTGTAGCGATTCGTGTTCCAGTTGTAAGAAAGTTCGATTAGCTAATTAGAGTCATGTGTTATACGCATGGCTCTTTTTCAAATGGATCAAACAGCGATATCCCCTTACTTCTCCTTAATGCAGCTCCCCACTCTAATCCAACCTCTAAAAATAAATCCCGCACCGTACTATATAAAAGTGCTCCAATGTCTTTACGAATTTCCCCATATTTATCTGCCCTCACTACACTTTTCACGCGCCAAATGAAATTTCCATACACTTCTTCATCAGCTAATATTTGATCTAGTAAAACCCCTTGCTCTAGTAGTCCACTCTTTTTATACGCAAGCTCCACCTTACTCCAAAGTATGTTAATCTTCTTCGGATTACTCGTCATTGGCACCAGTGCATATATAAAAGGCTTCGGTATATCGTGACGACAATACGTTTCATCAAGCTCGTACGTTCCTTTTCTTTTCTCTTTTATTTGTGGAATGTTTTTAGAAAGAATTGTTTCCCCCTCACTTTTTTGCTCCTTTCCGCTACAGCCCGCTGCACGATTCTCACTTTCACATGCGGACATTTTCATACGGTCATCCATGCGGTCAATTGCAGAAGTAAGAAATACATATAAATTCGCACTATAACCGCCGCGCTTATGTCTCTCTTTTGTTGCAACACGCTTTATAATTCCTAGTTCCTCTAGCTTTGCAATTGAACGGCGTACTGTACGAATACTCTTTCCAACATTCGTCGCAATCGTCTCCATTAACGGACAAGCGACCCCCACCGTTTTTTGTTTCTCATTCACCGCATACTTTCCTAAAAAATGAATAATGATAGAATCAGTTTTATTTAATTGAAATCGGTAGCACTTCAAAACTTGTTTTTGATATGTATTGAACTCTTCTTTACTTTGAAATTCACTGTATGGTTTCATTAAATTATATAAGCTTCCCATTTTTATCACCTCATATATAAGTAAGAGGCAGGAAGGGAATTTTGCGTGACAATTAATATTTTTTTACTGGAGATGAAAATATGATCGTAATTAGCGCTTGTTTAGGTGGTATCGCTTGTCGGTATGACGGCAATGACAATCTCGTTTCAAAAATAGAGGAGCTTTTGCAACAAGAAGATACAGTCCTCATTTGTCCGGAAGTATTAGGAGGATTGCAAACACCTCGTCCCTCAGCCGAAATTATTGGCGGGAATGGCGATGACGTTTTGGATGGAAAAGCGAAAGTGATGACAAAAGACGGTGAAGATGTCACAGAATCTTTCGTGAGTGGTGCTTATAAAGCGCTAGAACAAATTAAAAATTTACACCCAGAATATATTATTTTGAAAGAACGCAGCCCATCTTGTGGTAGTTCTACGATTTACACTGGCGAATTTAACGGGAATAAACAAATTGGTTATGGGGTAACAACAGCTTTATTCAAAAGACATGGATTTAAAGTTATTTCAGAAGAGGATTTTGAAAATCAAAAAAGGAATTGACCCTGTTCGTCAATTCCTCTTTATCTATCTTATTTCACATTTAATTTTTCTTTCACTTTCGCTGGAAGCTCGTCTTTCTTTACTTCTTCCCAAGCTGATACACCTTTTTTATCTGAGTGATATACACGTAAGAATGCATCTTTGCGTAAGTTTTTTTGTGCAGTAAATTCTAATTCTTTTTCTTTACCTTCTTTATCAAATCCGATTAGTTTATATTGGTAATCCTTATAAGGCTGACCATTATCAGCTTTACCATTATACTCTTTTCCATCTACTGTAATTTGAACATAGTACTCATCTTTCCCCATACGGTTTAAATCACAACCAACTAACAGACTTGCAAATACAACTAAAATACTAAATAGTGCAATGTATCTTTTCATTTCCTTCACCTCATATGTTTTTTCTTATATTCTTATCTTAAAGCCCAAAGCTTAAAGAAGAAATTCAAAAACATGACATGAACATTACACTTTTGTAAGATAATAATTATTTCTTCACTCTAGAAACTGTCATCCCATCACCAATTGGAATGACAGTACCGATTCTAAATTCGGATGAGCTGCTACTTCATTATAAAAGCCTTAAAGGAAATGAATTAATCATCCCCCTTAAGGCTTTTTATCCTCTATCTCTTTACTGCCAATTTTTCATGTATCTATTACCGCCAATAACGTCTTTCACGTCAGTTTCGCCACTTGTCACGGATTTTATCACGTAATTTCCTTATACAGTTTATTACGCCTTCTATTATGCATTCTATTATAATATCTATCACAAGGTATCTTATAAATCTAAGAATAGGACCTATAACGTACTTCACTACAAATTCAAAAATATCCTCCAGCATATATCTCCTCTTTCTACCTTTCAATTATAACTGGAAAAAAGATAACTTTAAAAGAAGCTCAAATAAATAAATAAATAATAATGCATGAGTTGAACAACTTAAAGCTACTTCGGCGGCTATTTTTTGTACCAACTGGTAGTTTCGTTCTCGATATGTGAAAAGGGATTTCTAAATGATGAAGTGAATATATATTTATTGTTTTCTAACTTTTGAGCGAAAGTTTTTTTACATACGTTTCATTCTGTCCTAATTTACAGTTTTCGAGAGGGGAAATACTATGGATCCTATTTTATTAGATGTTCCGTTACAAATAGAAACAGACCGACTCATTCTTCGAGCACCACTCCAAGCAGGTGAAGGGAATGTAGTACATGAAGCTATTAAAGATTCAATTCATGAATTAAAGCAATGGTTGTCTTTATTCCAGTCCATTCCTACTGTTAAAGAAACGGAAATCCTCCTGAGAAATGCGCATATAGATTTTTTGAAAAGAGAAAGCTTTCGCTATCTTATCTACCATAAGGAGACGAATGATTTTGTTGGAACAGCTAGCCTTCACCGAATTAATTGGAAGGTTTCTAAATGTGAAATTGGATACTGGGTTAACACGCAATTTAGTGGCAGTGGCTATATGACAGAAACAGTAAGTGCGTTAACAAACCTTGGATTTCAGTTATTCAAATTTAGAAGGATTGAAATCCGATGTGAATGTAATAACACGAAAAGTCGTGCAATCCCTGAAAAACTAGACTTTGAACTTGAAGGGATATTACGTAATGAAGATTTTTCAGCTGACGGCAAACAACTAACTGATACTTGCATCTATGCAAAGATAAAGTGAAACTTTAATCAGCCCTCACCAATTGGGCTTTTACGGCAAAATAAAAGACCTTTTTAGCGATGGAATAAAATCGCTAAAAAGGTCTTTTTCTATTTCGGCTAAAACCTTAGCACTCTTCTGGTTTACCAGCATTCGATGCTGTACGGAAAGATGATCCACATCCGCATGATGCGATTGCGTTTGGATTATCGATTGTGAATCCGCCGCCAAGCATAGATTGTTTATAATCAATTTTTACTCCTTTAACAATGGGAGCACTTTCTGTATCGATAACAAATTCAACACCGAAAAATTCAAGAACTGTGTCGTCTTCTTTTGGTTCTACTTCAAATCCTAAGCCGTAAGAAAGACCGCTACATCCGCCGCCGTGTACAGCAAGGCGCACATACTTCTCTCCATCTTCAGCATCTTTTAACATATCTTTAATTTGAAAAGCTGCTTGTTCTGTTACTTCAATCATGAAATACACCTTCCTTTCTGTTCTTAGTCCATTATACATCTTTACGCTTCTATCTTGTACTCATACACTCCGCGGCAAATTACTTCCGCAGGTCCTTTCATCAACACGTTTCCTTCTTCAGTCCACGCAATCATTAAGTCTCCGCCAGCTAAATGAACGGTAATTTCTTTACCACGTTCCATCTTTCCATTCAAAATAGCAGCTACCACCGCCGCACATGCCCCTGTTCCGCAAGCTTGCGTTACACCAGATCCTCGTTCCCAAACACGGAAGTTCATCTCTTCTTCATTCAAAATCTCGATAAATTCAACGTTCACTCGCTCTGGGAACATTTCATGTGTCTCAAGAACTGGACCAAGTGTTGTAAGAGGTGCTTGTTCTACATCCTCAACCAAAATAACCGCATGCGGGTTTCCCATTGAAACAGCTGTAAATGCATAACGATGATTATTATATAAGAAGTTTTCACGAATAAATGGCGTTTCACCTTCGCCAAGCATCGGTATTTCTGCACGTGTTAGACGCGGTGCTCCCATATCGATTTTCGCTAATGTCACGACACCATCTTCTACTGTTACTTCCGCCGTTACAATGCCAGCTAACGTTTCAATTGTGAAAACTGTTTCTTCTACTAGTTTATGCTCATACGCATATTTCGCTACGCAGCGTAAACCGTTACCACAACTCTTTCCTTCAGAACCATCATTATTAAACATGCGCATTTTCACCGGAGCTACGTCTGAAGGGCAAATTAAAATCATCCCGTCTGCTCCAATACCAGTATTAATATTTGAAACCTTTTCCGCCACAAGAGCTAACTCTTCTTCAGGAATTTGTTCTTCAAACATATTTACATATATATAACTATTGCCAAGACCATGCATTTTTGTAAAAGAAAATTGGCTCATTTATATTCACTCCAAAAATAATTTGTTATTTTAAGTATAGAATGCATGCTTTTAGAACACAATATGAATGTCCCCCGTTTCTCATATTTGACAACGTTTGGCGATGAGCCACTCTTACACACACAGTGTGTAAGAAAAAAGCCCTTCTAAAAGGGCCTTTTTTTATTTATCTATAGTATTAAACTACCCTCCAAAATAACGTTTTATCTAAAATAAAATGAAAAAGGCGCTGCTCATTCGCAACACCTTAAAACATTGGATTTTCATCCAAATAATCATATACATTATTTACAAGTTCTTCTACTGTCGCACCTTGTACAACTTCACCATTCACAAGTGCAAATGGGCCTTCAAAACAAATACCACAATATCCTAAACAACCATATTCCATTACATCTAAATTAGGATCTTTTTCTAATTTCTCTAAAGCTGCTTGCGAACCACTTGCAAGGTTACCTACACAAAATTCAATTAATGGTTTAATCAAAATTCTCCCCCCTGTACTACAAAACAAATTACCTTCTGACATCTATAAGAAGAAAACTAAGCTGTTTCTCGTTGTTTTCGTTACACTTATTAAACTATTCAATTCCTTCACTGTTTTACTTCAAAGTAAATATTTTTCTCTATATAAATATATTCACGACGGCGCTTTTCGCCCCTCACAATGAAATAGTAACTAAAGAAAGAAAACAGTTTACTTTACTTTTCTTCTTATTGTACAACAGAGTATTCATTCATGCATTGTTATTTGTTCACAAATTCGATATAATTTGATTGAGTAAAGTCGAAATATTTTATTAATATAAAATTTTAGGATTAGGGGATATTTCAACAGAAAAGGGGTAATCCATCATGAAACACCTCGTAATACTAGGTGGCGGCTACGGTGGAATGAGAATTCTGCAACGGCTACTTCCAAGCAACCAACTTCCGGATGATGTACAAGTGACATTAATCGACAAAGTACCATACCATTGTTTCAAAACTGAATATTATGCATTAGTAGCGGGTACAATTTCAGAAACGCATATTCGCATACCGTTTCCTGAGCACCCACGCCTTAATATTCAATACGGCACAATAACAAATATTGATCTCGAAGAAAAAGCTGTTCATCTTGATGGCGGCGAAGCAATCCAATATGATGATTTAATTATTGGACTTGGCTGTGAAGATAAATATCATAACGTTCCTGGTGCAAAGGAATATACACACAGTCTACAATCGATTGAACAAACACGTAAGACATATGAACAATTAAATAGCCTAGAACCGAATGCAACAGTTGCTGTTGTTGGTGCTGGCTTAAGTGGCGTTGAAGTAGCAAGTGAACTTCGCGAAAGCCGTTCTGATTTAAAAATCTATTTATTTGATCGAAAAGATAGAATTTTATTCCCATATCCAGAGAAATTAAGTAGATATGTAGAAGAATGGTTTGTAAAGCATAACGTTAACATTATAAGAAACTCTAACATTACAAAAGTAGAACCGAATATTGTGTACAACCACGATGAACCACTTGAATGTGATGCAATCGTCTGGACAGCTGGTATTCAAGCAAATGAAGTTGTTCGAAACCTTCCAGTTGAACAAGATGGTAGCGGACGGGTTGTTTTAACAAAATATCACAATATTCCAAATAACGAGCACGTTTACGTTGTAGGAGATTGTGCAGCACTTCCACATGCACCATCTGCTCAGCTTGCTGAAGGTCAAGGAGAGCAAATTGTCCAAATATTATTAAAACGTTGGAATAATGAGCCACTTCCTGATGAACTACCTGTTATAAAATTAAAAGGTGTTCTCGGTTCTCTCGGTAAAAAGCACGGATTTGGTTTACTAGCAAATCAACCATTAATGGGGCGTGTACCGAGATTATTAAAATCTGGTCTTCTTTGGATGTACAAATATCATAAAGGTTAATATTTTAAAGGCTGTCTACTATGTAGGCAGCCTCTTTGCATCCGTAAAAAATAATTATCAGACATATTTTTCTCAACATGAATCATGTTTTATTTTTCATTTTTATATTAAAAACTACGGATGAAAAGTGTATGCTATTTATAAGTTGTTTTATTATTTCCTTTAAGACCGAATTCATTCGGTCTTATTTTTTATGTAATACATACTTTTTTAGGAGGCATTACAATTCACTTATGAATGTAACGAAACTAAACGATCGAATAGAAATGAAGAAGAAAGAATTGGTCTATCTTGTTGAAAAGTACGGATTCACTCATGATAAAGTAATTTCTTTCAGCCAAGAATTAGATCGCTTACTTAACTTGTTACTAGAGCTTAAAACGCAAAAGAAACGGTGCTCTTTATAACCTTATTTTTCTATTTCCCTCTCTTTTTTGATACGATATAACTAGAATCAGAAAGGAGCCATCTATGTTTATATTAAAAGACATTACATATAAAGATATACTAAGTATTCCTTATTTACAGATTCAAAAAGAAAAAATCACATGTATTATCGGTGAAAGCGGGAGCGGAAAAAGTACATTGCTCCGCATGCTAAATGATTTACAATCTCCAACATCCGGCACAATTGAATATAACGGAAAACTAATTTCTGATTATCCCCCTATTCAATTACGACGGGACGTAGTCATGCTTGGGCAAACCCCACCTATTTTTGATGGCACGATTAAAGATAATCTATTAATGGGACTTCGTCTTTCTGAAAAACTATTTCCAAATGATGATATTTTGCGAAGCGCATTAACGTCTGTTAGCTTAGAAAAAAAATTAGAAGCCAACGCTAATTCATTATCAGGCGGGGAAAAACAACGACTTGCTTTTGCACGTATTGTACTCATGGATCCACCTGTCTATTTATTAGATGAACCAACTTCGGCGCTAGATAGTGATACAGAACGCCGTGTTATGAAACAATTTACTATACTGGCAAGAGAAAAGAAAAAAACAGTTATCTTTATCACACACTCACAAAAGCTTCCAGAAGAAATTGCGGACGATATTATTGAGATTAGTAAAGCAAACGGTGCAACTAGAAAGGAAGTGCTCTCAGTTGAAGAGCGTTATTGAACTCCAAATTTGGCAACTTGCCGCTGCATATATTTTCATTCTTGTTTTAATTGGACTTGTGAAATTAAAAGGGATACCTCGCGAAAAACAAATTGCGCTCGCAACGTTCCGTATGACAATTCAGCTCGTACTCGTTGCTTACGTCCTAACATACGTATTTGAAAATAGTAACCCATTTTATACAATTGCTCTCATTACTTCTATTACTACCTTTGCAATTTTTAATATTTATAAACGAGTTAACATCCCAATGTCTAAAGAATTAAAACGAGTAGCCGCCCTTTCTATGGTTGCTGGATCAATTGGGCCACTTCTACTATTTATCTTTGTTATTATTGGGCACGACCCATGGTATGCGCCGCAATATATCGTTCCGATTACGGGAATGTTAGTTGGTAATGCCATGACAGGTGTTTCTCTTGGTGCCAATACGTTCTTAAACAATATGAAATCGCAAAGAGGTCAAATTGAAGGGGCACTTATGCTAGGCGCAACACCGAAAGAAGCCGCTGCCCCGCTCATACGTGACGCTTTTGACTCTGCCATTTTACCAACAATCAACTCTATGGTCGGGATGGGAATTATAAGCTTGCCAGGCATGATGACTGGTCAAATATTATCTGGTGTATCACCATTCACAGCCATTCAATATCAAATCGCAATTATACTCGGTATTTCAGGAAGTACTGCTTTCGCTGTTATTATCTTCTTGCAGCTCGGATATAAAACGTTCTTTAATAAGCGTTGTCAGTTGAAAGAAGTGGATTATGGTGCGCGGTGAATCATACTTCTTGCTCAGCAAATGATACACCGTTCTCGGTAAGTGAAATTATACCGACGATTTTTCGAATATATCTATCATAACTCAAAATATATCAACGATTTTTGAAATATATCGACGATTCGACAAGGAATATCGACTTACCGACAAAAAATGACATAATAAAAAGAGGAGGCCTATACGCCTCCTCTTTTTACTTACGCCTTCTTAACGAACTGTGATTTTAACTTCATAGCTCCGAAACCGTCGATTTTGCAATCGATATCGTGATCGCCATCAACTAGACGGATACTCTTTACTTTCGTACCGATCTTCACAACTGAAGACGTTCCTTTTACTTTTAAATCTTTAATGACAGTAACAGCATCGCCATCTTGAAGAACGTTTCCGTTCGCATCTTTTACAACTTTTGCACCATCATTATTTTCAGCTTCTGCTTCTTGGCCCCACTCATGAGCACATTCTGGACATACGAAAAGAACGCCATCCTCATACGTATATTCTGAATTACATTTTGGACAATTTGGTAAAGTAGCCATAAATTCATTTCCTCCGTTCATTATTTATACGTAAAAATCAAAATTGATGTTTACATCTCGATAAATAAAATTTGTATAGCATTTCTTTATAGTGCCATAGTCTCACGTTATTGACAAGCCTACCTCAAATTCTCATTTTTTATTGTATTTTACAAAATTTCAATTCGTATGGTGTTTTGTATTCACATGTTTCGTTAATTAGCTTATTCGACATGTACTTCTTCCATCCAACTACTTGTCTTAGATTTCACTACTATTAAGTGCTCGTTTTCCCATTTTAGTTTACCTAAAAATCTAGAGTAGACTACTTCATTCCCTACTTCTTCTACGAGTAATTTATTTACCACTCTTAGCCCTTTATCGTTATACACTTCACACATTAGCTGAAATCCTTCCGAACGATGAATTCCTTTTAATATAGCCGTTTTCTTTCGACTTGGGCTCTTCTTCGGGGTTTTATCCACTAAAAATACAATCTCATAATTCTCTTTCTGAATTTCCTGAAGTGCTTCATTCACATGCTCTTTAATCATTTCTATTGATAATTTTGAATATTTTTCAATAGCTGGTACGACATAGAGGTGAACCAACTCACAAAAATGCTTATATTTCTCATCAACTGATTCCAGATTCAAAAATTGCATATAATCATAAGGCATGTATATACAAATCTTCCCCAGAGCCTCATGTAGTTCATAAGAAATATCTTTATTAGGATTAGCTAGACAATATATATCAATATTTTCTACAGTTCCTAATCCAAGATCTAACCTACTTAACTTCTTTGAAAAAATTAATTCAAAAATTCTCATTTCGTGTAATCGATTATAATGTTTTTTAGGACGTTTCTTAGCCCAATCATAAAAATGAACATCCATCATACTACCTTTTCCTCCTAATATCATTTACTTTCCTAATATATAAAAAGAAGAACCTTCACAAGATTCTTCTTTTCAAAACTAACGAGTTCTCACTAGAACCCTCAACTATTTTCTTCAATGTAAAATTGATACTCTTCTAACTCTTCTTCACTTAATTTCTTATTATTCTCATGTACTTCTTGCCATTCAAAATAATCTTCACTAAAATAAACAGCAAATTTAATTTTCACGTTTTTCTTCTCCATATAATCATAACCAGTAAACTCTACTACGTCATAATCTTGTTCTTTCTTCACAAGCTTCCATGTTGGATTATCAGTCATAACCTCTAAAGTAAATCCTTCATCACTTGAACGAACAACATTTTTAATATTTGGCTCAGTTGGTAAAAGAGAGAGTCCAAACATCGCTCCACCAAACACGATCCCAATTATAACTTGTAAACCAATCATGCCAGCAAAACTAGCGCCGCCTTTTGATTGTAAGTAATATGCCTTCTCATGATCAGGCATATCTTCTCCCTTATGTAAAACACGAACAGCATGCTTATAATATAGACGGTTTCCTTGCCACCCAGTAAATATCATCATTCCTAATTGAAGAGCTAAGCTACATGTTAAATAAATCCCATCGGGAATATCTATAAAAGGAGTTACAACGATACTAGGTACCGCCAATAACGTAAGTATAATAAACAACTTATACATTTTACGATAAGCTAACCAAAAAGTTGGGAAGAAAAAGGCTACCCAATTCCACGTATTTCCTTGCGCTGGATTTTCTACTTTCCCCCACTTAAAGTCATAATAAGCTGTATTCTTTTTAACAACTTTATGTAAATCTTGCGTAGAAATTGTTTCTTGTAAAACAGTGTCCTTCACGTACATCATCCTTCTCTTATTTCTATATAACTTTATTGTATACATACAGAACGAAGGAACCTAACAAAAAGTACATATATTTCATAAAAATGAACGGAAATCGAACATATTCCAACAATTATCCGTTTCTTATTCCATTTTACTTTTAAATATATTAGAATACTTATGAATGATACGTTTAATACACTAAGTTAAGCATTTTGTATATTCGATAATAAAAATGTTTCACATGAAACTATCTATATTTTATATTATTTTGCTACCAGTTTTAATTCGCTGCAACTATATAAAAAAACTAATAGAAAAAGCAATATAACTTCGCATTGCACTTCCCACTAGTCCTTTATCACACTTTTATACCCTTTCCTACACTACAACTCCCAAGTAATATTCATCTCTTCAAACGACGCTTTACTAACTTCTAATCCTTCACTATCATCCGTCCCAATCATCGCCACTTCTTCTTTAGACAATATAATTTCCTCATTTGGATGTTTGATTTTTCTCTCATACACGAGTTGTAAGAGTTCTATTTGTTCCTCTGTTAGTTCATACTCTTCTTCCAATCTTTCCATTGCTGATTCCATATCAAGTATTGGAATTTCTAATAAGAATCCACCGTGCTCTTCCATTTCTTCAAATGAATCGATTGAATACGCACCGCTCTCCTCAATCCAAAATGCTGTTGTAATGACAGGAACTGTTTCGCCTTCTATTTCTTCTAATACGTATTGAAGTGCTTCCTCTTTCGCAGTTTCTTTCACTTCCGAAGGTGCCCCTTCAAAATAATTTGTCGCGTCAATCCACTCATCTATTCTCTCACTATTCACATCTTGAAGACATGCGATCGTATAATTCGGATGAAACGTAATTGTCCCTCTTCCACCTTGGCTATCTTGCATACTATAGTTACATCCATCCCATGAACTTTCATGTGCAAAATCAGGCGCATGCGCTACAAAAATTGCGCCTGCAATCGACTTTAAAATGCATCCTTTCCATAATTGTTCTTTATTTATATGTAATTTATATTTACTCATCATCTTCCTCCATGCACATATTTTGTCTATTATCTTTCGATTTCTCATTTCTTGTAAAGTGATTTTTCATTATTTTAAAATAATAAAGCACCCTTTGCATAAAGGATGCTTTTACATTCATCTACCATTTCTCTCTACACATCTCAATTAAGTGCAGCAAATACCTCTTCGTCATATCTGCCCTTCTCCACCTTGAGAGCATTCGCTTTTCTTTTGGATTTTGCCGCATTCTCGCTACTTCTTTTAATAAAAGCTCCCATTCTTCCGCTGAATGTTCTAGCAAGTATTGGAATCCTCTATCTTTTGAGACAATTGTTTTATGGTCTAGTGTATATAAAATACGCCCCATCGTAACGACAGCTGATTCTACCCATTCTTCTATAAAGAATAAATATGGTCGCTTCGCCTTCCCGCTCCAGTACTGTTCTACGTTGTATTTCATCGTATTTACTACATCATCCCATCTTATTTGAAACGAAAGGTCTTCTGCTTCTTTCCCGATAACTGTAATACCTTGATTTTTCAATGTCCACCATGTGACTGCATTAATATCCCAATGTCCTATATTCGCCTTACCATCTGCACAATACACGTACTCATTCATTTCATCATTGTATTTCCCTAAATCAGCAAGCGGAATATACATACCATCCATTCTTTTACCTAACGTACTACCACTAAGTTTCTTATGCAGTTCTACAAGTTGTTGTTTTTCAGCCTCATTCACGGAATCACTTATTACTGTAACAAAATCTACATCGCTCGTTTCCTTATGAAATGCACCTAGTGCGATGGATCCGTAAATATATACCCCGATTATTTTTTCATCTAAAAAAATCTCTTTTAATTCTGCAGTGTACTGCCCCATTAACTGTTTTACTTCTTCTGGTAAAGCATGCTTCACTATATTTTCCACATCGATCCCTCCATATAAAAAAGCCTTTGCTAATTTGCAAAGACTTCCTGCTTTATAAATATTTCTCGATTTCTTCGTAAACATCCTTCAAACGAGGATTTCCTTCTCCAACAATTTCTCCATTTACAAGAACGACTGGATAAAATAAATCTTCTTCCACTACTCGCTCTGCGAATGCTTTCTTATCTTCATCTTTTTGTTCTTCTTGAAAATCAATATACTCAAACTTAAATTTATTTTCTTGTCCTTCATATTTACGACCAATCGCCGCTTGTAACCATTCAAACGTTTCTGTTGAAGATGGCATTCCAACGCAGCTTGCACAAATTACTTTCGTCCCATACACTTGCACATTAACCATTTCTTCTCCCCCACTTCTTGTTCTAACAGCATATTCAGATGTCTTATTACATAAGCACATCATTTTACAAACTTATTCCATACCCCTATACTGAAAAAACACGTTATAAACATGATAAAATATTTCGACAATAAAACAAGAACAGAAAAAATAGATTTTCCCCTCTATCTTGATTATAATAAAACTGATGAAAGGAGTCGATAAAAATGGAAAACCCACATATGCAAGAACAAGTACTAGAAGTATTAGATAAATTACGTCCATTCTTACTTCGCGATGGCGGAGACGTTGAATTAGTAGACATTGAAGAAGGTATCGTAAAATTACGCCTTATGGGTGCATGCGGAAGCTGCCCAAGTTCTACAATCACACTAAAAGCTGGTATCGAGCGCGCATTACTTGAAGAAGTACCAGGCGTTATCGAAGTAGAACAAGTATTTTAATTTAAAGCGGAAGCGGCTCGTTCAGAATCGCTTCCTAGAAAGAGACCCAAATGGGTCTCTTTTTTTATTCACATAACTATTCCGCTTTAACATCATAAAACAAAATTGGAAATCCTTCTCAAAAAATGCGATAATTGATACTATATAGTAAATCGTTCACACATATAAAGTGAAAAACATAGGGGGACGACACATGCCAAAAATGGGGAACACATTTTTAACAATTCAAGAACTAGAAAAGAAAAAAGAGTATTTATTAGACCTTTCATCCGTTATACCGACATGGAATGCGAGCTATCAATTTTTATTTAAAGAAATCCAGCAAGAATTATTGAGTAAAGTAAATGAAAAAATCGAGAGACATCAATTCATTTTAAATATATGTGCAGAGCAACAGGTAGGGGCATAATGTATTACATAAAATTGTGGTATATAAAAAAGAGACCTCACTCGGTCTCTTTTTTATATTTTTAAGATAACCAATCTAATTTTCTAATCCCTAACTTATCAATTGGTAAACGAAGTGATCCATAAAAATGCCTCATAAATTGCTCTGAGCGGTTCACATCGTGTAAAATGGCTTCTAAGCGATCTCTATATATGCTTTTTTGTTCTTCGTTTCCTGTTTGGTAATATCGTTCGACTGTTTCAAAATAGTGGAGCGGGAATAGGAGCCTTGCAAATAATAAGCGCCAACCAAATGAGGATAGCGAATAATTACGTTCATAATCTGTAACAAATTGAACGATTGTTTGCTCCCAGTCTTTCTTTTTTTCTATCATCATATAGCGGATCAATTCTGCTATATCTCTAGTTGGGTGATCATACACCCAATCAAAAGGAAGTTTGAGACGCTTCGTTTGATGCCATAATAAAGGTGTAAATCGTTCTTGGCAAATTGTTGCTGCATCAGTTAGTTGCGGCGTATCATCCATTTCTGTATCAACAACATATTGAATGGCATTTTCTGCAACTCCTAAGTAATACGGGAAGGATTCAATAAACAATTGATCGAATACGTCTGTAGGGTGGTTCATCACTTGTGATTGCCAAAACTTTTCTAACTGATCGAGCCTTTTTTCCCATAACGCTTTCCATTCACCAATGCGGCTTAATTGCTCAATTTCTTCTGGAAAGAATGCACCTCGTTTATGGAATATAGAAAGCTCACTTCCTAATGATATAGCATGTCGTTCTAACGCGCGCATACCTTTTAATAAGCAGTAATTTTGTTCTTCTATCTCACTTACATAGTAGCCGTGTATAGTCGGAACGAAAGTCGCTACAGTTATATCCCCTTGCTGGTTCATATAGTCACTGAGCTTTTTCATCTCTACAAGTACTTCTTCCTCCATTTCTCCAATTGGAACAAGTACATAAATTTTGTTGCGAATCCAAAAGCTTTTATAGGGGCCAAGGGGGATTAATTCTTTAACATGCATGTGATAATGCTCATAAATATGATGAATCATCGCAGTCGCCACCTATGGTTTTTCTTTATATATATGAGCTTGTGCTCGCCTTTCATTCCTATGCACATGATAAAGCAACGAAACGTATACAAATACTAAAAAGAAAAAAAGGTGATAAACATGAAAGAATCAAATCAACTACAAGAAAGAGCATTGCAACTATTACAAGAACGCGGTGTAACAATTGACGATATTGCTGAGCTTGTTCATTTTCTTCAAAAAAAATATCATCCAAATTTAGAGATGTCAGAATGCCGTTATAACGTTGAGCGTGTATTATCAAAACGTGAAGTACAAAATGCACTGATTACAGGTATCGAACTCGATGTTCTTGCTGAAAAAGGAATGTTAAGTGAGCCGTTACAAGATATCGTAAAACGTGATGAAGGCTTATACGGAATTGATGAAGTGATCGCACTTTCTATCGTTAATGTGTACGGTTCTATCGGTTTCACGAACTTTGGATATATCGATAAATTAAAACCTGGGATTTTAGAATACTTAAATGATAAATCGACTGGAAAGGTGCATACATTCCTTGATGATATCGTTGGCGGAATTGCTGCCGCTGCTTCAAGTCGCTTAGCGCACAGAGCTGAGCATTCAGAATAAAAGTATCTAGGCCGTCAGTTTCATACTGACGGCCTTTCATATTCCATAAGCATAAATTCTCTTCCGCGGCTCAAAAAAACTGGTCCTGCTTGAAAGCCTATGTTCTTATATAACGTAATCGCTCTTTTATTAAATGTTGCTACACTCAGTCGCAAATGTTTCGGATGAAATGCTGTCGCAGCAAACACTATCCCAGCTTGAAAAAATGTTCTCCCCATACCTTTTCCTGTTAAAGCTGGCTTCATGCCAATTCCGATATCGACTACATCTTCTCCCGTATATAAATTAGCATCTCTTCCACCTGGAACTTGTGCATTTACTCCAAAACAAAAATAGCCAATGAGTTCTCCCCTCTCATCACAACACCCATAATATGTCCCGTCCAGCAACTCTTCTATTATTTCAGCCCCTCCTGAGAAACTATATACATTATACGGCTCCTCGTACGTCCACATCGCTATTTCCATCGCTTCTTCTTCTGTTAACTTATGTATATCCATCCCTCTCGCCCCTTATTGAATATTTTATATATATACTCATTCATTTTTCACATCCAATTTCCCTTTAATCGTAATATGCATAATTACATACGCACACTCATTTCAAACATGCTAAAATTTATTTAAATCGCTGTTGTTACACTTCTTGATTAAGAAAGGACGTTAATCGGAAAATTGACGTCTTATCAAATTCAAGCAATTGACATCTTTTGTCATCATGAAAGACATTCGAAAGAATGTCTTTTTTTCTATATTTCACAAGGACTTACTCATTTCAAAACATACACACATACAATAATGTAACTCTTTACACGCATGAATTCCTTTCTCACAGTTTTGAAGTGGACTCAAAATAAAAAAGCACTCTTTCGCTAGAGTGCTTTTTACTTTCAAATAAGGGGGTTACATATATGGATAGTACTCTCGTATTTAACTTCGGCATTGGTATTGTCATCATTTTATTTGTTTTATTTGTTCTTTGTATGAGCGGGGTATAGCAATCTTTTATGCTGATAACTCCTTTAAAGTATCACTTAATTTAAACTTTCTTAATTGTAAGGAAGCAATCAATGCTGCCCCTGCTCCAAGCATCACGCTAGCTAGGGCCAGTATCGCAACTTGATTATATGGAATAATAATAACCGTTAACTCTAAGCTTGATAACACGATATAGCTAAACAAAATCCCGCCAAAAATGCCAATACAACCAGCTATCGATCCAAGTAAGGTTCCCTCTAATAAAACAATCCGTCTCATTTGCTTCGGAATAGCTCCTACCGCACGAATCATACTAATTTCTGCACGTCTTTCATGTAAACTTGCGACAATCGCATTCATTAATCCTATACCAGAAATAATAAAAATAATGACAACTAACAAACGAATTAACATCATCATTTGCGATAATAACTGCTCCTGTTCTTTTAATAAATCATAGCTATTAATAACTTCTACATTCTCTTTATTCTTTGTAATTTCTTTTACTTGCTTCTTAATCGCTTCAAATGATTGATTAGAATTTGTCATAATTTGAATTGCTTCATATCCTTGCACGTGAAACTTATCACGGGCCCATTGTTCATTAACAAAAACATCTGATGATCTTAGCCTTAATCCTTGCTCAATAATCGAAACGACTTTAATCGTTTGCTTTTCTTTTCCTTTCCCTTGTACTTCAATGGTATCCTGTAACTGAAGTCCTAAATTTTTAGCCGTTTCCTTCGTAACGACTCCCTCTCCCTCTTGTAATGGCTTGTTTAATTTTTGCCCTGCAATCACTTTCGCCTTTGTTACTTTCTCATACGACACAATATCGTTACCTACCACTTCGATTGAATCGTAGTTAAAATTATTTTTTTTCGCAAATTCATACCATTCTTGATTTGCTTTTTTAAAATCATAATTCACAAGCTTTGCTGTAAAGTCAGTAGCATTCCCGACACTCGCCTCTACACCATCAATTTTTCTAACCTTCTCCATCCAACTAAACGGTAATGTTTCTATTCCTTGCGACTCTACCGGAATTCTTATTACTAAGTCCGCTGGTAAATGTTTTTGTAATCCTTTTTTCATACCTTCATACATAGAATTTACATACATCGTTCCAACAAGCGCTAACATAAAACCAAATGCTAGTATGGCAACCGACACAGCTGCTTTATTCCGATAACGAATTACATTCCGGCTACTAATCGTCGTTTCAATTCGTAATATCATTTGAAACGGTTTTGCAATCACTGGTGCTATCACACGAATAAATAACGGAATCGCGAATAACAAACCAACTGCAAATAACAGCGCTCCTATCGCACTTGGATTAAAACCGATGTACTGCTCTAATATGTTACCCGTGAGTCCAATAACGGTACCAATGATTAAAATGCTAAGGCTAAAAGCACTCCATCTCTTTTCTTTTTTCTCATTACTAGGAAGCCCTGGCCGAAGCGCTTGAACTGGTGGAATCTTTCTAACCATGAAAGCCGGTATAATGGCCCCGATGATAGACATAGCAATCCCTAATAAAAACGTAATGAGTAAAATCTCACCTGAAATCGAGAATGATGCTTTCCCTATCCCCTCAATATTCACCCATTTATTAATGAACGATGCAGCGATTGTTTGCGTACCTGCTCCAAGAATAACCCCCGCTAATGATCCAATCGCTCCAATACATACAGCCTCTAATAAAACGACTAATATAATTTGATTTGGATTACTGCCAAGTGCACGTAATAATGCCCACTGCTTAAATCGACTTCTAACAGATAAGAAAAAACTTCCCATTATTAAAAGAGCTACAACAAATAAAGCAATACCACCTAAACTAAAAATTAACGGTTTCATTACATTTAGCCGTTCAAATGCCTTATCAACATAAGTACGTTGATCTACCTTTATATTTTCTATCTTCTTATTTACATCAAGAGCAATTGCTCTTTTCACATTTACATCGGCTGTTTTCACTTGAACGAGATTGAATTGATTTGGTAGATTTAATTCTTTTTGAAGCCAATGGATTGGAAAATAAGCACTATGCCCCATCGCTGCCATTAACGGCGGATTTAAAATCCCGACGACTTTCACAGTCTTTTCTCCATGCTGCGGAAATGGGAACTTAACCGAATCTCCTACCCGTATGTTTTCACGATCTGTATATCCTTTTGTCAGTGCTACTTCAGCCCCTTCTTTCGGATATCGACCTTCTAATATTTTATAAGAATGCATTTCTGGAGAATCTTGCTCAACACCCCAATAGGACGGTTTTCCCGATAACTCTTTATAATTTGGAAAAGGATAAGGTATAAGTACTTTTGATATTTTTTCAGCATTTTCTAAGCCATCTATTCCTTTTAAACTTTCATTATTTAAATACATATCATTTTTTATATAGCCAAATTGCAAATTATAATCTCCATACCGGCTTACTACTTGTTCCTTCACACTTTGCTCTACTGATTGATTGCCTAGTAATAACATAGTCGCTAACATAACACCTAAAGCTGCACCAAGGGCAATCAACATATTTCGCAACCAATTTTGTTTCATCGATTTCACTGCATATTTAATTACCCATCGCATCACCTTTACCTCCTACTTTAAAGTGACGATTCATAATCTCTTGAATGTGAGTAACTTGTTGCGAGATATTTCGAAATTTCCATCCTTTACTTTCAGCATGCTCATGAATCACTTCACCATCTAATAAGAAAACAACTTTATCCGCATGGGCCGCTACGAACGGGTCGTGCGTTACAACGACAGCTGTTTGTCCTAACTCATCACATGCATTACGAAGTGCCGCAATTATATTTTTGCTATTTTCTGAATCTAATGCCCCTGTTGGTTCATCTGCTAATATAATAGCCGGCTCATTTGCAAAAGCTCTTGCGATCGCAACCCTTTGCTGTTGTCCACCTGATAACTGTGCTGGTAGATGCTTTTCTTTTCCCTTCAATCCAACGAGTTCTAATAAACGAGTTGCTGTCACCGTTGCCTTCTTTTGCGAGACATTATCTAACAGTAACGGCAATCCTACATTCTCCTCTGCACTAAACACTGGAATTAAATTAAACTGTTGAAAAATAAAACCGATTTTATGCCTTCTAAATAAAGCGAGCTCTTTTTCTTTTAATGTTGAAATCTCTGTACCATCAACTCGAATACTACCTACCGATGGAATATCTAATCCACCCAATAGCTGCAATAAAGTTGTTTTCCCTGAACCACTTGCCCCCATAATACAAACAAAATCTCCTTTTTGAATTTGAAGATTAATGCCCTTTAATATTTTTACTTTACTATCCCCAATATCAAACGATTTTTCTAACCTTTCAATTTCAATAATATTCATCCCTATATCCCCTTCTCTCTCTATTTACCAATCTATATATTCTATTCAAAAATGCAAAATCCCTACTATTTTGTATTTTTTTGTCACATACTAACATTTCTCATGTCAGAAAAATTGACTCTCGTAAAAAAAGTAACCATACTAGTTACACAAATACAAAAAACTACTCACATATCCACAAATAGGAGGAAGAACAATGAAACATGTAATCGTTTATGCACACCCAAATACAGAAAGCTTCAACCATGCGATTTTAGAAACGGTAAAAAGTGAATTAGAAGAAAAAGGTCATGAAGTACGCGTTCGCGATCTATACGAATTAAACTTCAATCCAGTATTAGGCGCTTCCGATTTCATCTCATTTTCTCAAGGAAACACACCCGAAGATATTAAAGAAGAACAAGAGCATATCTCTTGGGCTGATAGCATTACATTCATTTACCCAGTTTGGTGGGCGGGACTTCCTGCTATTTTAAAAGGATACGTTGACCGTGTATTTAGCCATGGCTTCGCTTATGCTTACGGTGAAAATGGTATTGAAAAACTATTAAGCGGTAAAAAAGGCTTATTATTATCTACAATGGGGAATTCGAAAGAAGCATACACAGCAGGCGGTATGTTTGACGCAATGAAGAAAACAGCGGATGTTGGTATTTTTGAATTTACAGGTATTGAAACACTTGAGCATACATTCTATACAAGTGTCCCTTCTGTGGATAATGATGTGCGTAAACAATATCTTGAAGAAGTGAAAGACGTTGTGAATCGTGCGTTTTAAATAAAGTTATATCAGCGATTTTCTAAATATATCAGCGCAACTCAGATTATATCAGCAATTTTTCAAATATATCGACTTACCGACAAAAATCGACACTAGTCACAACGAAATAAAAAAGAAAGCTGCTCCAAAATTTGGACCAGCTTTCTTCATTACATCTTCTCAATCCACTCCGTCAAGTTATGCACAACTTGCGTCGGTTGTACTTCATATTCTGTTAACTTCTCCACAGTTGTGACTCCAGTGTGGACAAGAAGGGTATGCATGCCAGCATTTATTCCTGCTAAAATATCTGTATCGTAATTATCCCCAACCATTAACGCCTCATCTTTTTCTGTACCAAGCACTTTTAATGCTTGTTCCATAATGATTGATTCTGGTTTTCCGATAAAGATTGGATCTACACCTGTTGATACTGTTACAACTGATGTTAATGAACCGTTACCTGGTAATAATCCGCGCTCAGTCGGAATAGCAATATCCCCATTTGTGGAAATAAATGTTGCACCGTTACGCACAGCAAGACATGCTTTTGCTAATTTTTCATATGTAATATCACGATCTAAACCGACAACAACGAAATCAGGATTTTCATCCACAAGTTCAAATCCTTTTTCCACAAGTGCATCATGCAAGCCTTCTTCACCAATCATATACACAGTTGCATCTTGTTTACGTTCATAAATAAAGTTCGCTGTCGCCATACTCGTTGTGAATACTTGCTCCGCTTTCGCTGGAATATCGAAACGAACAAGCTTCTCTGCCACTTGTTCTGGTTTGCGAGTTGAATTATTCGTAACGAATAAATACGGAATACCGCGCTCTCCTAATGCTTTTACGAAGTCGCTTGCTTCTTCAATTTGTTCTTCTCCGCGATACATTGTACCATCTAAATCAATTAAGTAACCTTTATACATCGATTATGTCTCTCCTTCTATGCTAACGTTCTCACCTATCATACTACTCTTATATTACCCGTTTTTCCAAAAGAAAAAAACGCTTTACCTTAAAGCGCCCCATAACGTTCATTTTTTCTCTTTTACTTGATAAGAACAACTGCAATCGCCCTCGCACATGTTTGCTAGCGTCTTTACATCTGCCCCTGCAAATAAACGATTATACATCTCTTTTTCATCTTCACATACTTGCGGGAATCTCTCTGCAATTTCTTTTAACGGACAGTTTTGTTTTTCAATTACGAAAGAGTTCTCTCCATCTCTCTTTATTTGAACCATATAACCATTTCTCTCTTGCATTGCTGCTATCTCTTGCACTTTATATGCTAAATTCTTTTGATTACTCACTCTCTTTTGCAACTGTTCTTCCATACGCTTCGTTCTCTCTTTTAAAACGTAACGAAGTATTCTTTCATCGCCCATTCGAGCTAAATCTTCTAACACATCAATTGCAAATTGCTTATATTCTTTTGGGAATGTGTCTTCTCCCTTTTCACTTAATCCATACAAATAAGTTGGTCTTCCAACATGTTGTCTTACCATCTTCGAATAAATAAGTCCTTCTTTTTCAAGATTACTTAAATGTCTTCGAATCGCCATTTCTGTAATCTCTAAAACGTCAGCTAGTTCCGCTACTGTATGCTCTCCCTTTACTTTCAACAATTGGACAATCTCGTCTTTCGTCGTACGTGCTCCCCCCATACTTCATCCATCTCCCTTTTCTTTCTCACATACAATATAAGATCCCCAAAAAGGTACCTTGGGGATCTTATAAGCATAATTATTCTGGTACAAATGCAGATACAGGTCCTAATTCCTTTTCTAAATAACCGCGAATATTTGCTGGATATTTCTCTACCACTGCAATATGTTTTTGAATCGTCTTATATAATTCATCATGATTCATTTGAATATAATCTTGCGTAAGCATTTTTCGAAGGAGAATCACTTCTTTCATCCCTTGTCCTTCTTCTGCATTTATCACTCGCTCGTCCATCAAAATATCGATAATATCTTCATAACTTCCTGGATCGCGCATAATAAATCCATCAATCATCGCATTCCCTACATCTAATACACAATCAATCATAAGATGAGCTATGCGTTCTAATGCGTAAAATTCAAACTCGGTTTCATATATCTTTTTCTCTTGAAATGTACTTGTTGCTCGTTCTAAACATACTAGCATTTGTTCTATTTTCTTTCTGTCTACAAAATACATGAATGTCACCTACCTGGAAATTAAAGCATTTACATTTTAATTGTAACGCTTTCTTCTGAAAAAATCGACAATTTTTCGAATTCACCTTTTCTCCGTTATTTGTTATAGTTATATTTGTATGATTTTTGAAATTGGAGGAATGGAATCTTGGAACGTGAACTCGCACTAGAAATTGTCCGTGTAACAGAAGCAGCAGCATTAGCATCCGCACAGTGGATGGGCCGCGGAAAGAAGAATGAAGCAGATGATGCAGCAACTACAGCAATGCGTGATATGTTCGATTCAGTAAACATGGCAGGTACAGTTGTAATTGGTGAAGGAGAACTTGATGAAGCACCGATGTTATATATTGGTGAAGAACTAGGAACAGGTAACGGTCCAGAGGTAGATATCGCCGTTGACCCATTAGAAGGTACAAACATCGTTGCAAAAGGTCTTGCAAATGCAATGGCAGTTATCGCAATCGCAGATAAAGGAAACCTTCTTCATGCTCCTGATATGTACATGGAAAAAATCGCGGTTGGTCCAAAAGCAGCTGGTAAAATTAGCTTAGATGATCCAATTGAAAAAACAATTGAAATTGTAGCAGAAGCTAACAATAAAAAGATTCGCGATCTAACAGTTATCGTTCAAGAACGTGAACGTCATCAAGATATTATTGACCGTGTTCGTGCAAAAGGTGCACGCGTAAAATTATTTGGTGACGGTGATGTTGGTGCGTCAATCGCAACAGCACTACCTGGAACAGGTATCGACTTATTCGTAGGTATCGGCGGCGCTCCAGAAGGCGTTATTTCTGCAGCAGCATTAAAATGCCTTGAAGGTGAAATGCAAGCTCGCTTAGTTCCAATGAACGAAGAAGAAGAAGCTCGTTGTCGTGAAATGGGACTAGAAGATCCTCGTCAACTTCTAATGCTAGAAGACTTAGTATCTGGTGATGATGCAATCTTCTCAGCAACTGGTGTATCTGCTGGTGAGTTATTAGACGGCGTGAAATTCCTAGGCGGAGATTTAGCTGAAACATACTCTATCGTAATGCGTTACAAAACAAGAACAGTACGATTCATTAAAACGCATCACCATTTAGATCACAAGCCACACTTAAACTTAGATATTTAATAAAAGGAGCCATGTGTATGGAAGAACGTTTCTTTCTGTACGACGACACTGTCGCTACAAAAACTCGTTTCGTTAGCTTTATGGGAGAAAATGAGCGTCACGATTTAGCGCTATTATACTCCGATCGTCATTACGGTAAAACAATTGTCCTTGATATGCAGCGTAATAAATTCGCAATCATCGGCACTGACGATTTAAACGAACCAGGCTACTTAGAGCACGCATTTTCTATGACTGAAGAAATTGCAGAAGAACTACGCTCATTTTTATTTGAACTTATATAATTTATCTCAAACACCAGCTTTTTAGCTGGTGTTTTTTCATCGCAAGAGTTTTGAATTTTCAATCTTCTATGTTATAATGAAGAATAAATCTATTTGGATAGAAAGGACGTTATCTACGTATGCCAACATTTACTTTGTAATGGACCAGCAATTGGATAGCATTACTCTCAAAAAAGCACCGTGCTTTTTCAAGGGAGTAGTCTGCCCATTCCCATTACAAAGGAGCGTAACGCATCTGTAGTATGATGTTTACGGAGCTTCCTAAGGGAATCTCCTTTTATTTTTGTCTATTTCTCATGCCTTCATACTACAAGACATCCAAATAGCTGTATTACGTTCCTTTGCCACTAATATAAGAGGTGAAGGAAAATGCAGAAAGTACAACTTTCTTGGAGTTTATATGAAAACGAGCAAAATACAATCGAAAAGTATTGTAAAAATTGCAGACGCACTACCCTATTTACCGACACAAATATTCGTAGGCATAACGCCAACGGAAAAAACATATACCGCTTTGCTATTTATAAATGTCCGAAAGATCATACGTGGAATCAAAAGCTTCGTATTTATAAATCATTTACTGATCATGTAGAAACGGTTGATATGCCCTATGAAGATCAAACAGAAACAAGTACTACTATTTCCATTACACAGCATAAAGAAAGTGGCATAATTGAAATCACAATCGTATTAGATATCGTTTTCGGTTCCCACCGAATGGATAAAGCATTATCCACATATATTTCCGACTGGAGCCGTACACGCATTGTGGATAAAATTAAAAACGGGGATATTCAATTGAACGGACAACAAATGAAACCAAATACAATACTTTCTGAAGGCGATCATATCTCGATTTGTTTGTAAGCGAGAATATGCAAAAAATCCTCTTACAATCGTAAGAGGATTTTTTTATTTCTTCACTTTTCGTAATACAAAATGTGCGCAACCGAAGTTACAGTACTCGTATAAATACTCCGATAACGTACTAATTTTCGTATCATATGTCGCACGCTGGTTACTATCATCAAAGAATCCGCGCAATCTAAGTTGCTCATAACCCCAGTCCCCAACGATGTAATCATATTTATTTAAAATTTCTGCATAGCGCTCTTTAAATGCTTCTTCACTAAAACCGTCACGAAAGTTTTTAATTACTTCGTACTGAACATTATTGATGCTCACCGTAGCATGAATCTCTTGCTCTTGCTTTTGCTCCATTATTAACTTCCTCTCTAAGCATTCTTCTTTTTATCGTATCACAAAGCATAACAACCAACAATTTCAAATACAAAAAATTGCAAATTAGTACATGCTATGAAGAAGGAGGTGATACATCGTGAAAAAACAAATTATACTTTCCTTTCTCACTCTTTCCTTATTTGCAGGCTGCCAATCAACGAATAAAGCCGAAATGGAACGCGAAGAAGGAAGTCGTGTTCTTGTTTCCAATAAAAACGACATGTATCATACGGAAAATACAAATACACGGCTCACAAGAGTCGGCTATTCATCTAAGCAAAAGCATGAAGTATCTAACAAACAAGTAGGAGCCATTAACCGTGAGAAAGTCGCTGAAATGATTACAAGCATGACAGTCAAACTTCCTGACGTTACAAACGCTGCTACACTTGTTACCGATGATGAAGTGTTCGTCGTATATCGTGCAAACACAACGGATCAGAAACTCGTAGCAGATCAAGTATATAGAGCTGCTTTGTCCATCGTTCCTCGCTATTATAAAGCATATGTATCAACAGACCAAAAGTTGATTTCTCAAATTCAAGGGCTTCAATCTGGCGCATTAAATGATACAGAATATACACAGAGCCTCGACATGCTAAAACGAGAAATGAGCAAAAATCCTCATTTGAACAATACCGAGAACCAGACTTTGAATGATATGATTAAAAAGTAAAAAAGGGCGGAGATAACCTCCACCCTTTTTTACTTTTTATTACGATCCGCATAAACCTCCATCGCATCACACATAAACTGCGCTAACCCTTCGCCGAACTTATCGATATTTTTCGTAAAGCGCTCATCCGCGACGTACATTTGGCCAAGTCCCTTAAAAGCATCTAAAGAATAGTGACCAAAGTTTTGCAAATAATCGTACCATACTTTAATAGCGGACTGCGCCTCTTTAGAATCAGGTGCTCCGTGTCTAAGCGCCGCTAAATTTCTATAAATATCATTAAACTCTTCTTGCTTCTCTTTTGACATGCCTTTCGCATATTCATTCGCTTTATCTACAGCTGTATCTCCCCATCTTTCACGTGCTTCTTCTTCATATGGGTTATGGCTGAAATCGAATCCTTCAAATTTCTCTTTATTCGTCATTTCAATCTCTCCTTTTGTATGCTGAATGGTTTTATCAATCGTCGCAATCACTTTATCTAACCTGGCTCGCTTTTCAAGAAGCATTTTCTTATGAAGCTGTAGTGCTTCTTCGCGATCAAATGATGGACTCATGATAACTTCTTTAATTTTCTTCAAAGGGAAGCCTAGCTCTTTAAAAAATAAGATTTGTTGCAGCGTCTCTAAATTTTCATTGGAATACAGACGATACCCAGATTCTGTCGTCTCGTCTGGGGTTAACAATCCAATTTCATCGTAATGATGCAGTGTGCGCACACTAATTCCAACTAAATCAGCTACTTCTTTTACTCTCATTGTCATTTGTATCTCCCCCTTAGTACATACGATAAAGTATGACGCAACGTTAGAGTCAATAAGTAAATTCATTTTATTGCTAAAAGTTTCATCTCCCCCACATTTCATGCATAATAGATATGTACATATATTAGAAAGCGGTGAAAGTATGGTTTCAAATACGGTAATTGCCAGCATCACAATTCAGCTTGTTCTTTCGATTCTGGTACCAATTATTGCGCTCGTTTATTTTCGTAAAAAGTATCATATTAGTTGGAAAGTCGTTGGAGTTGGTGTCCTTATCTTTATCGGATTTACCCAAATTCTCGAAACACCATTCCACCTATTTATGCGCGGAAATCCAGCGATAGCTCCATTTCTAGAAAACCCATTTATTTTTGCAATATACGGCGGATTAACTGCTGGTATTTTTGAAGAATTAGGACGCTTCGTTGCCTTTTACTACTTACTAAAAAAATATCAAGAATATAAAGATGGTTTCGCTTATGGAATTGGTCATGGCGGAATAGAGTCCATTTTAATCGGCGGATTCTCTGCTTTGCAAGCACTTATATTTGCGAACTCAATTAACAACGGTAGCTTCGCTCAAATGGTTGAAAAAATGCCAGAGCTCGCTCGTCTACAGGATATGTTAATTCAGCAACCTGCCTATCTATACCTCCTTGGTAGCCTAGAAAGAATTATGGCATTAGTACTGCAAATTGCCTTTACAATGCTTGTTTTATACGCAGTAAAACAGAAGAAGTATATCTTCCTTGTGTACGCTATACTATTCCACGCACTTGTAGACTTCTTCGCGGCACTTTACCAAACGAAAACAATCAACATCTTTGTTGCAGAAGGAATTACCCTTCTCTTCACAATTGGTGCTGTTATTCTTATTCGAAAAATGAAAGAGAAATTAATGAGTGTGCCGGAGTAAAAAATAACCCACCAATTGGTGGGTTATTTTTTACTCCGCACTAACGGGCAGTAGGACTCTCACCTCAAAGTTTGGCCAATTCAGAGAAGTTAGGTGAGAGGTCAACTGCCCGATTGGTTCAACTAATAATCAGTGGACAAATCCCCCACTGATTAAAGTTTCACTTTATAAGGATTGTCGTAATGATGATAACTTTCTCCTCCTTACAGCTCCCTCTTTGTTTCTGCATCTATAACGATGTACTTATGAAACTCTTCTACCTCATTTTGAGTAAAAGAAGCAAAAAAGTACACTTGGCGATCAGGGTGAACGAAAGAACCGTCCATCGTCATTTTACTGTGACAGCCGTCATCTGTTTTTCGCCTAAAAATAAATTCCTCATCGGCCACTTCTTTAAATGAAATTTTTTTACGAACACTATATGCTGCATTGTTGTATTCTTTATAGATTTTCTTATCTAACTGTTTATAAAAAACATCCTCATTTACAAATGACTTATTTCGATTGCTCGGATAATCGAACTTTTGATTGGATTCTGCATATGTTGTGGATAATTGCATGAGAAAACAAATCATGAATACGATACATATCATTTTTTTCATACTGGCACCTCATTTTTCATTATCCACATTACTTTTCCATATATATAAATCAATATGCCGTTTCCAATAAAAAGGAATTTTTTCCGCATTTGTCGAAGTATATAAGCGTCAACTTGAAAGATGGGGATGAATTATGAAGAAACTTATTGTAATACGACATTGTTCCGCAACTGGCCAAGAACGTCATGCCGAATTAACAAACGTAGGAAGAGAACAAGCAAACACCCTTGCTACATTCCTCTTAGAAAATCACATACAAATAAACCATATTATTTCAAGCCCATTTGTCCGAGCTATCGATTCCATTCGGCCCTATGCGCTTCAAGCTAACTTATCTATCCAAGAAGACGAACGGCTAGCTGAACGCATATTAAGCAACGTTCCAATGGATGATTGGTTGCAAAAATTAGAATCCACTTTTACAAACATAGATATTGCCTTCTCAGGCGGAGAGTCAACAAAACAAGCAACAGACCGTGCCATATCGCTTATCCAAGACATTTTAAAACTAGAGCATGACACAACATTACTCGTTACACATGGCAACTTACTTACATTAATTTTAAAGCACTTTGATCATTCCATTGGCTTTCATGAATGGAAAACTTTAACCAATCCGGATATTTACGAAATTATACTAGATGAACAATCTATCATAAAACGCTTATGGGACGTGCCATCCAAGTAATATCCCTTTCCGAAGCATTCAGTTGACGCCGCGAGAAGAGACTGTACTAACAATAGAAAGGGGTAGCGCTCCATATGTACGAAGATGTACTTGCTTTACTACATAAAACAAATGTTTCTTATGAAAAATTCGAACACGAACCAGTACTCGATTATGAGACAGATCGTATTGTACGGGAAAGGCTTGGCTTACGAGGTACTCCAAGTAAAAGCTTATTTTTAAAATCAAAGTCTGGAGATTATTACGTATTTTTTACGTTAGAGGGCTCAAGACTCAACCGAGGAGAGATGAAAGAAATAACAGAAGAAAGCTTATCTCTCTGTTCTCCTGATGAGCTCAGAGAAGAAACTGGCTGTACGCCAGGATGTGTCGCTCCTTTCGGTTATTCACAACATGTAACGATTATTGTGGATCGTGCGATTTATGCTTACGATAAAATTTTAATTACACCTGGTGTACCTGAATTTACAATTGAATTATCCACAGAGGAATTAAAGAAAATCTTATTAACATGCCCGAATACTGTTTTAGAATATAAACAAAAAGAGAGCCAATGATCGGCTCTCTTTTTTTCATTATTTTGCTTCTGCTGTTTTTTCTTTTGCAGAACGAACCTGCTCGTCCGCATGGTAAGAAGAACGCACAAGTGGACCAGCTTCACAGTGGCTAAAGCCTTTGCTAAGTGCAATTTCTTTAAGCTCTGCAAATTCTGCTGGTGGGTAATATTTAAGAACTGGTAAATGCTTCTTAGATGGTTGTAGGTATTGTCCAAGAGTTAAAATATCCACATTGTTTGCACGTAAGTCATCCATTGCTTCAATTAAATCTTCTCTCGTTTCACCTAAGCCCACCATAATGCTCGATTTAGTTGGAATATCAGGCTGCATTTCTTTCGCTCGACGTAAAAACTCTAATGAACGGTCATATTTTGCTCTAGCGCGAACTCGGTCAGATAATCGACGTACCGTTTCAATGTTATGGTTTAAAATATCTGGTTTTGCATCCATTAACATTTTTAAGTTTTCTTCTACTCCACCCATATCAGATGGTAATACTTCGATTGACGTAAATGGATTTTTACGACGTACAGCGCGTACTGTTTCAGCAAAAACAGCTGCTCCCCCGTCTTTTAAATCATCACGTGCAACCGCTGTTATAACAACGTGCTTTAAGCCCATTTGTACTACAGAATCTGCTACGCGTTCTGGTTCTTGTAAATCAAGCTCAGTTGGTAAGCCTGTTTTAACCGCACAAAAACGACAAGCACGTGTACAAACCGCACCTAAAATCATAAATGTTGCTGTTTTTCTTACAGCCCAGCATTCATGAATATTCGGACATTTTGCTTCTTCACAAACTGTATGAAGATTCTTAGAACGCATCATTTTCTTTAAGCCTGTATAGTTTTCATTCGTGTTTAACTTAATTTTCAACCATTCGGGCTTGCGCTTATATTCTGTTTGTTTTGTCATGGTTATCAACTCCGCACAATATGAAATAGTTTACCGTGTTCGCTTCTTTCAATGTAACATATCTATTCTAACGTATGAAAGCGATTTGCTCAAATGAAGATTCTAAGATTTTTTCCAATCGTTCCCTATAATGAAATACTCCGTATATCCCACACTAAAAAGAGTGATGTTGTGAAAGGAGTCTATTTCATGCTTCGAAAAATTTCTCTTTTGCTTTCAATTTGCTTTCTTCTCCACCAAAACATCGCTTACGGTGAAGATAATCAGCAAAGCATTTACGAAAAGCGCATGGCACTATATAAAGAAACCGAGCAATCTTCAGGCATTCCGTGGTATTACTTAGCTGCAATGGATCAATATGAAAGAAATATACGGAGCGTAAGAAAAGATATTCCGAAAAAACCAGATGCCATCATTTCCCTGTATTTCAAACCAGAAATATGGGCTGGACCAGTTAATGATAACGATACTCTCCCCCACGCAATTTCTTTATTTGGCGGGTTGGGTTTAGATGGTGACAAAGATGGATTTGCAAACGCAAATAACGACCGTGATCTTCTGCATACAGCAGCAACAATTTTAAAGAAACAAGGAACGTCAGAAGAACGTATCAAAATCATGCTCTGGGAATATTATAGACGTGCAAAAACAGTCGATTTAATTACCGAATACGCCCAAATTTATAAACAGTATGGACGTATTAATCTAGAAGGAAATGCTTTCCCTCTCCCGATTCGCAGTGACCATAGCTACCGTAGTACTTTCGGTGCTGGAAGAAGTTTTGGCGGGAGACGAGTTCATGAAGGAACCGATATTTTTGCAGGCTATGGCGTACCAGTAAGATCCACTTGCTATGGCATCATTGAAACAAAAGGCTGGAACCGTCTTGGCGGATGGCGCATCGGTATTCGCGACCTGCATAACAATTACCATTATTACGCTCATTTAGGCGGGTTCTCAAAAGAAATACAGCTTGGACAAATTGTCGAGCCCGGAAAAGTAATCGGATTTGTTGGTAGCACCGGTTACGGTCCTCCTGGCACTGCTGGAAAATTCCCACCTCACTTACATTTCGGCATGTATAAAGACAATGGTTATTCAGAATGGGCTTTCGATCCATATATGCATTTAAGTCTGTGGGAACGAAAAGAACGCGCGAATACAAAACGATAACCGTAGCACACTGCTACGGTTATTTTTTATTTATGGCTAACTATCCGTTTTCTTCTTATCTGGTACAACAACACTTCCACTTCCGTAATAAGTAGGCACTTCTCCTTGAACGATACGCGTTGCAATCGGGACATCTTGTTTCACCTTTATTTCTTTCGTATGAAATGGAATAATCACCTGCAATGTTACTTCCATCTCCATAACAATTTGAATCGCTGTCGTATTAATCCCATGTGGCTCAATTTTTTGTTTAATATCCGTATTCACATGACCAATGGTAGTGAAATCAATTGGAATATTTGGTCCTATATTTCCAAGAAGCGCATTATCCGTTACACGCCCAAAAGGAACCGACATCGTTGCCCCATTTTTTTCAGAAAGACCTAGCTCCTTTAAATTGCCTTGCTCTACTTGCTGTAAATATTTTTCTATGTACGTGGTCGTTGACGTTACGATTTCATTTACTTGCTTTGTATTTAAATTAATTGTGGATACTTTCCCGTTTTTATCATTTTGTACTTTCATTAACGAATCGACATCGAACCCTTCATTAATTCTGTCTTTTACTGCCTTCGTCATAACCGCTGTCGCCATTTTATGCGTCTCTACTTCTCCATATTTAATTAATGTCGGCTGAATACTGCTATTCACAATCCATAATCCTTGCACGAGTAATATGACAAAAAGAATAAACGACATAAGCAGTATGTGCCGAAAGGAAATAGGTCCCCTTCGAAACCGCGAATTTTTCGAACGAAATATACTCATAAAAAAAACCTCCTTCTTATATCATTTCTATGCAAGAAGGAGGGACGATATATGCTTATCTCATTTTTAATAATGCTTCTTTTCCGATTGTGCCAGCCGTAATACCTAAAGCTTCGGCTTCAATCGTTACTGATTCTAGCGGTGCTTCAAGAAGTTGTTCAATCGTTCTTACACCAACCGCACGGCCAGCAATAATTCCTCGATCACCTAACTTCTCATTTAAAAGACCTACATCTAATGCACCGCACATAATATATCCTTTATCGCTCATTACAGCTAGCAAATTTGTCTTTGGAAGTTTTACGCTAACCGCAATAAACGTATAATTATCGATTATAATTGGCTCCACATTAACCATAGTTCACACTCCTCTCTTTCTTATCTGTATGACAAGAGAAAAATGAGTGTTACAAGTTAACTAGCCTATAGTTTGACGGAAGATGTATGAGTTATTAACACGTCTGTTAACACATCTCGAAGTAATTCTGGCATATAATATTGTTTGTCAGAAAGTGTGGATAGCTCTGGGTATAAGTATCCGAATGTAAACATATCAATCGTTCCTACCGTATATATACGATCTAACTCCAGCGATTCCCCATTAACTAATACATCTTCCAGTAAAATTTTATTCCCAGGAATCGTGTCTGGAATGACTTCTACACCAGCGTAAATCATTTTCCCCATTACTTTTCCACGAAATCCGAATCCTTTCACCTCAAGATTCTCCATATTCGGGCGGCGTGCTTTCAAAATAACTTCTCTTAGCGTTTTCCCTGGCACTTTTAATAAACATGGATTAATCGGATGTGGACAAATTCTGTGAATATCTCCGCGCGTCACAACACCTTCTTCTAATCCTTCAAGAAGTACACCAGCGTTCACCATTCCAATCTCTGCACCGCACCATGTTTTCAGTGCATTTGCTAACATGTGCGCAAACGTCGTCTCCTGAAACCAATCAACCGGTAATGATTCTTTTAAATGAACGACAGGCTCTGCCATTATATGTTTACTTTCCTCCTGCAGCACTTCAATTGTGGATAACGGTTTGCTATAAGCACCTAACCGTTCTGTCTTAATCGCTCTACCGTCCTTTTTCAACAGCTTCTTCGTCTCTTTATCCACAGTAAGCTGCACGTGACCAACGTAACGTCCCCACTTTTCACAACAACAAAGCAAAGTATTATTCACAAGAACGCCTCGCTCAAATAAATGATGCGTATGTGCTCCTAAAATAACATCTATATCATAATGCTCTGCCATATACTCGTCCATGCTTTTTCCAAGGTGAGAAAGGACAACTGTAATATGAGCCTCATCTTTCACTTCTTCTAAAATGGATTCTAAATGCTCGATTGGATCTTCAATGTGCCAGTCTAACATTTGATAAAACTCGGGATATGCTACCGTTAATCCAATAAAAGCAATCGTAATCCCATCTGTCGTTGTATGTAATTTATAAGGCTTTGCCCATGCTGGACGTATACCTTCTTTTTCAAATAAATTCGCAACGAGCACCTCAAATCCAGCATCATCATATAGACGATTCAAATGCTCCTTCGCTAACGTAATACCTTCATTATTTCCGATCGTTACATAATCATATAACGCCTCATTTAAAAGCTTCGTATTACCAAGTCCATTCGTCGCTTCCGAAATACTATGAAAACGATCCACATGATCGCCGATATCTACAGTTAAAACGGTCTCTCCCGCTTCCTGTCTTCGCTTTTTCTCTCCTTGTACAAACCGAGAAATTTGCGGCCAATTTTCAAAATGACTATGTATATCGTTTGTATGATAAAGGTGGATGATTGTTTCTTTATTTATATTCAGAGAAAAAACCTCCTCTCAGTTCCTTACTGCCATTTACGCTACACGTACGCAATAATCCTGTAAATACTTTTCGTCTTTTCTTGCTATTTTACATTGTACTCGCATTATGAGAAAAAGCAAAAGATTGCCCTTTTCATATGAGAAACTTTCTTTTTTTTAGTTGGTGGAGTTGGATAGGGTAAGATGGATTTGTCGGAAAGTTTATTTGGTGGATTCATGATAGATAATTAGTGCGTTCTTTGGAGATTTTTCACTGGATTTGTCAGTATCTTTGCCCCACTTACTTCAAGTTGGCCGCTTTATGTATAGGTGCTCCTCTTTTATCTAAATATTAAAGGGTATTTGCCCGCTCCGCTATGTCATAATTTGTTGATAAGTCGATATTTCTTGTCGAATCGTCGATATATTGAAATAATCGCTGATATATTCCGAGTTGTGGTCGATATATTTGAAAAATCGTTGATATATTTAGTTGAACACCCGCCCGGGTATCATCTTCTCTTCCCGTCTCATCTCGATCCGGCACGAGCTCACACAACATAAAGAAAGTGCCCTGCACAGCAGGGCACTTTCTTCATACATATATTATCCAATAGAACTTTCCATCTCAAAATTTTTTAATTCAAGGTTCATCCCTATGCAAATTCCTTATAAATTAAAAGATTTGCGTAGGTACTTTTCGTAATATTTCATAGGTTTTCATGCTTTTGAGGACAAATTGAGAGCATAACTTTTTCAATATGGTATTTATCCTCACTCTAGATTAAATTTTGGAAAGTTCAACAAACGAAAATGCGGTAGAAGGGTTTGTCCACTCTCTTGATGTAGTACCAAATATTTTAAAGCACATTAAGAACAAACTGTGCAGCACTAAAAGTATAAAAACGAGCATTCTAGAGAGAATCTCTCCATCCTGGTGACATGAAGTTAAATCCGATACCACCAATAGATATTATTACATTATCAACTGTTAATTTTGTAATTTCAAAAAACTGCTTTTCAAACTCTCCTCTGTTGTACTTGTACATAGGTGAATGGCACGACCATATTTGCGTTGAAGTATCCAACCAATCCCCTAATTCCTTTAATTTAGGGAACGACTCAAATTGAATTGGGGCATCCAAGTTTATGAATCTTACTTGATAGATAGTTGGGTTTAACTTTTCTCCTAGCCCTTTAAGACCATGTGCTTTTTTCTGATTTGAATGTGTCATAATAACTCCCCCATCCTTCTTTTTCAATTTTTAAATTCAGGAATTTTTTCCTTATTTTAATTATACAACAAAAGGAAAAAATTAGGAGGAGAAAAGGGAGATGATTACGGCTACCTTCCGCAAATGTGGTAATAAGTAGGAATATAGAATTCGTTACTATAACCAAAATAGAAAGCGTAGAGAAAAGTAAAGAGGTGGAGTTAATACTAAGAAAGAAGCATGAATTGGAGCAGAGCAAATATCAAATACGTTTCTGAACGTCTTGGACATACTTTAATAAAAATAAAAGCCGACACATATTTGCATATCACCAAGAAAATCGAAGCTGATTCCATGCAAATGTATGTCGACTATATGAAATAATAAAATCGAGGCAAGGGGCTATTTTCGCTCCCCTAGCCTTCGATTCCCCTTGTACATAAAGGTTTAACCGATAGAACCTTCCATCTCAAACTTGATTAGACGGTTCATTTCAACTGCGTATTCCATTGGAAGTTCGCGAGTGAATGGCTCGATGAAGCCCATTACGATCATTTCTGTAGCTTCTTGCTCAGAAATACCGCGGCTCATTAGGTAGAATAATTGTTCTTCTGATACTTTTGATACTTTCGCTTCGTGCTCAAGTGAAACGTAATCGTTTTTGATTTCGTTGTAAGGAATTGTATCAGATGTAGATTGGTTATCCATGATTAACGTGTCACACTCGATGTTAGAGCGAGAGTTTTTCGCTTTTGGTCCGAAGTGTACGATACCACGGTAAGTTACTTTACCACCATGCTTCGCAATCGATTTAGAAACGATTGTTGAAGACGTGTTTGGTGCTAAGTGAATCATTTTCGCACCAGCATCTTGGTGTTGGCCTTTACCAGCAATCGCGATAGATAATGTTAAACCACGAGCGCCTTCGCCTTTTAAGATAACTGCTGGGTATTTCATCGTTAATTTAGATCCGATGTTACCGTCAATCCATTCCATCGTTGCGTTTTCTTCACAAACCGCACGTTTTGTAACTAGGTTGTATACGTTGTTCGCCCAGTTTTGGATTGTTGTATAACGGCAATATGCATCTTTCTTAATGATGATTTCTACTACCGCACTGTGAAGTGAGTTAGTAGTGTAAACAGGTGCTGTACAACCTTCTACGTAGTGTACGTGTGCGCCTTCGTCTACGATGATAAGCGTACGCTCGAATTGTCCCATATTTTCAGAGTTAATACGGAAATACGCTTGAAGTGGTGTATCAACTTTCACACCTTTTGGAACGTAGATGAATGATCCACCAGACCAAACTGCAGAGTTTAATGCAGAGAATTTGTTGTCTGTTGGTGGGATTACTTTTCCGAAATGCTCACGGAAAATATCTTCGTTCTCTTTTAATGCGCTGTCTGTATCTTTAAATACGATTCCTAGAGCTTCTAGGTCTTCCTTCATGTTGTGGTAAACAACTTCAGATTCGTACTGTGCAGATACACCAGCTAAATATTTTTGCTCTGCTTCTGGAATACCTAATTTATCAAATGTCGCTTTAATTTCATCAGGTACTTCATCCCAAGACTTCTCAGATTTCTCAGATGGTTTTACGTAGTACGTAATTTCATCGAAATCTAAGTCGTTTAAGTCGCCGCCCCATTGTGGCATTGGCATTTCGTAGAATTTATCCAGTGATTTTAAACGGAAGTCTAACATCCACTGTGGTTCTTCTTTCATACGTGAAATCTCTTCAACGATTTCTTTTGTTAAACCGCGTCCAGCACGGAAAATCGAAACGTCTTTGTCTTTGAAACCATATTTATAATCGCCGATATCTGGCAGTTGCTTCGCCATGTTGGTGTGTCCCTCCTTAGATAACCTCGTTTTTAGGAACCTTTAACATTACTTGTCTTCGTTTAAGCCCTTTTCTAACGCTTTCCACGCTAATGTTGCACATTTAATACGTGCAGGGAACTTACATACGCCTTGTAATGCTTCAATATCTCCTAAATCGATGCTGTCATCGTACTCTTTTCCTAGCATCATGTCAGAGAAAATTTTAGAAAGCTGAAGCGCCTCTTCAATTTTCTTACCTTTTACTGCTTGTGTCATCATTGAAGCTGAAGACATTGAGATAGAACATCCTTCTCCTTCAAACTTCGCTTCTTGCACAATACCTTCTTCTACTTTCATCGTAAGTTGAATACGATCGCCGCAAGTTGGATTGTTCAAGTTAACTGTAACACTATCTTCTAACACGCCATGGTTACGAGGATTTTTGTAATGATCCATAATAACTTGACGATATAACGTATCTAAATTATTAAATGACATTTGTGAAATACTCCTTTGTCTTGATTAGCGATTCAACAAATGTATCAATTTCTTCTTTTGTATTATATAAATAGAAGCTCGCACGTGCTGTTGAAGAAGCCTTCAGCCACTTCATAAGCGGTTGTGCACAGTGGTGTCCTGCGCGAACCGCAATACCTTCTACATCTAATACTGTCGCTACATCATGAGGATGTACGTCTTCAATATTAAATGTAACAAGACCAGCGCGATGCTTTGGACCATAAATTGTAACGCCATCTACTTCTGATAGTCTTTCTAGAGCGTATTGCGCTAATTCATGCTCATGCTTTTCAATATTATGAAGACCGATTTCTTCTAGGAAATCAATTGCCGCACCAAGTCCGATTGCATTACCGATAATCGGTGTACCTGCTTCGAACTTCCACGGAAGCTCTTTCCAAGTAGATTCTTGTAAATCTACGAAATCAATCATTTCACCACCAAATTCAATTGGCTCCATATTGTTCAGCAATTCTTTTTTACCATATAATACGCCGATACCTGTAGGTCCGCACATCTTATGAGCAGATAGTGCGTAGAAATCACAGTTTAAATCTTGTACATCCACTTTCATGTGAGGTGTACTTTGTGCACCGTCAACGACCATAATTGCGCCATTTTCATGTGCGATTGCTCCGATTTCTTTTACAGGGTTAATCGTTCCAAGTACGTTTGATACTTGCATAATAGAAACGATTTTTGTATTCGGTGTAACTGTTTGACGAACATCTTCTAAAGAAATTGTACCGTCTGGTTGAAGCGGAAGGTATTTTAAAGTTGCACCTGTTTTCTTCGCAACTTGCTGCCACGGAATGATGTTACTATGGTGCTCCATGTAAGAAATAACGATTTCATCGCCTTCTTTTACATTTTCAAGACCATAGCTAGCCGCTACTGTATTTAATGCAGTTGTCGTACCGCGCGTGAAAATAATCTCTTCCATTGATTTCGCATTGATGAACTTGCGAACTTTCTCACGTGCACCTTCATACGCGTCGGTAGCTTTCGTACCGAGCGTATGAACACCGCGATGCACGTTAGAATTGTATTCTTTATAGTAACGTTCTAACGTTTCAATGACTTGAATTGGTTTTTGAGAAGTTGCTGCACTATCGAAATAAACAAGTTGTTTGCCGTTCACTTTTTGATCAAGAATTGGAAACTGTTTGCGTATTTCATGAATATTCATTAGCGAACTTTCCTTTCAATTACCTCAACAAGCTGTGCCTTTACTCCTTCAATTGGAAGCTCATTAACTACAGGTGCTAAGAATCCATGGATGACTAAACGTTCTGCTTCGCGTTTTGGAATACCACGGCTCATTAGGTAGTATAGTTGGACTGGATCTACGCGACCTACTGAAGCTGCGTGACCTGCCATTACATCATCTTCGTCAATTAAAAGAATTGGGTTTGCATCCCCACGAGCTTTCTCATCTAACATAAGAACGCGAGAAGATTGTTGTGCATTTGATTTAGATGCACCGTGCTCAATCTTACCAATTCCGTTAAAGATAGATGTTGCACTATCTTTTTGTACACCGTGTTTTAAAATCCAACCTTCAGAGTGTTTACCGAAGTGAACAACTTTAGTTGTAAAGTTTTGTGTTTGGTTACCACGGCCAATTGTTACTGTTTTCGTATCAGCATATGAACCGTCGCCCATTAAGTTTGTAACGTTCTCTGAAATTGTGTTTCCGTCATTCATAAGGCCTAGAGCCCAATCAATACGGCCGTCGCGTCCTACTGTGCCGCGGCGGTTAACGTAAGTTGTTACGTCTTTTGCTAATAGATCAACCGCACCGAATTTCACTTGTGCGCCTTGTTCCACGATTACTTCTGCTACGATATTTGCAATACCTTTAGCATTTTCATTTGCAACGTAGTTTTCTACATAAGTTGCAGTACTGTTCGCATCAGCTACGAATAATACGTGGTTATATACGTTAGCTTCTTCGCCGTCTACTAAGAATACAGCTTGAAGTGGAGTTTCAAGAACAACGTTTTTCGGAACATATACGAATGCACCGCCGTTGATTAATGCAGCATGAAGTGCAGTTAGACGATGCTCGTCTACCTTCACGCCGTCTTTCATTAAGTACTTTTGTACTAGTTCAGCATGCTCAGTTGCAGCTGTTACGATATCTGTAAAAATAACACCTTTTTCTTTTGCTTCGTCTGCTAAAGAAACGAATGCAGTTGTACCAGTACGTTGCACTAATACGCTGTTATTTTCATCGATTAAATTTTTCACTGCTTCTGGAAGCTCTGTTAAAGAACTTACAGGCTCTTGCTTAGCAGCGTCGCCTTTTCCGATAAAGTCCCATTTTTCAATTTTCGTTTTATCAGGCGTTGGCATTGGAAGTTCAGTTGCTTGTGCAAGAGCTTGTAAGCGGAACTCAGTCAACCAAGCAGCTTCGTTTACTTCGCTTGCGCGTTGACGGATTGTTTCTTGATCGAAAGGTAATGTACCGATTGTCATGTTTATGCTCCTCTCTTACGCTTCTTGCTCTGTTGTTTCGTCTTCAATACCTAATTCTTTTTTAATCCAGTCATAACCTTCAGCTTCTAGACGTTGTGCAAGCTCAGGACCACCAGATTTAACGATACGACCGTTCATCATAACGTGAACGAAGTCTGGAGTGATGTAGTTTAATAAACGTTGGTAATGCGTAATCATTAGGCAACCGAACTCTTCACCGCGCATTTCGTTAATACCTTTAGATACAACTTTTAATGCATCGATATCAAGACCTGAGTCGATTTCGTCTAAGATTGCGATTTTTGGCTCAATCATCATTAATTGAAGAATTTCGTTACGTTTTTTCTCTCCACCAGAGAAACCTTCGTTTAAGTAACGTTGTGCCATTTCTGGATCCATTTCTAGGAATTCCATGTTTTTATCTAAAGTACGGATAAATTTCATAAGAGAAATTTCATCGCCTTCTTCACGACGTGCGTTAATTGCAGAACGTAAGAAGTCAGCGTTTGTTACTCCGCTAATTTCACTTGGATATTGCATTGCTAGGAATAGACCTGCTTGCGCGCGCTCGTCTACTTCCATTTCTAATACATCTTCACCGTCGATGATGATGCTACCTTCTGTTACTTCATACTTTGGGTGACCCATAATTGCAGAAGATAAAGTTGATTTACCTGTTCCGTTAGGTCCCATAATTGCGTGGATTTCTCCACCTTTTACTTCAAGGTTTACACCTTTTAAAATTTCTTTGCCATCAATTGATACGTGTAAGTCTTTAACCGTTAATGTAGAACCAGCCATCTCAATACCTCCATTAATCCTATATATACATTTTAAAAATTCCTAAAACGTTCATATTCTCATTTTATTCTCATTCTAATTTTATATCAAATAAAATGATATCGCAAACGACGAAAAAAAGTAACAATTTTTTCACAAATGTATATAAGTATTTCCTTCACATCTTTCTATGATACACCTTTCTTCTTATTTATATAAAGAAAAAAGGACTGGTAATTTTCCAGTCCTTTCCTTATATTTATTCACTTACTGGAAGTACAGCACCTTTATATTCTTTATTAATAAAATCTTGAATTTCTTTTGAATGCAGTACTTCTACTAGCTCTTTAATTTCTTTTTTCTTCTCGTCACCTTTACGAACTGCAATAATATTTGCATACGGAGAGTCTGATCCTTCAATGGCAATTGCATCCTTTGTTGGATTTAATTTCGCATCAATTGCATAGTTTGAATTAATAAATAAAGCGTCTCCCTCATTATTTTCATATAGCTTCGGTGAAAGTCCAGGCTCAACATCTGTTTTAAACTTTAAGTTTTTCGGGTTTTCTACAACATCTTTTACTGTTGCTTTAACAACATCTACTCCGTCTTTTAATTTAATAACGCCGCCTTTTTGTAACAGTGCTAGCATACGGCCACGCTCCGCTACGTTATTACTCATAATCACTGTCCCGCCATCTGGTAAGTCTTTTAAGCTTTTATATTTCTTAGAATAAATACCCATTGGCTCTAAATGGATTTTTCCTGCGTTTACAATTTTATATCCTTTTTCTTGAATTTCTTTATCTAAATACGGAATGTGCTGGAAGTAGTTCGCATCAATTTCCTTATCCGCTAACGCTTTATTCGGCAACACATAATCTTGGAATTTTTTAATTTCTAATTTAATACCCTTTTTCTCTAATATCGGCTGTGCCTTTTCTAAAATAACAGCGTGCGGCACGTTAGAAGCTCCCACAACAAGCTTATTCTCCTCTTTCCCTCCGCAAGCAGCTAATGTAAATACAGACAGCGCTGTAACAACTGACAATAGAATCTTTTTCATATGATGTCCCCTTCTCCCTTATAGTTATGTAGTTATAAAAAGGGCCGGCATACACCAGCCCTTTCACAGCAATTATTCTTTTACAGGAACAACTGCCCCTTTATATTCTTTATTAATGAAGTCTTCAATTTCTTTAGAATGTAATACTTCTACAAGAGCTTTAATTTCTTTTTTATCTTTATCGCCTTTACGAACAGCTACTACGTTTGCGTATGGTGAATCATTACTTTCAATCGCAATTGCATCTTTTTCTGGATTTAACTTCGCATCAATTGCATAGTTCGAGTTAATTAAAACAGCATCGCCCTCTTTATTGTTATACACTTGCGGTAATAAACCAGGCTCAATATCTGTTTTGAATTTTAAGTTTTTCGGATTATCCGCGATATCTTTTGGAGTTGCTTTAACCGGATCTACTCCATCTTTAATTTTTAAAATGCCTTCTTTTTGTAAAATTGCTAAACCACGTCCATGGTCAGCAACAGAATTACTCATAATAATTGTCGCTCCGTCTGGAAGCTCTTTTAAGCTCTTATATTTTTGAGAGTATACGCCAATTGGTTCTAAATGAATTTTTCCTGCTACTTCAAAATCATATTTTTTATCTTTAATTTCTTTTTCTAAATACGGAATGTGCTGGAAGTAGTTCGCATCAATTTCCTTATCCGCTAACGCTTTATTTGGCAACACGTAATCTTGGAATTTTTTCACTTCTAATTCAATTCCTTTTTTCTCAAGTAACGGTTTTGCCTTTTCTAAAATTTCAGCGTGCGGTACGTTAGAAGCACCAACAACAAGTTTCTTTTCATCTTTATCTTTCCCGCCACAAGCAGCTAACCCAAAAATTGAAGTTGTAATAAGTGCTGTAAGTAATAACTTTTTCATTTGAAACATCCTCCCGTTTTTTATTATCGTTTATCTATTCGAGTCGTTACACGATCACCAATCCACTGAATGAAAAATACAACTAGTAATACACAAATTGTCGCAACGATTGTTACATCGTTATTTCCTCGTTGGAATCCTTCTAAATAAGCAAGTGTTCCAAGGCCACCAGCACCAACAACTCCCGCCATTGCTGTATAGCCTACTAAAGCAATTGTCGTAACCGTAATACCAGATACTAATGCTGGTAACGATTCTGGAATCAATACTTTTAAAATAATTGTGCTCGTTTTTGCCCCCATTGCTTTTGAAGCTTCAATTACACCTTTATCAATTTCGCGAAGTGCAATTTCAACCATTCTTGCATAAAATGGTGCCGCTCCGATGATTAAAGCTGGCAAAGCAGCACTCGCTCCAAGAATTGTTCCAAGCAGAATCTTCGTGAATGGGATTAATAAAATGATTAAAATGATGAACGGTATAGAACGGAATATGTTTACGAACGCTCCAATTGCCGTGTTAACCGCTTTGTTTTCCCATAAATTATCTTTCGCTGTCATAAAGAGTAACAATCCTAAAATGAGTCCTAAAACAAATGTGGCAAGAGCTGCGATTGCCGTCATATATAACGTTTCTCCAGTTGCTTCTAACATTTGATTCCAATCAACATTTGTGAGTAACTTATCCATGTGCAATCACCTCCAGCTCTACTTGATCTTGATGAATTCCTTCTATTGCTTGCTGGATCGCTGTTTCCTCACCATTTAAATGAACGACTAAACTACCGTAAGAGCCATTATTCGTTTGTGCGATATTGCCCTGCAAAATGCTTACTTCTATATCACTGCGCTGCATTAATCTTTGAAGCACTGGTCTTTCTACAGCCTCACCGATAAACTGCAAGCGAATTACTTTTCCATCTGGATATTTTTCAATTAAACTTTCAATCGTTTCATTTGTATCTTCAGAATCCGTTAACTGTTGTACAAAGCGTTTCGTAATGTCCTGCTGCGGATTACGGAATACGTCAAGTACTGGACCCGTTTCTACAATCTTTCCTCTCTCCATTACCGCAACGCGATTACAAATCTTTCGAATTACATGCATCTCATGTGTAATAAGTACAATTGTTAAACCGAGACGCTTATTAATATCTAATAATAAATCTAAAATTTGATCTGTCGTTTCTGGATCAAGAGCTGACGTCGCTTCATCACATAAAAGTACTTGCGGATTGTTAGCTAATGCTCTTGCAATACCAACGCGTTGCTTTTGCCCTCCGCTCAGCTGAGATGGATACGCATCTCCTCTTCCTTCTAATCCAACAAGATGAATTAACTCATCAACACGTTTTCTTCTCTTTTCCTTATCGACGCCTGCAATCTCAAGTGGAAATGCAATATTTTCACGTACAGTTCGTGACCAAAGTAAGTTGAAGTGCTGAAAAATCATTCCGATTTCTTGCCTTGCCTTACGAAGTTCGCTTCCTGTAATTGCTGAAATGACACGATTTGCAATTGTAATTTGGCCAGAAGTTGGTTTCTCCAGCTGATTGAACAATCTAATTAAAGAACTTTTTCCAGCGCCACTATATCCGATAACACCAAATATTTCACCTTTATCTATTTTTAAATTGGCATTATCTACAGCAGTGACATCACCGCTTTTTGCTTTATATATTTTCTTTACATTTTCTAATAAGATCATGATGTTCACCCCTTTTTTAAATAAAAAGCGCAAGCGGCTCGTTTAGAACAAAAGGACGCCCGAATCCCTGACGTAGAGGCGCTTTTTGCCTCATAGGAAGGGATGAAACGACCGACTGTTCTAGCCGCTGAAGCTAGATTTTAGATCGACTCCGCAATTTTTTATTTGTAATGCGTGTAGTCCACCGTTATCACTACTTTTATTATTTGAATGTCCTCCACATTCAAACAATAAAAAAACCTTTCTGCTTTAGAGAAGCAGAAAGGTTTATATGCGTATATAACAACATTATCCCTCTCTCTCATCTCTCAAAGCATTTGCTTTGCAGGAATTGGCACCATTTCAACATAAGTTGACGGTTGCCGGGCTTCACAGGGCACAGTCCCTCCACCTCTCTTGATAAGAGAAATCAGATTACATTTTCGTCTGATTTGTAATTTATGAAATTGTCTATATTTTATGAATTGAATTGTATCAATATCCACACACCATGTCAACAGAAATTTTTGCAAAAAATGAAACTTCAGAATTTTAAGCACCTACTGACATCGGTTTACATATATGAAACATCGACTCGACTAATAGCATCGTTCGATACGTTCCCGAATATTGTACACGTCCATCGTTCATTAACATTTGCAATCGTACATTGCCGTTCACCAATTGTTTTACATCTTCTTCATCAACACAAACGATTTGCTCCGTTCCTCTTTCCTCTTGCAACAGCTCTATATAATCTCTTGAAATTTGTAACGAACAACATTCATCTCCAAAACGGAAATTAACAATTCTTTCTCCTTGTCTTAGAAGTGGTTCTAAATGGTATTGACCGTTAGCGTAATTTACAAATGATTGCAGCAAAGAATATAATTTCACCCTAAATCACATCCTTCATATCACTTTCTATTACATACCATTCCCTCTCACTAAAGAGCAATCCTGTTATTTTCGCTCGACAAATACTGTACCTACCCTGCATCTCGACATATTTCCCAAGAAATATGTCGAGGCGGCAAAAACTTTGCCGCCTACTTTAATTCCGTATATAAATATTCAACCGAATGAAATGCATATATCTTCTTCATGAGTGTCCCATTTTCAAAAACAAGTAAACACGGTACACTTTCAATTCCATACTCTTTCGCTAAATGCGGAGCATAATTTAAATCTAACATCCCAATTTTCAGATCCTCAATTGTCAGCTCAACAACCGTTAACATCTTTTTTGCTAATTGACATGTTCCACACATCGGAGTATATACATATAACACTGTTTTTTCTTCGTTTTCTATTAGGGCTGTAGCCTCGGCTCCTGTCCAGTCAATCACTTCTATCATTCCTTACCGTAAATATTCTGTATAGACGTCAATGTCAGCTCCCCATAATACATTTGCTAAGTGTGAAGACGGCGCAGTTGCCACTTCTCGGTATGAGCGATCGATATAAATATGCTCTGCTTGCGGAAATTCTTTTCGAAATTGTTTCCTTAACTTTTCTCCAGCATCATCAGCATCCACTAGCACATACACTTCCTTATCAAAAAACTGATCAACGAGCTCATCCATTTTCGACAAACCAATTGTACCATTTGTACAAACAATTTCCACCGGTTCACGAATAATAGATTCAATCTTTCTTCTATCTGATGTACCTTCTACAATAATGACTTTTTCTACATAAATCATATGTCATCACCCGATCACCATATACTATACAACCTTTAACTTAGTATATAGTATATTCGTTATTTTCATGTTGTTTCCTGTTTATTTTTGCAAAAGAAAAGCGAAAGCGGCTCGTTCAGATTTTGAGGGGGATGGAGCTTCTGACGTAAAGGCGCTTTTTGCCTTGCAGGAAGAAGCGAAGCCACCGAACAATCTAGCCGCTGGAGCTGGATAATAAAGAAAAGCGGAACCGACTGCTTAGCCCTGTTGGCTAAGGTTCTTTCGCACAGAAGACGCTTTTTGTCTTCTCTGCGGAAGGTTCTTAGACATGAAGGGCTAGGAGGTGGAGCTGGATAATAAAGAAAAGTTTTTTCCAAAAACGTTCTCCTACACGATAATTAGTATATGATTCTACGTTCATTATTTTACATAAAATAAAAAAAGGACAGCACAAAGGCTGTCCTTCAGTCGACTATAATTAGTCTTGGTTTGTCATTTCTGCATATTTTTCTGCAGTTAATAACTTCTCAACTTGGCTTGCATCAGAAAGTTCAACTTTAACCATCCATGCACCCTCGTATGGAGATTCGTTAACAAGTTCTGGTTGGTCACTTAATTCTTCGTTTACTGCTACAACTTTACCGCTTACAGGTGCGTATAACTCAGAAACTGTTTTAACAGATTCTACGCTTCCGAATGGCTCGTCAGCTTGGATTGTTGCACCTACTTCAGGAAGTTCAACGAATACGATATCGCCTAACTCACCTTGTGCAAAGTGAGTAATACCGATAACAACTTCATTACCTTCAGTTTTTACCCATTCGTGTTCTTCAGAGTAACGTAAATTATTTGGAATGCTCATGACTGTACCTCCAGTGAATGTATTAATTATGTAAAAATACCTTATTGGTACTTTTTCCACACACTTTCAAACTGCTCTTCGTTAAAACCAAGTGTTACAATCGTTCCATCTGTTACGATTGGACGTTTAATCAACATGCCATCAGATGCTAAAAGTTCGTACATTTCGTCTTCACTTGCATCTTTTAACTTATCTTTCAGACCAAGTTCGCGGTAACGCATTCCACTTGTATTAAAGAATTTTTTTAATGGTAACTCACTTTTTTCATGTAAATTACGTAAATCTTCTTTTGACGGTGGATTTTCAACAATATGAATCATCTCATATGCTACATCGTTTGCCTCAAACCATTTCTTTGCCTTTTGACATGTGCCACACTTTGGATATGAATAAAATGTTACTGTCATAAATTCACCTACTTTTTTACTAACCTTTCCTTTATCATATAGAAAACGTTTTATTATTTCAAACGATTATTCGCTAAACTTTTACTTATTTCGTGATAAATTTTAATAATCCTGCGAATTTTTCTTATTTTTCCGCCATTTCCTAAGAAAAAATAAATTTATATTTTTTAGATTCTTCCTGCCAGCAGCACCGAACATATACCTTAAACAAACGTTTGATTAATTTCCTATTTTTCTATGTTAGCCTTTGAACCGCATTGCTTTCTTTCCACCGAACATACATCTTAAACAAACGTTTGATTAATTCCCTATTTTTCTTCGCTTCCTTTGAACTGCATTGACTCCTTCCTACCGAACATACATCTTAAACAAACGTTTGATTAATTCCCTATTTTTCTTCGCTTCCTTTGAACTGCATTGACTCCTTCCTACCGAACATACATCTTAAACAAACGTTTGATTAATCCCCTATTTTTCTACGGTAACCTTTGAACTACATTATGTCTTCTCTACCAAACATACACTTTTAAAAAAATAAGAAGCCCTCTATATAAAGGCTTCTCATGATCTATTCAAATAATCTGCAATTGTTTGAAATACTACGATATACATATTATGAATACTTTCTTCTGTATTTCCACCATTTGATAAACCAATTCCCCACTGTTGCCCTTCACCACTTCCGATATTTGCAAAACCTTGCGTATACATAGCATTTACATCTTTTCTTGCGCTGTTATACTCTATACCTTTTGTAATAAAAAGTGAATATGATTTATCTTGTAAACCAATAAAAAACACGGGTTTCTTTAACGATGAAAATAAATCTTTATACTGCTCTTTTGATGCTTCTTGAAAGTACTCTTTCATTATTAGAAAACCGTCTACTTCCTTAGATTTTCTTGTCAGTTCCTCTAATTTCATTTTCTCAAACTTTACATTTCTAAACGTATCTTTCGGCTTTTCGCCAACAACTCCAATTACGAGTGCTCTCCCGTTATATTCTAATTTCTCTCCTTCATTATCTTTGGCACACCCAGCACCGACTAGGCATAACAATATAAAAATTAAGAAATACGATAAACGCTTCATTTAGCACCCTCTCCTTCTTTTAAGTCAAGTGACAAAAACGTAAGGTTAATTCAAGAAAATGTAAGTAAAATCGATAGCCCCATTCGCGTTTCTATATTATAATCAATTGAATTTACTTACATTACTAAAAAACATAGGAGATTGTCATGAAGAAATTTAAACTTTCATCTTTTCTTCCGTTAAGTTATATACTTCTACTCGTACTCGTAAGTCCCCTTTACGATGTATTAAATAAATCAACTGTTCACGCAGTAGACGTCACAACAGTAGTAGATGATTGGATTCCATTTGTAAAAGCATTTATTATTCCTTATTTACTTTGGTTCCCATACTTATACGGTGCACTTATTTATTATTGTTTTGCTGATCGAAAGCAATATTACGTGACTTTAAGTAGTGTCATTCTTGGCAAACTTGCTTGTTTTTCTGTTTATTATTTTTGGCAAACAACAGTGCCGCGTCCAACCGTCGTTGGAACAGACGTATTTTCTGAACTAGTTCGCTATATTTATAGTATCGATCAACCGGTAAACTGTTTCCCTAGCATTCACGTCCTTACTACATTTGTAATTATGCTAGCTGCCTTTAAACGTAGAGAACAGCATGCTTTTGAATATTACATTCTTACTTTCTTCGGTACACTGATCATTTTATCGACGTTATTTACGAAACAACATGCATTTATAGATGCCGTTTCTGGAATGACGCTGGCAAGCGTACTATACTTCGGTGTTCAGCTATTGTTAGCAAAAGAACCAATACGAGTTCCAGTAAAACAAAACCAAAAAATGTAACGTAACAAAAAAAGCAGACTGCGGCTTCTTCAGTCTGCTTTTATCTATTATTAAGGAGATTTTCAATTTAAGATTGCGGTACAGTCATATCACCAGAGTGAATACGACCTGCTTTTTTAAGAGCGATGTAAAGTATATAAGAAACAGCTACTGGAATGATGATATAAGTGATTACCATCGCTGGAACAACTTCCCATCCTTGGCTGGAAATTAAATTAATTGGTGCGATAAGAGAACTTAATCCAAGACCTGCAATTTCTTTTCCTGCTTCTAGCTGGAAAATTAATGCTGATACTGGGCCGACTATGGCGCTGGCGACGACAGTTGGGATGAGAATCATTGGATTTTTAGTAATGTTTGGCAACTGTACTTTCGGAGTACATAGGGCCTGAGCTAATATACCGCCTAAATTATTTTCTTTTGCTGAGATGACAGAGAATCCGATAAACTGAGCAACACATCCTGCAAGAGCAGCACCACCTGCAACACCATCTAAGCTAAGCGCTATCGCTAACGCAGCTGATGAAGCTGGAGAGATAAGTAACAGTCCCCAAACTACTGCAATGACGATAGAAGCAATGAATGGGCTACCAGCTGAACTATCTTTAATGAATGCTCCAACTGCATTTAAAACCGGGCTAATATTTTGTGCTAACCAAATACCGACTAAACCAGAACCTAATATTGCTGCAAATGGAACGAGCATCATATCTAAAGCAGTTTTCCCACTTAAACGTTTCCCAATATATACAGCTAAAGTTGCTGTTAATAACGCTCCGATTGGCTCACCTGTTTTAATGATTAAACCCGCTTCAGTAATTGAAATGGATCCGGCTCCAATTGCTCCAGCTACCATCGCTGAAAAGATGACAAGGCCGTTTGCACCGAGCATAAAAGCAATCCCGGCTCCAATTGCTGGTGCCATAAGTGATTTTGCAACAACTCCGATTGTAATCAGTAATGGGATATCAACAATTCTTCCTATATTTTCGATCAGTAAACCAATTCCGAGGGATACGAAAATACCTTGTGCAATTCCAGCTGATGCTTTAAATACACGAGACATTATATATTCCTTCATTTGTTTCACCTTCTCCTATAAGTTAGTAACCAATTGTTTTCATATAATCGCGTAAAATATCATTTGATTTTGCGAATCGAGACTCTTCATCCTCTGTTAAATTTAGTTGTACAACTTCTTTCATACCATCTCTAGTAATAATAGCTGGCACTCCTGTACAAATGTCATATTCACCGTATTCACCATCTAAAATAGCTGATACAGCAATTACACGATAATCATCATTAAAGATTGAGCTCGCAATATAGGCTAGAGAATTTCCGATTCCATAATAAGTAGTACCTTTTCGTTTATAAATTTCCCATCCAGCTTTTGCAGTCTTCTCAACAATTTCATCTAAATCTATTTCACCGAAACGTTCTTTTTTCTCTTCTAAAATTTGCAGAACTGGCTTCCCTCCAACAGTTACATGTGACCAAGCAACCATTTGAGAATCCCCATGCTCTCCTAGTGAGTATCCATGAATACTACGAGGATCTACATGTAACATTTCAGATAAAATTGTTCTTAAGCGAGAAGAATCTAATGATGTACCTGTACCAATTACACGATTTCTAGGTAATCCAGATAATTTCCACACTTGATATGTAATAATATCAACTGGGTTCGATGCGATTAAGAAAATACCATCAAATCCACTTTCCATGACGCCGCTAACAATGCTTTCCATAATCTTTGCACTTGCTCCTAAAGTATCTAAACGACTTTGTCCAGGCTTCGGTGCTGGTCCTGCTGTAATAATGACAATGTCCATATCTTTGCAGTCTTCATAGTTTCCTGCATATACTTTTGTTCTTGTATTTGTAAAGTTAATGCAATGTGATAAATCCATCGCTTCCCCAACTGCACGTTCATGATTTATATCAATTAATAATAGCTCTTCGCAAATCCCTTGATTTACAATGGAATACGCACAACTTGATCCAACTAATCCAGTACCGATAATTGCAAGTTTTCTTGTATGTCTTTTCATAGCAATCTCTCCTAATTGATCATATAATCTATTTCTTTTGTTCTTTACACTCCTAATTATAGAGATTCCCACGATAGAAACCATGGATACTTTGTGAAACATTGAGCAAAGTATTTGTCCTTTTTGTGAATTGTTATATTCCATTTTCGTCATATTTGTTACAACTGGAAAAATATTTATTATGTATTTATTGACATACAAAAAAATAAAACGAGCGAATCCATTTTCGCTCGTTTTTTCATCCTATTATTCTGCACTTAACTGACCTTTCAATTGCTGCACAATCATCGGATTCGCAGGTGCTGCTGGTTTATAATAACTCTTTTGCTTTGCGTACTCATACATGTTACGTTGGCGCGCCTCATCTTGATTACGAATTTGGATTAACGTTTGATGTAACTGTTCATTATCAGACTGAGCAATATAATTTGCATAACTTGTTAAACTTGCATTCAATCCTGCTAAATAATCATTTACCATATCTTTTTCATTCATTTTCCGCTTCCTCCTATCCTAAGAAAGTCATTAATTGCTGTTTCGTATTTCGTGCATCTTGCGCATCTTTTTGTAGCATTTGTTTCAGTTGTGGATCTGTACAAGCCTGTGCATACTGATCCAATTTGTTAATAATCGTTGCGTGTCCACCAATTAAATGACGTAAGTTTTCTACTTCAAGCTCTGTTAAATTTTGCATGGAATACTCCTACCTTTCTTCTTTCATTCTCCTTTAGTATTCTGTTCTTTTTAAATCGTATTCATTAAAAAACTTTCTTACAGTTAAAATCAATCACATCTATTTACACATATAAAAAAACGTTATACTTACAGAAAAACACAAAAATTAAAATTATTACCTTATGTTACCTCGATAATTTACAAATATATTAAGAAGAGGTGCCTATGGAAAGAACATTTAAAGTTATCTTTTTCATCATTTACACTATCCTATATATAAAATTACTAATTGATGTATTAACTTTAAAACCACTATTCACCTCTATACCTTTACACATGTTATTTCTCATTTGTTTTCTATTTATAGCACTTAACAATTATAAAAATCGTAACACTACATTTTTCTTAGTATTTATTAGTGCGACTCTATTAGTAAGTATTAGTTTAATTAAAAATACCCTTTTATAAACTTTACACACTACACACAAAGGAGCAATGATTATGAAAATCCACGACTTTCTTACAAAAAGCCAAGAAACTTATGATTCTGATCCAAGCCAAGACCCTTTCGTCTTTACGTTTTTCAATTTCGTATTAGCAATATATACATTTCTAAAGCCTGCTAAATAATCATTTAACTAAAAAGAGCCTCTAAACGATTAGAGGCTCTTTCTACTTAAATTCCTTTCTGCTTCTTCAATCGCCCGTTGCATTTGCATTAACGGATTTTTAATCATTTTCCCATGTCCTGTCGCCAATAAAGACGGCTTATACTCCAGCAATTTCTGAGCACTCGTTAATGAAACTTCTGCATTCCAAGTCCCAAACATAGGGAACGGAAACAGCCACTTCAACTGTCCTGCTACCGCTACTCCTCCTCTCGTTTGAAATGCATCTCCAACAATAAGTGCATCATTTCTCGTGTCTAAAAATGCGATTGATCCTGGTGTATGACCTGGAGCTCCAATCGCTACAAGAGAACCAACTTTATCTCCCTCTTGAAGAAGAATATCTGGAATCGTCTTTATCTTTTTTGAAACACTCACTTTTACCTGCTTGCCTGGTTCCCCTAATTGCAATGACAAATCTCCTTCAAGTAAACTTGCATCTCTCTTAGAAATATAGACTGGAACATCGGGCATCTCTTGCTTTATCGCATCAAGCGCTCCTACATGGTCATCATGCGCATGTGTAATAACGATATTCGTAATCGGTTTTCCTATTTTCCGAGCTGATTCTAAAATCTTCTTTGCACAAAACGGTAAAGCCGCATCAATTAAAGTTAATCCTGTTTCTTCTTCAACGAAGTAACAGTTAATTGGAAATAGACGCGGTAAAAATGCAATTTGATGAACTGTTTCTACGCTTATTACCTTCATCTTCTTTACCTCCAAAAAATAGAGCTGTTTACACATACATATGTAAAACAGCTTTATTCAAGAATTCAGCAATAAAAAACCAGCAGCCACAAGGCTACTGGTTCTCTTTTATCTATTAAACTGTGTAACGCTCATCTTCTAAAATTTTCGCAGCGATTTCACGTTTCTTCGGAATTACGTTAAGTGGTGTGTGGCGAGTTAATTTACGTAATGATGATAACATCATGCGCAGCATGTCGCCGTTTTCAACTGCGATAAGTGTTTCTTTCGCATCTGCTTCGATTTCGTTGAACGCTTCTTGGCAGAATACTTCAGTGTATAACACTTTTTGTTTATTCTTTTCAAGACCAGTCGTTTTAATTGCTTTTTCTGTACGAAGAACAGCTGACTCCATTGCGTATAGGTTGCTTACGATGTCAGCGATATTTACAAGAATTTCTTGCTCTTTATCTAATGCTTTACCGTATTTTTGAGCAGCTAATCCAGCTACCATTAAGCCGATTTTCTTCGCGTTAGTTACTAAATACTTTTGAAGTGCTAATGGCTCATCGCCTACTTCTTCTGGCATCATCATCATTAACTCTTCTTGTAATTTTTGTGCTTTTTGAAGAAGTGGTAATTCACCTTTCATCGCTTTACGTAAGAACGTACCTGGTACGATTAGGCGGTTAATTTCGTTCGTTCCTTCGAAAATACGGTTAATACGAGAATCGCGGTACATTCTTTCAATCTCGTACTCTGCCATAAATCCGTAACCACCGTGAATTTGAACACCTTCATCTACTGTATAATCTAATACTTCAGAACCGAATACTTTATTTAAAGAGCACTCAATTGCATATTCAGCGATAGAAGCTGCTACTGCTTTACCGTCTTTTACTTCCTCTTCAGATAATGTGCTCATGCGGCTTTCGAATAAACCTACTGTACGGTATACAGAGCTTTCAGCTGCATATGTTTTTGCTGCCATATTCGCAAGTTTCTCTTGAATTAATGGGAAGCGAGCGATTGGTTGTTTGAACTGTTGACGTTGGTTTGCATATTGTGCTGAAATTTCTACTGCACGTTTCGCAGATCCAACTGTACCAACACCTAATTTATAACGACCGATATTTAAAATGTTGAATGCGATAATATGACCTTTACCGATTTCGCCAAGTAAGTTTTCTTTCGGTACTAACGCATCTTCTAAAATTAACGTACGAGTTGAAGAACATTTAATACCCATTTTCTTCTCTTCTGGGCTTGTAGATACACCAGCGTATTCTTTCTCTACGATAAATGCTGAGAAGTGCTCTCCATCAATTTTTGCATATACAACAAATACGTCAGCGAATGCAGAGTTTGTAATCCACTGTTTTTCACCGTTTAATACGTAATGTGTACCTTCTGCATTTAAACGTGCAGTTGTTTTTGCACCTAACGCGTCAGATCCTGAACCTGGCTCTGTTAATGCGTATGCAGCTAATTTTTCACCAGTTGCAAGTAATGGCAAATATTTTTTCTTTTGCTCTTCGTTACCGAATAATACGATTGGTAACGATCCGATACCTACGTGAGCACCGTGAGTAATTGCAAAACCGCCAGCGCGAGAGAATTTCTCTGCGATTAACGCTGAGCTTACTTTATCAAGGCCAATTCCGCCGTACTCTTCTGGTACGTCAGCGCCTAATAAACCAAGTTCACCAGCTTCTTTTAAAAGACGAACTGAACGATCAAATTCATGTTGTTCTAAATATTCAAGCTCTGGAAGAACTTCATTTACGATAAAGTCCTCTGTCGTTTTTGCAATCATTTTATGCTCAGATGAAAAATCTTCTGGCGTAAACACTTGATCAATCGTAATCTCATCAACTAAAAAGCTACCGCCTTTAACCGCACTTCCTACTGTTTTTTCCATGAAAATTTCCTCCTTCATATTTTCATGAGCAGCTTCTCTCTTTTTGAAAGAAGCCGGCTCTCCCTTTTGTTTTTATAAACCTTTGTTGCTTCCATTCTTTTTTTATAATCCAGTTCCAGTGGCTAGAACAGTCGGTCGTTTCACCCCTTCCTGTGGGGCAAAAAGCGCCTCTTCGTCAGGGCTTCCAACGCCCTCACATTCTGAGCAAGCCACTTCCACTTTTTTTAATCCAGTTCCAGCGGCTAGAATGTTCGGTGGCTTCGCTTCTTCCTGCGAGGCAAAGAGCACCTCTACGTCTGAAGCTCCATCCCCCTCACATTCTGAGCAAGCCGCTTCCACTTTTTATAGTAATTCAAACACTCCCGCTGCTCCCATTCCGCCACCGATACACATTGTTACGATACCGAATTGTTCGTTGCGGCGTTTCATTTCGTGAATAAGAGATAGTGTTAGTTTTGCTCCTGTACAGCCAAGTGGGTGTCCAAGTGCGATTGCGCCACCGTTTACGTTTACTTTTTCTTCATCTAATCCAAGTTCACGAATAACTTGAATGGATTGAGAAGCGAATGCTTCATTTAGTTCGAATAAGCCAATATCAGATAGCTCTAAACCAGCTAGTTTTAACGCTTTCGGAATTGCAGCGATTGGGCCGATTCCCATTACTTCTGGTGGCACGCCAGCTACTGCAAATGAACGGAATTTCGCAAGTGGCTTCATGCCATCGCTCACTGCTTTTTCACGGTCCATTAATAGTACAGAAGCTGCACCGTCACTCATTTGTGAAGAGTTACCAGCTGTTACAGAACCGCGAACATTAAATGCTGGACGTAATTTACCTAAAATGTCTAGCGTCGTTTCTGCTCTTACACCTTCGTCTTGTGCGAAAATGATTGTTTCTTCTTGCAGTTTGTTATTTGATCCAACAGTACGTAACGTTACATCTACAGATACTGTTTCATCAGCAAAGTTGCCTGCAGCTAATGCTTTCGCAGCGCGTTGATGGCTTCTTACTGCAAATGCATCTTGCTCTTCACGAGAAATTCCATATTTCACAGCAACTTGCTCTGCTGTATGTCCCATACCCATATAATATTCTGGAGCCGCTTCTACAAGGCGACTATTCGGACGAACAACGTGTCCCATCATTGGAACTAAACTCATTGATTCCGCTCCGCCTGATAATACAGCTTCTGAGTGACCAAGCATAATACGCTCTGCTCCGTAAGCGATACTTTGTAAACCTGACGAACAGTAACGGTTAATTGTAATAGCTGGAACATCGTAAGAAAGTCCTGCTAATCCACCGATATTACGAGCCATGTTTAAACCTTGCTCTGCTTCTGGCATCGCACAACCGAAGATTAAATCATCGATTGGTCCTTCATAATTCGCACGCTTTAACGTTTCCTTTACTACTAACGCCCCTAGATCGTCAGGACGAACTGTTTTTAATGAACCCCTCTTTGCTTTTCCAATTGGTGTTCTTGCTCCCGCAACAATGACAGCTTCTCTCATGAACGATATCTCCCCTCGTTATTAGTTACGTAATGGCTTTCCTTTTACAAGCATGTGCTGCATTCTTGCTTGTGATTTCATCTCACTTACTAAGCTAATAAATGCTTCACGTTCTACATCTAATAAATACTGCTCATCAACTTCTGTTCCGTACGGCACTTTTCCGCCCGCGATGACATATGCAAGTTTCTTCGCAATGTGAAGATCGTACTCTGAAATGTAACCAGATAAATGCATTGCTTCCGCACCAAGTGCAAGAGTTGCATATCCTGTTTCACCAACAACTGGTATCTTTTTACGGATTGGCGCTTTGTAACCAGCTTCATATAAAGCAAGTGCTTTCTGTTTCGCATCGTATAGTAAGTGATCGCCATTCACACTAATACCGTCTTTATCACCTAAGAAGTTATGAGAAACTGCTTCTTGTCCTGAAGTTGAAACTTTCGCCATTGCGACTGTTTCGAACACTTTATTTGCAACTTTTTGCAGATCAAACTCTACGCCATTTGCCATTTTATTTAAGTGTTTAATGTATAGCTCTTTATTACCGCCTCCGCCAGGGATTAAGCCAACACCAACTTCTACTAAGCCCATATACGTTTCACTAGAAGCTTGAATGCTCGCTGCTGGTAAGCAAACTTCTGTACCTCCGCCAAGCGTCATGCCATATGGCGCTGCTACAACTGGCTTAGAAGAGTACTTAATTTTCGTCATTGCATCTTGGAAGTTTTTAACAACCCACTCAATTTCAAAGTAGTTGTCATCTTGTGCTTCCATTAAGATCATTGCAAGGTTCGCACCAACGCAGAAGTTCTTCGATTGGTTACCGATAACAAGACCTTTATAATTCTTTTCTACTTCATCAACAGCGTAGTTAATCATTTGTGTAATATCCATACCGATTGCATTGCTCTTCGAATGGAATTCTAAGCAAAGGATACCGTCGCCTAAATCGATTAAGCTCGCTCCGCTATTTTTCTTTAATACGCCATTTTTTGCTTTTAATTGTTTAAGAGAAATTGCTTTTTTATTACGTTCAATTAGCTTATATTCGCCATTATCGTAATAGTAGCTATCTCCGTTATCATGTTTGTAGAAAGTAGTGAAACCTTTCTCTAACATTTCTTTCACCCAAGTCGGAACAACTACGCCGTTTTCTTCCATCTTTTGAACGGACTTTTCAACGCCAATTGCATCCCAAACTTCAAACGGTCCTTGCTCCCAGCCGAAGCCCCACTTCATCGCTTGGTCAATTGCAACGATATCGTCAGCAATTTCTTTATGAAGTTTTGCAGAGTATAAAAGAGTTGGTGTAATGATATTCCATAACAACTCTCCTGCGCGATCTTTCGCGTATACAAGCGCTTTCAATTTGTTCGATAAACCTTTTTCTTGTTTACTTAACTCGATCGATGCAGCTTTTAATTTTTTACGAGCTTCGTACTCCATCGTTTCAGGATTTAATTCTAAAATTTCTTTTCCTTGCTTTAAGAAGAAGCCTTGACCTGTTTTGCTTCCAAGCCATTTTTTATCCAGCATGTCATGCATAAAAGCAGGTACTTTAAATACATCACGCTCTTCTTCTTGTACGTTTTCATATACGTTATTTGCAACGTGTACAAATGTATCTAAACCGACAACATCTAATGTACGGAACGTTGCACTCTTCGGACGACCAATTAATGGACCTGTTACAGAATCAACTTCCCCAATGCTGTAACCGCGTTTTATCATCTCTTGAAGAGTTACAAGTAAACCATACGTACCGATGCGATTTCCAATAAAGTTTGGTGTATCTTTTGCGATAACAACGCCTTTTCCAAGAACGTCTTCGCCAAATAGTTTCATGAAACTTAATACTTGTGGATCTGTTTCTTTCGTCGGTATTACCTCTAGAAGTTTTAAATATCGTGGTGGGTTAAAAAAGTGTGTGCCTAAGAAGTGTTTCTGGAAGTCGTCTGAACGACCTTCTGCCATTTTTTCAACTGAAATGCCTGACGTATTCGAGCTTACAATAGAACCCGGTTTACGAACAGCATCTACTTTTTCAAATAGTTTCTTTTTAATATCTAAGTTTTCAACTACTACTTCAATAATCCAATCTACATCAGCAAGACGCTCAAGATCATCTTCTAAGTTACCTGCTTCAATCAGTGTTAAATTCCCTTTCACTGTCAGAGGAGCTGGTTTTTGCTTTAATAGTTTCTGCACAGCTGTATTACTAAAACGATTTCTCACACTTTTATGTTCTAATGTAAGTCCCTTCGCTTCCTCTTCTTTCGTAAGCGCAGGTGGTACAATATCAAGCAATAATGTCGGAATACCAATATTAGCTAAGTGTGCCGCAATTCCTGAACCCATTACGCCTGACCCTAGAACAGCAGCCTTTTTAATTTGGAACATCCAATTCTCCCCCTATTCTTGAATGAATGCTCATTCAATTTTTCGACATAAGTCGCAATCAATGAGTGAGCCTCTACTAATAAATATATGATACTGTTTAAATTTTCGCAATATATTTATTGATAAAATTTTCTGAAATAAATATTTTTCTTTTATTTGCCCATGCTATATATATGTATTTTCTTCATTCAAATACACTTTTCCTTTTTATAATCTGACGAAATTGGAGGAATATATATGGCAAAACTTAAGAAGAACCCCTCAAAGGCTGGAATTAGCGCAGCAAGCGTAACTGGAAATGCAGGTCCGCATAATCACGGTGTAGAAAAAGGGCGTCAAGGTAATAATCAACAATATAAGAAACATAATATGGGCGAAAAATAACGCTATATTTTTGGGCAGAGAACGTGGCATAATGGGTAATGGCTGCTTTTTCTGCCCAATTTATTTGTAACAAATGAGGGAATTATAATGAAGCGAACAATAGTTATGATTGTAATGATTGCTACACTATTTACAGGAATGATTTTCTTCTCTTATGCACACAGACAACAAGCTGTAAGAGCTGATCAACCTAGTATTACTGGGCAATACGGGATTACAATCGATGCAGACACAGGTGAAATTTTGTATGGGAAACGCGAAGACGAACGCTCTTATCCGGCTAGTATAGCCAAAATGATGACAACGCTTCTCTTACTAGAGAATGTAAAAGAAGATGAAGAAATTACAATTACAGAAAATGCGATTAAAACAGAAAGTCAAAGTAAGAAGATTAAACTACGTGCTGGTGAGAAATTAAAACGTGATGAGGCATTAAAACTTATGCTTATCATTAGTGCAGATCCGATAGCCGAATCAATTGCAGAACATATCGCAGGATCAAAAAATGAATTTGTGAAAATGATGAATGAAAGAGCGAAGGAACTTGGTACAAAACATGCGACTTTCAAAAACGCAAGTGGGGCTGATGCACTTGGAAATAAAGTATCGCCATATGATATTGCTATTATTACGAAAGAAGCCTTAAAGTACCCAGTTGTTTTAGAATATATGAATTCAACGAGTACAACTCTACATACTTCAGAACGCTCTCCAAAAATCGCAAACTATGGACGAGAAGAACTCTATGACGATCCATATGCGATTGGAAGTAAAAGCGGTCTATCAGCACTCGGAAAATATACGGTCGTAACCGTGGATGAAAAAGATGGTAAACGCGTCATTAACGTCGTATTATCTTCTACTCGCGCGCAACTATATCCTGATACGAAGAAAATGGCACATTACGCATTTAAGCAATTAAAATAACCAAGGAGTATAGTCTCCTTGGTTATTTTTTGATCATACCTTTTAATACGAACGCAACGTTTGCTGGACGCTCTGCTAGACGACGCATGAAATATCCATACCAATCGTTTCCGTACGGCACGTAAACACGCATTTTATAGCCTTCTTTTACTAGCTCAAGTTGACGCTCTGTACGAATACCAAATAACATTTGGAATTCAAATTGATCCCTTGAAATATTGTGTTCTTCGGCAAGTTTTTTTGTATATTCAATAATCGCTTCGTCATGTGAAGCAATTGCAGTGTAATTTCCATTTAATAAGTGCATTTTAATAATCTTTTTATAATTGTCATCTACATCTTTCTTGTCCGGGAACGCCACTTCTTCAGGTTCTTTATAAGCCCCTTTTACAAGACGTAAATTAGGATTATAAGCATTTAAGTCCTCAATATCTTTTTCTGTACGATATAGGTAAGCTTGAATAACAGTACCAATATTATCGTATTCAGATTTTAATTGTTTAAAGATATCAATTGTCTTTCCGCAGCGTGTATAGTCTTCCATATCAATGGTAACAAACACACCATTTTCTTTTGCAGCTTCTAAAATACGGCGCATATTGTTCATTACGATTTCATCAGAGATATCTAATCCCATAGAAGTCATTTTTAAAGAAAGCTGCGAATCAAGACCTTCTCTTCCAATTGCACGGATCGCTTCAATCGATTGGTTAGCCATTTCATTTGCTTCTGCTTCATTATCAACAAATTCCCCTAAATAATCGATTGTTACACAAAGACCTTGCTTATTTAGTGCCTGAATAGCAGCTGTCGCTAATTCAATCGTCTCCCCTGCGACGAAGCGACCTGCACCAAAGCGCAAACCGTACTTTTTAGCCAGTTTTGTTAGCGCTTTATTTTTAGATAAGAAAAGAAACGAATTTCGCATTAATTGTTCCATGTAATTCACCCCTATGACTGTACTTTATCTGTTTTTTACCCCTCTTCAAAATTATATCATTCTTTAAAATTATTTGATACAAATAATTATTTAGATAATTTATAAAATACTATAAAAACATTTAAAACCCTATATTCTCGCTTGTAAATATGAAGGAAATATTTTTCGACATTTAGAAAAAACGGGTTTACTAGGACCAAAATAGGCATGCCGAAAATATTCGACATGCCTATAAAACCCTTTATATCCCATGTAAATTATATAAGGATATTAATTTAAAAAACTTGAGGTAACATTCACCTCTAGGTTTTCTCACTGCTCATTTCGCTTCTCTTCATTCAACTTTTTAATATTCGTAATTAGCTGTACCATCTCTTCTTTTGCATCAGGATACGTCTCATTCCAATGTTTCACTAAAGCTGGCATTGTCTTCGCAATGTAAGAATAAAGCGCCCACTTCTGCACCTGATCTTTTCGCTCTTCATTGCTTTCTCCCAGTAATAGCTCCGTATATTTCTCTAACAATCCATCAAATTGCTCATTAAACTTTTCACTCATCTTTATTTACCTCCTATATGAAAAAAGCAGCGAAGATCGCTGCTTTTTCTTATAATTTTGATCGAACAGAGTTTAATTTCTTCTCCATTGTGCTTACTTTATCACGGCGATCATCGATACGAATTGTTGTCGCAACACGCTGTGCACCTTTCGTATATGGCACTTCATGCATCTGTTGAATAACTTCTAGAATGACAGGAAGATCTCCTTCAATAATTGTATTCATCGGTGTTAATTGATACTTCACGCGATCTGCATTTTTCTCTAGCACCTTTTGTACTTCTGCTACATATTCACTAACACTTGGATTACCTGTTCCTACTGGAATAATCGATACGTCAACAATTGCCATAGTAACTTGCCTCCTATATTCACTTCTTATATATCCATTGTCTATTTTACCAAAATCTTTATCATTTTAATAATATGTTATTCCTCTACTTTAAAATGCTCAACCAGTCTTTCTAAATCGCGCATATGCTCTGTCAAACTTTCCATCGTATGAGCTACCTTTTCTAAATGGTTAACCTGTGACTCAGTCGCTGCATTTACCTCTTCAGAAACAGCTGCACTTTCTTGACTCGTACCAGCAATTGTTTGCATTACCTCTGTAATTTCTCCTTGCTCGTGACCTATATTATGTACCTCTTCTACAATGTTCTCAACTGAAGTACTAATCGTATTTACTACTGACATAATTGTGCGGAATTCCGTTTCTGCCTCTGTCGTCACTTTATTCTGTATATCTGCAATATCTTTCAACTTACTTACAACTTCTACAACTCGTTTTACTTCTAATTGTACATCCCCGATCATCGTTGCAATTTCTCCTGTTGCCACTTTTGATTGCTCCGCTAATTTTCGAACTTCTTCAGCAACAACTGCAAATCCCTTCCCTTGCTCACCCGCACGCGCCGCTTCAATTGACGCATTTAAAGCTAACAAATTCGTTTGATCCGAAATACCTTTTATAAGTTCTACAACATTTTGAATTGATCCGACTCTTTGCTCTAACCTGCCAGATGCTTCTTCTGTATGAACAACAATTGAAGAAGATTCTCCCCTTGTACGAACTAAATTTTTCATCGTATGTAATCCTTGTTTAGATGCCGATTCTGCTTTGCTAGCCACTCCTTTTATTTCACCAACGGAGCTATTCATTTGCTCCACTGACTGCGCCATGTTCTCAAGTTGTGCTGAAACTTCATCTACACTATTCGCAAGCGTAGATGCTCCCCCGCTTACATCATCCATTGCACCAGAGACTTCTCTACTAGCTGCTACCGTTTCATTCGTTAAATAATGTAGATTATTCGTTGATTGTTGTACCGTCGATACGCTGTTTTTAATTTTACTTACCATTTCATTCATTTGCTCAACCATATGATTAAAATGGTTCGTTAGCTCCCCAACCTCATCTTTACTTGTCACTTTCATTTGTAGCGTTAAATCACCTTCTGCTACTTTTTGAACGTGATTCGTTAATAGTTGCAGTGGTCTTGCTAATCTTCTTGAGAATAAATATGAAGCTACGATTCCAACTAATAAGCTAATACATGCCATTATAATGACTGTATTTCTCGTGCTGTTTAATAACTCATCAATTGTTTGCTTCGGATAAAAAATACCGATTTTCCATTTCATCGCATCAAATGATTGGCTATAAACGACTACATCTTCACCCTTTACTGTCGTTTCGGCAAATTTTGTTACATCTTTATTTAAACTCTTCACAAGTGGCTCTTTCGAAACATCTTTTCCTATTTTCTCTGGGTAAACAAGAGCCATATTTTTATCATTTATAATAAACATTTCTCCGCCGTTATTGTATTGAATATTATGAAGCAACTTCTGAATCGTCCCAAGCGATACATCCATCGCAACAACACCTAATACAGATCCGTCTTGCGCTGTAATTGCTTTAGAAACTCCTACACTTAGCTTACCTGTTGTAATTTCGTATAAAGGTTGGCCCCAATGGACTTTTTTCACATCAGCCTCTGAATCCTTATACCATGGTCTTGTCGTTGGATCGTATCCTTCTGGCACTTGTCCACCGTCAGCAATACTAGCACTTAATGTCTTTTTATCTTTCGTACCTATATATAAATCTAAAATACCAGGATGATTCTTTTTATATTCCAAAAACTCTTTCGTTAAAAATGCTTCCTCTTCCGGAGTTACCCCGTCTTGAATCATATTGCGAACCATTTCACTGTTCGCATAATATCCCATATCTTCATCAATTCTTTGAACAAATCCCGTAAGTTGCTCTGTCACAAGATCCATCGTATTTTGAGAATACTGGTCTAAGGAGCGCACTTCCTTCTCCTTCTGTAATTGATACATTGTTGTACCTAGTATGACAAACATCATAGAAATCAGTACCGAAAATACTACTGCAATTTTTAACCGTAAACTTCTCAACATCTTCCCCCAAGCATCCCCTTCTCGTTGTAATGTAATCATATTAATCATTATATTAAGTATAATAGATAAATATAAAAAATTGAAATTAATTCTCATTTCAATCTGATTAGAAAACCTACTACCACTTGTGTAAAAACAAATAGTTCATTATTCTTAAGCTATATAATCTCATTCGTTCGGAGGGAACTATGTTACAAAAATTCGGTTTCTCACAATATGAAAGCCAAGCTTATGAAATTGTCGTATCAAGCAATGAACCGTTAGATGCTACGACAATTGTGAAGCACTCTGGTGTTCCAAAAGCAAAAATATATGAAGTGCTAGCACGCCTAATCGATAAAGGCATGGTAATGGATTCTGTTTCAGAAAAGAAAAAGTTGTATACCGCATTGCCACTCAAGCTAGCAATTGAAAAATTAACGACAGAATTCCAATCAAACATTCAAGAATTGGAAACGAATATATCGAAAAAATCATTTACAGATGACCGTGTATGGAGCCTAAAGATGCAATCTTCTATTCGAGTTCAAAGTAAAGAACTCATAGAAAGTGCAACAGAATCGATTCGTATTTCAGCTTGGAATGATACGCTTTTAGAATATCTTCCATTATTAGAACAAAAAGCAAAACAAGGTGCCCAAATCGAGTCTCTTATAGTTGGGAACGTAGAAACAGAGTTAGAAAACATGCATTTTCTAATCCCAGCTGAAGAACCTAACGCATTAGAGCGTTATTTACTACTTATCGTAGACGACCGCGAAATTTTATTCGCTGGTGTAGAGCAAGAATCATGGCAAGCGATGAAAACAATGTCACAACCTTTCGTGAAGTTCTTTACAGAGTTCTTCTATCACGACGTCGCACTTGCGAAAATCACCCAGAAACACCATGACCTCTTTATGGAGGATGAAGAAATTAAGAGTTTGTTGATGAAGTTGAGGTATTAATTGAATACAAAAAAGGAGTCCACTTTTTCAACTAGACTCCTTTTTATTTTGCTCCTTTATATCCATCAACAGCTCAATAATCTTCTCATTTTGCTCCACTTGTTTCTCAGAATTTTGATAGATGAAACGAACCCATCTAAAAACAAAAATAACCACAAATAACGGAAGTACTGTGAATATAAAACCAATAATTGAATAATCCATATACTATCACCTCGCTATATACCCCTTTCTCCATTTCTCTCCTAACCCCTGCAATTTTTTACAAATAAAAAAGAACCTATCAAACGATAGATTCTTCCTTCGTAAACTGAGTAGAGCGTCCTCTCGTAATAGAGAAAATTGCGCAAAGCAGCGCCAATATAATAAAGCCACCGCCTACCCAAGCGTTATATATAACAGATGATTTTTCAATCACAACTCCGCCTACTGTTGAACCGAGTGCAATCCCTAAGTGAAGAGCAGAGTTATTCAAACTTTGCTGAATACCAGCTGATTCCGGTGCAATTTCAATTAAATAGTTTTGCTGTGCTGGTGAAATAGCCCAGCTCAGCATACTCCAAAGTCCCATCATTATAATGAAGAGCGGGAATGAGAATGTCATCATCGGCAACATAAAGATAGCACACGCAAATACGATAATAATTGAGATAATACTTTTCTTCGATCCCCATTTATCAGCAAGCCAGCCTCCGAAGCCGCCTCCAATTACTGCTGCAATTCCGAAAATGAAGTAAAACACACTAATCCAATTCGCTTCAACATGCATAACATCTTTTAAGAATGGTGTTAAATATGCATATAGTGTTAAATGACCTGTTAAAAATAAGAATGACGTTAGCTGCGCACTTACAATTTTCTTATCTTTTAACGTAGCAATTTGTTCTCTTATTGATAACACCGATGTCGCTGGTACTTTCGTTAAGAACAATGAAATACAAGCAATTGCTATAACTGTTAATATCGAAATGAGTACAAATGGTGCACGCCAGCCGTATGCATTGCCGAGTACAAGACCAAGCGGTACTCCAAGTACGAGTGATCCACTAATCCCCATAAAAATGATTCCAATTGCACGCGCACGAAAATGCGGTTCTACTACACTAGAAGCAAGTGTTACAGATAATGCAATAATTAATGAACCACTTGCTGCACAAATAACCCTTGAGAACATTAACATTCCGTAATTCACACTAAATGCTGAAATAATATTTCCAATTAAGAAAATCGATAATGCCCCAATATATAGTGTTTTTCTTTCAACCTTCCCTGTTACTGCTAATAAAACTGGACCTGACAAAGCAAATACTACCGAAAATATTGTGATAAGCTGACCAGCTGCACTAATTGATACACCTAAATCATTGGCAACTAAATCAAGTGTTCCTCCTATAATTAGCTCAACCGTTCCGACTACAAAAGCCGCAATAGCTAAAATGTACACACGAAAATTCAAGTCTTTCCCCACGCTTTCTATTTTGGTTACTACGATTATAGTAACCAAAATAGAAAGTGGAAGCAAGTACAATTTTTTTACAATAAAAAAGGTAGGCGTATTATACGCCTACCTTTCAATCATGAAACTTCAGTTTTATTTTTCTTATTTAAGTACCAATACACCGGCAGCCCAGTAAAGACAATTCCAATTGATAAGAAGCAACTTACTGGATCATTAATAATCGCACTACCGATTACAAAGAACGAACCTAAAATCGCAACAATTGGTACGATTGGGAATAACGGTACACTGTATGCACGCTCTTTATTCTTATTACGTTTTCTTAAAATGAAGACACCAATAAACGTCATTACATAGAAAATATAAATAATGAATACGGAAATCTCAGATAGCTTATTTGGATCACTAATAAGCATTAAAATAATTCCTAAAATAATTTCAACAGTAATCGCGTTTGCTGGTGTTTTAAATCTTGGACTTTCCTTTGCGATGAACTTAGAAAATGGAAGTTGTCCACGCTCTGCCATCGACATCGGAATACGTGGGAACGTTAAAATCTTTCCATTTAAACAACCGAAAATAGAAATGATAATACCGATACTAATAATTTTCCCGCCATATTCTCCAAGTAACATGCCCGCAGCTGTTGCTGTTGCATTTTCTCCAAGGTCTACAATTTGTATTGCTGGTAATACATTCAGTAACGCCAAATTAATTAATACGTAAGCAGCTGTTACAATTAAAATCCCAACTGTCATTGCTTTCGGTAATAACTTTGTTGGATTCTTCATTTCTCCGCCAATCGAAGCAAGTAGAATCCAGCCGTCATAAGCAAATAACGTTGCTAAAATTGCCATCCCAATACTTTGATTTTCTGATATCGGCACAACTACGTTAAAGATATCGCTATTCCCTTTCCAAAAACCTAACACAACAATTAATACAATCGGAATCATCTTCCCGATTGTTGTAACCGTTTGGACGATACCTCCATATTTTGTTCCCATACTATTTACAACGCCAAGGAACACAACTGTTCCAATTGCGATTGGTAAATTCCATACTTTATCTAAATAGAAAAAATTGATCATTAAAGAACTAAAATACAAACCTAACGTTCCAATAATAGCTGGTCCATAAACAATCGTTTGCATCCAGCCTGATAAATATCCCCAAAAACTTCCGTAAATCTCTTCTAAATACGTATACAACCCACCATTTTTCGGGATTTGCGCTCCAATTTCGGCTACTGTTAAACCACTTGCTAGCGTCAATAGACCACCAATTACCCAAGCAAGAATAGCCATATTAGAACTCCCTGAGTAATCTAATACGCTCCCTGGTTTCATAAACACACCAGATCCAATAATCGTTCCTACTACGATAGAAAGTGCTACTGTTAAACCAATTTTGTTCTTCTCATCATGATGCATGTTGCGTATCCTCCTTCCAATTCTAGTGTGATGCAAAAATGAAATAAAAAAACACTCCTCCCAAAAAAAGGGACGAGTGTCGTATTCGTGGTTCCACCCTTGTTTCAATTCGTAAAGTGACACACTTCACCAATTTCTCAAGTCTAAATAACGGTTTTTGCCGGCAAGCAATTACTAGGTATCCGTTCACTGCTGCAGTTCAGAGGTGGTAATCCATTTTTTCGTATTAGGAAGCTCACAGCCAAAGGCCTCCCTCTCTGAGAATCGTAAAAAATTGATCATGTCCTCATCATCACTTCTTGATGTCGAATTTTGTAGTTATTGTTCATTATATTGAATTGTTAGAAAAAATCAATATATTTTTTTATATAACATAAGAAATATTTCTCTTCTTATATTATAACAGAAGATACAACATCTCTCTAATTCCCTTATATTTTCGGAGCAATATAGTTGTAAAAAAATCATATCAACGATTTCCGAAATAAACCAATTTATTAACCAAAAACGACAATAATAAAAGGAGGCTGTTTCAAAGACAGCCCCCTCACACATATATCTTTCGGTTGCCCTTACGAAAGATACATAACTCAATTATTTCTCATCTTTTTTCATAAAAAACTTACCCCGCATTAACAGGCAGTAAAACTTCCACCTCAAAATCCAGCGAACACAGGGATGAAGGTGGCAGATTAACTGTCTGTAAAGCCCGATTGGTTCAACTAATAATCAGCGGAAATGCACCACTGATTAAAGTTTCACTTTATGATGCGGAAAGTCCACATTCAATGCCTCTAATTGTTTCTTTTCATTGTCTAAAATCGCTTTTGCTTTTGTTTTTGTTGCCTCATCTAATCCCGCAAAGATGTCTTCATGCTTCTCTTTCTCTGGAAGTTTCACACCTAGTTTTGTTAATTCTTCTTTTGCTTGCTCATGCGTTAATTTGCCGGACTTTTTTTGTTCAAAAATTGACTTCACTTTTTCTTTCGCCTGTTCATCTAAGTTAGCAAGCATGTCTTTACGCTTACCCTTCTCCGGCATTTTCACACCTAATTTCGTTAATTCCTCTTGCGCTTGTTCACATGTTAATTTACCGGATTTCTCTTGCTCTAAAATTGACTTCGCTTTTTCCTTCGCCTGTTCATCTAAGTTAGCAAACATGTCTCCATGCTTAACCTTTTCCGGGAACTTCACGCCTAATTTTGTTAACTCCTCTTGCGCTTGTTCACGTGTTAATTTACCAGATTTCTCTTGCTCTAAAATTGATTTCGCTTTTTCTTTTGTTGCTTCATCTAATCCGGCAAACATGTCTTTACGTTTTTCTTTCTTTGGAAGCTTTACACCTAGCTCCTCCAACTGTTTCTTTGTATCATCCATAATCGTTTTTACTTTTTGTTTTGTAGCGTCATCTAAATCTTTTTTCGCCGTTTTTGTCGCTTGCTCAGCTGCTGGAGTATTCGTTGCTGCGAATGCCGGAATACCGACTCCCCCAATGATTCCGAATGATAAAGCACCTGCAATCGCTAAATACCCAACTGTTTTCTTCTTCATAGGAAATTTCCTCCTTCATATTTCTAATGCATGTACACTTTCGTATACAATGCCTATAGTAATGTTGGTTTCTTAAAATTTCCTTAACGATGCAAATAAAAAACACCGCTCGTAATGAGCGGTGTTTCTCTATGCTTTTTGTAATTGTAACTCTTCACGTTCCATTATTTTTCTTAATACAATTGTTTGTGTCATTGTAAATAAGTTACCTGTTATCCAGTACAACACAAGTCCTGATGGCGCCGCAAATCCCATAAATAAAATCATTGCCGGCATCATAATTTGCTGCATTTTCAGCATCTGTACTTGTTCTCCAGGTGTAATATTAGATTGGAAAACTTTCATCTGAATAAATGTCGTTAACGCTGCGATAATCGGTAATATATGATAAGGATCTGCATGTCCTAAGTTCACCCATAAAAATGAAGATGTGCGAATCTCTTCTGTTCGGCTAATCGCATAATACAAAGCAGAGAAAATTGGCATTTGTATAAAGATTGGCCAGCAACCAGCTAGTGGATTCCAACCGCCTGATTTCATTAGTTCTGACATTTCTTTTTGATACTGCTTTTGTTTTTCAAGATCTTTACTTACATCACCGTATTTTTTCTTTAGCTTCTGCAATTCAGGTTGCATTTTCTTCATTTTCGCTTGGCTACGATATTGCGAAACAGCTAATGGAATCATTGCTGAACGAATAACGAGCGTCATAATAATGATAGCAATCCCGAAGCTAGCTCCCGGTATATGATGAGCAACAAATTGAATCATAAACGAGATTGGATATACAAAATAATGATCCCAAATTCCCGTACTATGTGCATCAATTGGGGCCGCATTACTGCAACCAGATAAAACAAAAACAAGTAATAATGATAAACTAACGAGCACAGCTCGGTATGATTTTAACATGTTCATTCCTCCAATGTTTCGTAATTATTTAGCGAAACATTGGTGTATACGGACCGACCTCGTCATTCTCTTCACTTGATTCTTGTCTACGTACAGAACGAATCATTCCATATTTATAAAAAATAGAGAAAAGCGGTACATTTCCGGTACCCTCTTCACACGTATCAACTAATTTAAAAGCTCTTTGTCTACCGCTCGATGCTTGCTGACGTACAAAGCGCGAGACATTAGCAAGAAAAAAGACTTCTAATAAACAAAGCGCTGTCGTTACAAACGATATATATAGAATTGCATCCTGCAATAAAAATTCCATCGCTTCACATCCTTAATAAGGTCATTTTAGCACATTAGGCAAACATTCTCTATTTCCTTTTATCGTCAAAAAAAGTATTTTGCATATTTTCTCAAGAAAACAATAATTAAGAAACATTGTATTCGCTTTCTTTAGTATATTCACGCACATCAATGAATAGGTTTGATTTGTTAGAAATTTATAAAATTTTTGCATTATAATAAAACTATTGCCAGTTTTTGAAAAAAGCTTTATTCTCTTCTTGTAATCAAAAATGAATATGGAGATGAAACATACTATGGGTCAACTAGGAGACGCCGATTACGTTCCCGACACCGCCTTTTTATCCTTCCCAGCAGCTAAAACATTTCATCTAGAATTTATCATACAGTTAATTGTTATTTTTATAGCTTCTATTTTGTATGCAGTTTCTATGAATATGTTTTTTATCCCGCATAATATGATTAGCGGTGGATTCGCTGGTGTAGGGATGATTATCGGTTATTTAATGCACTACAATATCGGAGCACTTATCTTTTTACTAAACATTCCGCTTCTTATTTTAAGTCACTTTTACTTAGGCAAGAAGACAACCTTTTTAACAGCATACTTTGTAGCTGTATCATCTTTAGCGATGAATATTCTTCCCGTACACCAAGTTTCAGACGATATTTTACTTTCATCTGTATTCGGTGGTGTCATCTGCGGTGCTGCCTCAGGAATCATATTCCGATTTGCTTCGTCAACAGGTGGTTTTGATGTCGTTGGATTGATTGTAGCAAAACATCGAGATATTTCGATTGGAGCAATCATCTTTGGATTCAACTTAATCTTACTTGTTGTAGCAGGATTTATTTTCGGATGGGATATTACGCTTTATACGTTAATTAGTCGGTTTGTAGTCAGCAAAGTGATTGATGCCGTGCATACAAAACATATTAAATTAACGATAATGACAGTTACAGAAAAAGGCGAGGAAATAAAAAGCGCACTACTACATCACGGCATACGTGGCGTGACAATGGTAGATGCTGTCGGCGGCTATACAAACCATAAGAAAAAAATGATTTACACTGTCGTAACTCGCTATGAGTTAGGCGAAATGAAACGCATTATCCGTCAAGTTGATAACAAAGCATTTATGAACATTACTGAAACAGTTGAAATTGTCGGCCGTTTCAAACGCATATAAAAAAGGTTAATACATTAAAGGGCATAACATATTAGTCATATATAATATGTTATGCCCTTTATTATTCAACTAACGCGCCCTTTAGCATAATAAAATCACGAAGTTTATTACTACAAATCGGAGGATAGCATTCCATATACAATACTATCTGTCCATTCATCTTTATTCCAAAAATCTTGTATGAAATGGGCTTCCTTTCTCATGCCTATTCGTTCACACAATTTTTTTGAAGCTGTATTACGTGCATCAAGATTAGCTTGTATACGATGTACATTAAATTCATTAAATAATTTAAATACCAAACTACTTACTGCTTCAGTTGCCAAACCTCTCCCAGCTACTTCATTTGAAAAACTATAACCAATCTCAACAGTATCTTTCATATTTGTGTACCATACGGATAAATCACCAACTACTTTAGTCTTGTATATAACTGCCAAACTTAATGTTGATTCTTTAGTCAGTACATTGTTTGCTAGCTTCTTATTAAATCTCTTCTGCATGTCTTCATGAGTCCACTTATTATGTAATAGGAACTTACATGTATCATCATTATTATAAATAGCAAATACATCCTGTAAATCAGTACTCTTAAAAGGTCTAATTATTAATCTTTCTGTTGTGATCTCCAAGTTAACTCTCCTCCCTTACATTCATGCCATAAAACATTTTTTATAGTATTTAAGTCCCCTTCTTATATCCCACCTTGCTTACATATTTCATCATAATTAATTAAAATCCTTCTCCCACTAAACTGCACCGTTAATAGGAATTCCTTGTGCTTTTCATTTTTTACACTTATTACAAAATCAGATAATTCTATTATTATGTCTCTAAATGTGTTATAATGAAAACAGACTCACAAAAAAAGAGTATATAGACTTGGAAGTTTCTCTTATTTTACAAGCAAAAAGAAACGAGCAGTCGGGTATATTTCAGACACCATACACGTAACGGTTTAAAAACCGATCATCTTAGTTATTCTTCACTGATCTTTTTATAAAAAGATACGTACAACTAAAATTCACTTCAATATACTATACCTACCTTTTTGACTTCCAAATCATCTTATTACATAGGGAGATGAACATATGAATCAATATATACGATATACAATAGCTGTCCTGTTTGCTATTATCGGCGGTACAATCTGCTTCTGGACAAACACTCAGCTTGGAGAGAATATCATTTTTAATGGAATCGAAACACTTGTAAGCGCTTCAATTTTAGGCGGATACATTTACTTCCTCTTCAACCCAGAAGAAAATGCGCAAAAAACAATGTTATTAACAATGATCGGAATCGTTGGTGGATGTATTTCCTACTCAATGACTAACTATACATTACCACTTCAATTAAGCTCAGCTTTCTTCCACGGTCTATGGACTTGGTTCATTGCATTCTGTCTAGCAGACGTATTCAATCTATTACAAACTACTGAAGAAGATAGCGGTCGCCAAATTGAAAGTAACTCGTAAGCTGGAAGATATTCTTCCAGCTTTTTTATGTTGTTTTGCATACTCCGTCACCACAATAAAAAGAAGCTACCCCACGGCAACTTCTTTTCCATATACCCCATCCAGTACTTACCGGAATATATCAACGATTTTTCAAATATATCGACCGTTTCTCCACTTATATCAGCGATTTTTTCATTATATCGACGGTTCGACACAACTTATCGACTTACCGACATTTTTCGACATCTAAAATGCACAGCATACCTATCCCCCAAGCAATTTACTGCCGAACTCTACGATTAAAAAGATAACTAATAGGATCGCGAGTATCTTTAATGCTACATATGCTACTTTAAACACAGCATAAATGAGCAAGACTATTAAAATAATCGTTAAAATTTCCATCTAGAATTCCTCCAAGTTTTGCTCTTCTTATCTTATTTTACTCGCCCCAGACTTTTTATGGAACGGCATAAGACGACATAGAAAAAAGAGGATACCTCACCCATCGTAAGATACCCTCTCCTTCAGCTGCTCAAGCCATTCTCTCTCTAATTGTAAATACCCTATCTCACTCTTCTCGGCATTCTTTAATTCTTTATCAGCTTTCCTCATATAAATACAGGACGCTTCCATATCGCCCTCTAAATATTTTACAATTCCTTGTGTGCGGTAATATCCATGTAAGTCCATTTTTGTAATTGCCTTTGCATGCTCCTTCGCTTCCCGCAATGAAAGACTTTCGCTCTGATGCAGTACTTTATATAAAAGATACCAACTATGAAAACTGCCAACAAAAAATTTATTTTCCTTCGTTACAGGTTGTTGAACAATTGGTTCTATATACGGTATCGCTCTTTCCATTCCCTCTCGATCAGCTTTGGCATAAAAGACGAGCATAAGTCCACTCATTATTTCCCTTATACTTTTATTCTCTTTTAATTTTTCTTCACTCAGTTCTACTAATCTCTCATCCCAATCTTTCGGTCTTTTGTAACTAAATAATTCACCCGATACTTGAATCGTATATAAATGTTCTTTAGCCTTTTCATCATCTTTAATTAAAATGAGAAACTGCATACCATCACTCATAAGCGTTCCTTTTATCGGCACGATTGTAACCGCAAAAACCATAAAATGGAAAACGGAAAAATATAAAAGATATTGATAATAACTCACCATGTATATGTAACCTGAAGTAATACCGAATAGTAAACTCGTAATCGGTCCACCTAAAGTCATCCATGCCCATTTTTTTGAAAGATTCGGTGTCTCTATAGAAGGCGGTACTAACATTGCCACGCCTCCAAAGTACGCCCATAATTTATTTTCTCGAATCCGTACTTTCCCTTTCTCCTTTTGAACAGTGATAGGCCCTACTGTCATAAATCTAAATTTCAAACCGCCTATTAAACCAAATATGACATGTCCTAACTCATGAATGGCTATCACTAACAATAAAATTCCAACTACTGCCCATATGTTTAACATAGTTTCTAATTTCTCGGTTCGGATTACTCCGTACAAAATGGACAGAACTAGCGCCGCCGTCATTGAACCAGCTGGCCTTCTTAAAATATCCACCTTTTTCTCCCCTTAATAAATCATTTTTCTATGCATTTCGTACATATATGTTCCAACATGTAAAACCCAAACAAATGAAATCATAATGACCATAAGGAAGTCCTTACCATCTAACAGTGCATACATAATTGCTACAAACCATGCACAAACAAGTGTCATATTTGTATATCGATATGCTTTATATCCCGCTTCATGCACAATCTGTTTTTGCCCTTCATCTGCATTTTTCGCCCACATTTCCATTGACTGTGAATACGTTACACTTTGTTCTGGATATAGTGCGTTATATTTTTTTCGCGTTACACTTCCTAACAAAGTCGTAATCATAAAGCCTACTGTAGACATCGTTAAACTAGCAATCACCCAAAATAAATTCTCCGCATCCACATATGCTTTATAGACAGAAATAACAGAGCACACGAACCACGACATAACGACAATTTCCATTACCCGTAAATAAATAAGTACGATTCCAAGTCTTCGTCCGCTACCACTTTCTTCTTCATCCTTCATCTGTAAAAGTGTCTTTGTGCGCTTCCAAATATAATATATCGCTCCTACTCCAAGTACAATCATCATAACAATGCTCACAACAGATGGTACTTTGCTCGTGCTAGTCGTTGCAATATCTCCTACTACATACCCTATAGCTCCACCCAAAACTGCTCCTATTAACAGCTTTACTATCGCTGACTGTTTAATCTTCATCGTCCTCTTCCCCCTCCACTAACGTGAATATTTCCTCCACCGGTACATTGAAAATTTGTGCGATTTTTAACGACAATACAATAGACGGTGCATAATCCCCGCGCTCAATTAAACTAATCGTTTGCCGCGATGATCCAATCGCTTTCCCTAAATCCCCTTGTGATATACGATGCTTTGCTCGCAATTCTCTCACACGATTTTGCAGCTTCATACCTTACCTCTTTTTCATTTATTTAAATAGAATTGTAAATAATATCCTTATTTTTGTCAATTATAATTGTCATTTTGACGTTAATAATTGACAAAAATAAAGATGTATTATGATGAAAATAACCTATATAATGAATGTGAAATATTAAACAAAGGAAGTGACATATGAATAAAACATCTACTTTTTCCTATATTCTTACTAAGCTTACAGCGACTTTCTTGTTATTATTGCTTATTAGCACGCTTCTCTTAGCAACTAATCAACCAACATTATATAGTTTCGTAGCTGGATTAAGAGAACTACTATATGTTCCCTTCGTTCCTATTCTTGCGGTATATGCAATTTTTTGTTCTATTTGCATCGATAAATTGAAATTAAAAACATATACAAAACTGAAGACATTATTACTTTATATTTTTTGCGGCTATTTATTTTTTCTTCCCTTCCTAATATTTAAAGAAGCTGATTTAATACAGTTCTTGTTCCTCGGATCAATTGGAGCAGTATGTTCTCTTTCTTTCTATTTATGTACAGTCATAGCAACAAAATTTAAGTGGGTACAATATTTCGTACCAAGCATTATGTTTATTATATTTATCACAATTAACTTAGTAGATTTAGAAAGGTTCGGAACATCAAAAGAACAATGGGTCGAAACAAAAACAGATAACTCTTTCGAAGCATCTTTCCAACATTTTAGTGGTGAACATAAAGTCCCAATTGAACTAAAACGAGGTGACATATTAGAATTCACCATTGAATCACGAGATGAAAATCCGGAGGGCTACATGGGATCCGTAAAAATGGCTAGTGAATTTCAAGAGGAAGAAAATTATTTAGATTCAACTGGCCCTAATACGTACCATTTCGCCGCAATTAAGACAGGAACTTATTACATTATAGTTAGCGGAAATCGATTAAAAGGAAAGTTGAACATAGATTGGAACATAAAGTGAAACTTTAATCAGTGGGGGTTTTCTTCATCCCCCACTGATTATTAGTTGAACCAATCGGACTTTTATGGGCAGTTGATCCCTCACCTAACTTCTTTGCTTTCGCTGAATTTTGAGGTGGGGGTCTTACTGCCCATTAAAGCGGGATAAAATAAAAGAGGCAGTGCTTTTGCACTGCCTCCCTAAATTCTGACATAGAATGGATTCCATATTAACTTGCATTTTGTAAGAATACTCGTTTTAACTGTTTGCGGAAACGAACCCCTAACGTAATTGCTACAATTACAATCACTCCAAAAATGATTTTACCGATGTGACCTTCTAGCGCTCCAAAAATATCATGTAAGTTGCCACCTAACCAGTAACCACCAATTAAGAAGAATGATACCCAAAATAGAGCACCTGAGTAAATTGTAATTGCAAAGCGGCGGAATGGTAAGTTAATAATGCCTGCAAAGTATCCTGTAAAGTGACGTACACCAGGAATAAAGAAACCGATAAAAATCAAGAAGTATCCATACTTATCAAACCACATTCTTGTTAAGTCGATTTTTTTTTGTGTTAAAAACACGTATTTCCCATACTTTTGAATAAAGGGCATACCTAATTTATTTCCTAAAAAGTATTGAATCGTCATTCCTACACTTGTCCCAATAAAGGATAGGATAATTAAAATCGGTAAACTTAAATCGCCCTTCTGTGCTAAAAATCCCGCATATGCTAATGTTGGCTCTCCCGGAAACGGAAGCGCAATATATTCTAACAGCAAGCCTACAAGTACAACATAGTACCCGTACTGCTGAAATAATTCATGAACCCATTCCATGTCATCTCTCCTTCACGTGCAACTTCTTACTATTATTGTATAAAAAAATTGTCGAAATAACTATCACAATAGCTTACATTTTTATTACATTTTTGTAAGACTCAAACTATAATTTCCACTTTCTTTATTGAATGATATAAATTCTTTTTCCAAGGAGAAATAACAACCAATTAACCTAATAATATACATTTTTTATCCATTTTTTTACACACAAAATCCCTTTATTTTGTTCTCAATAAAAAACCACCACAAACTCATACTAACTTCATATTAGCTTCATATACGTATTGTAAGATTATATCGGAATTTGTTGAAAAATTTAACTAATATATGAGTAAACAGGAAATTGAATAAATATAAGTCGCTTTTCGAAATTGAATAAAGGGTGAATAAGAAATGGAAGCTTATAAAATGCACGATTTTATTAACACAAATGTTGAATCTCAACAAAATGAAACCGTTTTTAATTTACACATATGTGAAACAAATGAGTTTGACGTAAGTTTAACAAAATCTACAACGCTGTCTTTTATCGTTTCAAAAAAGAATATTAAGATTGTCACGAGAAAATGGATTAACTCCAATCAAGAGAGCATGGTTGGTAAAAGCTACATCATTCCAACGAAAGCTTTTCACTATTTCTTACCGATCATTTCTGAAACTGAAGATGAACTACATATTCAAGTTCAAAGTTTTGGATTACGTGGTGAGCTTTTGCTAAATGAAAGATTACTAATTGATAAAAACAACAAACACAATGCAAAGATTACTACCTTCTTTGAAACATTAGATGAGAATGTAAATCAAGCATTACGAGGATTACAAATTCATTGTATGTAACACTACTACAATAGTAAAAGGAGAATATAATGAAAAAAATATTATTAAGCATTTTATTATCAGTAGTTTTTTTATCAGTACCACATATTTCTGCTGAGGCATCATCAACGAACAATCAGCTTATTGTAGATACAAACACAAAGAAAATGGACTTTTATCAAAATGGAAAGTTTGTAAAAAGTTTTACTGTTGCGACTGGAAAAGCTGCAACGCCAACTCCAAAAGGCACTTTTAAGATTGTAAATAAAATTAAAAATCGTCCCTACTATACAGGAAAGATTAAAGGTGGAGATCCACGTAATCCACTTGGTGATCGCTGGCTTGGATTAAATATGGCAGGTACTTACGGAACTACTTATGCGATTCATGGAACTAATAATAATCAAGCAATTGGAAAGGCGACAACTCTTGGTTGTATACGCATGTATAACAATGATGTACGCTGGTTATTTGAGCGTATTCCAGAGCAAGCTACTGTCACTGTAAAATAACCTAAGAACAAGATTTACGTGTAGCCAAGAATTTTATATCTTGGCTTATTTTATTTCTTCATTTACAGTAGCAAAACGACTATACTTGCATATATAATGGGAATAGATTGTGTCAAATAACATCCAAACATTGATAAACATGGATATTAAAATTATACAGTTATAATGTTTTATAAATTTTACAATACATACTATAATAGAACTACTGTAATTCCAAGATATTCAGTTAAGATAAACAATCCCCCTTGCTACTTTTATGATTATTTTATAGCGGGGGCTTATTATATGTATAAACAATCTGAGTCATTCGAAAAATGATGAATTTGAATATTGTAGTAAAAAGCGTTATTTAGGAGGTGTTACTATGACGCATATACTGGTGATTGAAGACAACCCAGATATACAAGAACTGATTCGTGAGTTTCTAATGGCACAAAACTTTACCGTGGATGTCGTTGGCGCTGGAACGGAAGGTATACTTCTTTTCCAAAAAAATTCATACGATCTTGTCCTCCTTGATGTGATGTTACCAGATATAGATGGCTATAGTATTTGTAAAATTATGCGAGGACAATCTGATGTACCGATTATTATGTTAACAGGTTTACATAATGAAGAAAGTGAAATTAAAGGATTTGAATTAGGTATTGATGACTATATTACGAAACCGTTCCATTACACTGTATTTATTAAGCGTGTAGAAGCTGTATTAAGAAGGGCAGCAACGAAGGAAGCAGAGACTGCAACAATACTACACTTCCATGAATTGATGTTAAATTCTACAGCATACGCCGCTTACGTTCATGGTAATCAAATTGAATTGACTACAAAAGAGTTTGAAATTATATATACTTTACTGCAAAATCGAGGAAAAGTATTATCAAGAAGTGATTTGTTGAATAAGGTATGGGGCTATGAACATTATGGTGATGTAAGAGTTATCGATACACATATTAAAAACTTACGCAAAAAATTAGGGATTCCTTATATTAAAACGGTGAAAGGCATTGGCTACAAAATCGAATCGTAGCAAAGACAACATCACCAAAAATATTTTCATCAAAACCTTATTATTTTGTATTCTTTTATCATTTTGTCTTTATCAAATTATTTATTTTCTAGCTTCAAACTACGATAAAGAACGTTCTGCAAATGAAACGCAAACTACAGAACTTGCGGATTCAGACAAACAAAACGAGCAAGATAAAACGAATCAAAATAAAGCTGTGTCAGAGGGTAACATTTTTAATTTTCAACCTTCTAGTATAGACTATAAAACACTCTCTACAGCTATCAATCACCTTTTGCAGCCTAGCCAAACTGTAAAAGCAAAAGAACATGCACAAAATATTTCGGGGGAAAATAGCACAACTGCTTCACTTACAGAAGCGGAAAAGCAAGTCGCTAACAATGATGCCTTACATAAACAAAATGCAGCAAGTAAAACAAATGATACACAAGATAATCCAAGTTTAGCAGATGCTCTGCAACAATTAGCTCCGCGTATTGGTGCAACAATGCTTGCATTATCTCTGCTCGGTTCTTTAATTTATGCAAAATTAATTGCCAAACCTTTTCAATATATGAGCGATGCATTAAAAGATATTATGAATCTTGATTTCTCAGATAAAAAGCTAATTAACAAAAATCCAGATCAAACAGATTTTAATTTGCAAGTAGCCGCTTCACAAATACCAAATATTGTGAAAAATTTACATGAAAGTAATCAAGATTTAAAAAATGAGCTCAAAAAGGAACAACAATTAGAACAATCTCGTAAAGAATTTATGTCTATGGTGTCCCATGAATTAAAAACACCAATCGCAGCCGTTATGGGACAACTAGATGGGATGATTCACGGGATCGGGGCTTATAAAGATAGAGATAAGTATTTACAACGCTCCTACGAAATGATGCAAGATATTAACATATTAACGGAAAAGATGTCAGAATTATCCAAAATGCAAAACCCTCAATTTAAACCGAATTTAGAAGTGGTTTCATTAACTACTATTATTGAGGATGTTATAAAAAAAGTAGATTATTTTGTATCTGTAAAACAATTAAATGTTCAATCTAACATTAAACAAGATGTACAAATTCTAGCTGATCCTAAATTTATTCAGACTGCTATTTTTAACATTATTTCAAATGCAATTCATTATACAATTGATCATCAGCATGTATATATAAAGCTTTATGAAAAGCCAAACGGTTACGCATTAGAAGTATTAAATACAGGTTCACAAATCGATGAGGATAAACTTGCCCATTTATTTGAGCCATTCTATCGCGCAAATCCTAGCAAACATGGCTTAGTACAAGGCAGTGGTCTTGGGTTATATATTGTAAAGCAAATATTAGATAAACATCAGTTTCCTTATGGAATACAAAACACATCTCAAGGTGTAAAATGCTCCATTGTATTCCCAAAAGCAATGTAAAAACTAACTCTAATTTCATACCCCAAATTCATACTTCGTATGAATGGCGGAATTTTGTAGAGTGTCTTACTCTGTTTCGTTCGCCCGTTATCCTTTTTGGATAGCGGGCGTTTTTTATTATTTAAAAGGAGGATCTTTATGGAAAAATTTAAGTATTCATTACTCGTTTTATTCGGCGCTTGTAGCTACGGTGTTCTTTCAACTATTTTCAAACTCGGATTCATTGATGGCTTTTCAGCGCAACAACTATTAGGAGGGCAATATGTCTTCGGATGGATTGGACTACTACTGCTCGTTCTTTTCTTTTCCCGTCATAAAGTAACAAAAAAGCAATTCTTTTCATTACTAACAGTCGGAACAACGATGAGTATGACTGGGATTTTCTATGCTATTTCTGTAGAAGAACTACCAGCATCTATCGCTGTCGTCCTACTCTTCCAATTCACTTGGATTGGTGTAGTAATCGAAGCAATTGCAAATCGAACATTTCCAAGCCGTGAGAAAGTGATATCTATCATTATTTTATTTACTGGCACATTGTTTGCAGGTGGTATCTTTGACGGCCTCGGACAAAGTTTTTCTACGAAAGGGATTATCTTTGGACTATTAGCTGCTGTCTCTTTTTCATTCTATGTTTTTGCAAGCGGGCGCGTTGCTACAGATGTTCCGCCTTATACGAAAAGCTTTCTCATGACAACAAGCGCTACTCTTATCGTATGCCTATTCTTCCCGCCAACCTTTTTAACAGACGGTGCCTTGCAAGCGGGTCTATGGAAATATGCTTTCTTCCTCGGACTTTTTGGCGTTGTTGTACCTGTCATTTGTTTTTCAATCGGTGTACCGAAAGTTGGAACAGGGTTTGGGACAATATTAGGAGCAGCTGAATTACCAACAGCCATTATCGCTTCTATTACACTTGTACATGAAGTCGTAACGCTCATGCAATGGATTGGGATTATTTTTATATTGATTGGGATTTTCACTCCTCAGCTGCTTACGGCTAGGAAAGGAAAGAAACATAGTAGTGCGCATAGCGCATGACAAAAGACCTTTCATTTATTTGAAAGGTCTTTTGTCTATCTCACTTTACCGCTCCATATAGCTTTTCTATCTCATGCTCAATTTGCTTTATATCGATTCGTTCAAATAATGGCCGCACGCTATCAATTCTATTCGGCAACGTATGTTGAGGCTCCCAATTTCGTTTCACAATCGATAATGTGTTTCTAACTCTTTCACTTGAAAATGGTAAAAACGGTTCAAGAAGATTCGCAAAATTAGCGATAAGATACACACAGTTATAAATCGTTTCTTCGCATGAAACTGGATCATCCTCCCTTTGTTTCCAAGGCTGCCTCTCATCAAAGTATTTATTTGCAAAACGTACTGCATCAAATATTGATTCTAGCGCCACCTTAAATTTAGTTTGCTCAATCGCCTCTCCTACATTTTTATATAATCCTTCTACCTTATCTTTCAGCTCTACATTGATAGCTCCCTTCGGCAGGATGCCACCATAGTATTTCTCAATAAACTTTAATGTCCGGTTCACGAAGTTTCCATATGCCCCTAACAATTCACTATTATGACTGTAAATAAATTCTCGCCATGAAAAATCAGTATCGCGATTTTCTGGTGCATTTACTGTTAAAAAGTAACGAATAGAATCTGGATCATAGCGTTCTAATATGTCAGGCACCCATACTGCCCAGTTTTTACTTGTAGATAATTTTCTTTTTTCCACTGTTAAATATTCATTCGAAACGATATGATGTGGGAGTGCGTCCTCCCCTATTCCAAGTAATACTGCTGGCCAAATGATGGAATGAAACGGAATATTATCCTTTCCGTGCACATAATATGTTTTCGCTTCGCTATCCCAAAACTCTTGATCATCTTTCCCTGTTTCTTCAGCCCAATGCTTACTTGCTGAATAATACCCTGTCACTGCTTCAATCCATACGTAAATTTTCTTATCTTCATACCCTTCTACCGGAATTGGTACCCCGATTGGTAAATCACGTGATACAGCCCTATCTTGTAATCCTTCCTTTACATATCTCTCTGTTAGTTGAATCGCATTGTCGCGCCATGTCCCTGTTTGTTTGGCGATTTCTACAGCCCTTTTAATTTGCTCCTGAAATGTATGCAGTGCGAAATAGAAATGCTCTGTTTCCTGTACGGATGGCGTACTACCACATAACTTACATTTCTTTTCTAACAAATCGAGTGGATCTAAAATGGCCGAACAAGCATCACATTGATCTCCTCTTGCTGCTTCATGACAATGCGGACATATTCCTTCTACATAACGATCCGGTAAAAACTGTGTACACGTTTCACAATATGCTTGTTCCACTGTTTTTTTATAAATATAGCCTTCCTCTAATAAACGTAAAAAAACTTTTTGAACTGTTTCATGATGGTGCTCACTATCTGTACGTGTATAGCAATCATACGTAAAACCGAGATTCTGAAAACATCGCTGGAATTCTTCATGATACTTATCAGCAATTTCTTTCGCCGTCACACCTTCTTGTTTTGCTCTAATTGCAATTGGTGTTCCATTACAATCACTTCCTGAAACATACAACACATTCTCGCCTTTTGCCCTATAATAACGTGCTAAAATATCTCCAGGTAACAAACTAGCAATATGTCCAAGGTGTAACGAACCATTTGCATACGGCCAAGCGCCTCCAATAAAAATACTCATCTTACACTCCTCCTTTAAAATATAAAAAGCCCCACCCCTATCTTAAAAAAGATAAGGGCGGGGCTGTATAAACAGTCGCGGTACCACCTTATTTCGCCAATTACTCACATAATTAGCCTTAACAAGTACGGAGCTATATGCTCTTATACTGTGGTTTTGATAACGAGTACCAACTCTCGTCGCCGCCTACTATTATCATTTGATAAGTTCAGGACGAAGCTCAAAGGCCATTGTTCAAATGAATATTCTTGCTTCTTCTCAGCTACCGAAGCTCTCTGGAAAGAATGGTTTCATCCTACTTTTCCTTTTCAACGCTTTTATATAACACGTATTGTACGACTTAATAACAGAAAAATCAAATTTTTTTAAAAAAACAGGAAATCTCCTCCTCCCGCCGAATACCTATACGTTCACAAAAGGAGTGATCACATTGAATCAAAAACAACTAAGCGCTATTAATGAAAAGAGCTGGAATGCAGCTGCTTATGAAGCATGGACGAATCGCCACGGGGCGCCAGCTGCTTATGCAAAAAAGATCATGGAAGATCCCTTGCGAGAGGTAGCTCATTATTTACCTTACATACAATCTCCAAAAGAAAAGCGTATTATTAATTTACTCGGTTCAAAAGGTAGTAAAGCCGTTGCTCTCGCTCTTTTAGGAGCTGACGTAACGGTTGTTGATATTTCAGCAAGTAATGCAAAATACGCAAATGAGCTCGCAAAATCTGCCGGAGTTTCTATTCAATACATCGTCTCTGATGTACTAGATGTAACTCTCCCTGAATCATTTGATATCGTATTACTAGAACTTGGTGTACTCCATTACTTTTTAGATTTAAAACCGCTCTTTACAAAAATCTCTCAATTATTAAAAACGGACGGAACACTTATCCTTCGAGATTATCATCCAATGTATACAAAACTATTAGGAGTCGACCATCCATCATTTCAAGCAAGTGGGAATTATTTCGATGAAGAATTAATTGAAGATGATGTTGCTTACAGCATTCTTCTTACAGAAGCGCAGAAAGAATCTGTACCGAAAACAAATATACGCCGCTGGACGTTAGGAGAAATTATTACAACACTCGCCGCAGAAAATTTTAAAGTCGAAGAACTAGTTGAAGAACATGGATCTCATCAACGATGGGTCTTCCCTTCTACTGCACCAGAAGGAATTGAAGAACGTGTGCCAGGTCTATATACAATAGTTGCGACAACATGCAAAAAAGGATCCCTTCACGGATAGGATCCTTTTTGCATGCTCACGCATATAAGTTGAGGTTGGAGATTACCATAATTCTGTAGAATAGGACACAAGATATTTCAACATTTTGTCTCTGACTTACGTCGTCAAAAAGGGGTATGACCAACATAACGAAGAGTAATGTCTTTAGTTGATATTGATAATCGTTATCAACTAATTAGAAGTATACATGATGTTATTTCAAATTACAATAGGCATTTTTAATATTTATTTATTAATTTTCGGATATACAAATGTATACATTTTAAGAACATTTACTAACATCAATCTCCCTCTTTACTTTAAAATATATCTTTCTCTCATTCTGTCTGCTATAATGCCTAAAGGAAAGAAGCAAGCTTTATTCCAACTGGAGTAAAGCTTACTTTCAATTTTATATCAATTAATTATAATACTAAGATTTTAAAAAGGAGGCTTTTTTTATCATATGAATTTTGTCAGCATTAGAAAAAAACTTATGTTCATGATGGGAACAATTTGTGCTTTATTTGGTATCGCCTTAGCTTTCATTTTATACTTCGCTATCGATCAGTCACATAAAGCTGACGCACTACAAGAAGAAATTTCACCTCTTGCGACTGAATTAAAAGAGCGTGGGGACGCTTATCAAGTACAACTCTCTGCTTTAAGAGGTTATTTACTACAACATGATCAAGTGGAATTAGACAAGTTTAATGAAATGAGTAAAAATCTTGAGGATTCGAAAGCTAAAATTCTTTCTAATCCAAATCTTTCTCCATCTGTGAAAAATACAATGGAATTAGGATCTACTTGGAGACAATTTATTGAAGAGAAAGTTTTCACTCTTGCAAAAGAGCAGAAGTGGGAAGAAGCTTTGCAAGTAGCTTCTACAGAAAATGGCACAGTCTATAAAGTAATTGGCGATTTCACTAATTATAGTAATGAGCAAGCTAAGTTACGTGAACAATCAATTGAACAAATTGATCAATCTGCACTCCGAATTGAATATGCAGTCTTCCTATCACTTGTTATTTGTATTGTCGTTGCAATTATTCTTGCATGGTGGTTCTCTGGTAAACTTGTAAAACCAATTCAGCAGATTGACATTAAGCTAAAAGAATTAGCCTCTCAAGAAGGTGACTTAACAGCACGCCTTCAAGTAACTAGCAATGATGAAATCGGCACTATTGCAACATCATTTAATAAAATGTTAGAAAACCTACAACATATCATTCATCGTTTTCAAAAAACATCATTGGAAGTACAAACCGCTTCTGAAAATATGTTAGAAAATACGAATACATCACGTGAAGCGACAATACAAATTCAAAACTCGATGTCCAATTTAAATGCCAGTATTCAATCTCAAACTTCTAGTATGGAAGAAAGCTCGACTGCAATGGACGATATGACAGTAAGCGTTCAGCGTATTGCTGAATCTGCTTCATCTGTAGCTGAACTTGTTGTCGCTACATCTGAACATGCTAACGATGGAAACACAGTTATCCAAAAATCTGTTTCACAAATGACAACGATTCATGAAGCTGTAAATGCTACGTCAGAAGTGGTCGAACGTCTAATCACTCACACGAAATATATTGATACAGCTGTACAATCAATTTCTAATATCGCTGAGCAAACGAACTTACTTGCTTTGAATGCTTCTATTGAAGCAGCTCGTGCTGGCGAACAAGGAAAAGGGTTTGCTGTCGTAGCTGATGAAGTTCGAAAACTTGCTGAACAATCTAAAACAGCTGCAACAGATATTAACAAATTACTCCATCAAATTCAAAATGATACAGAAACTGCTAGCTCTATGATGGCTCAAGGTCGCTCTGAAGCATTTGAAGGCATTCATGTCATTCGTGAAGCTGGTACTTCTTTCACAACAATTGTTGAACAAGTAAATAAAGTATCTACTCAAATGCAGGATATATCTGCAACTGCTGAAGAGATGGCTGCAAGCGCTGAAGAAATGAATGCTTCACTTAATAACATTGCTTCTGTTTCGAATGAAGTATCCAGTGAAACTGCCGCAACATCACAATTTGCTGAGCAGAAAGTTATTGTTATGAATGAGATGACAGTAACTGCTGGGAAAATGAAACAAACAGTTGAAGAATTAGATCAACTCGTATCTCATTTTAAAACCGAATAGCTTGTCACAAAATATCCCTCTTCCAAAAGGGATATTTTTTCAAGCTCATTTCCTGCACATTATACACAATTCCGTTATAATGAGAATCGATATCACCATTAATAGGTAGGAGGTGCTCCTTATGTCACAAGAAGCATTTGAAAATAAATTATTTGCAAACTTAGAAGCTGTTATTGACCCTGAGCTAGGTGTTGATATTGTCAATCTTGGATTAGTTTATGATGTTACCGCGGATGAAAATAATAATGCTGTCATTACAATGACAATGACTTCCATCGGTTGTCCAATGGCTGGTCAAATCGTATCGGACGTTAAAAAAGTATTATCAACAAATGTACCTGAAGTAAATGAAATAGAAGTAAATGTCGTTTGGAATCCGCCATGGTCTAAAGAACGCATGTCACGTATGGCAAAAATCGCATTAGGTATTCGTGACTAAATAAGGTGAGCTAATAACGGGATAAAGAAAAGACCTGACAACCTAGTCAGGTCTTTTTCTCTTATTATTTTACGCCTACTGCATCATAAGCTTTCGTTACAGCTTGTACAGCTTTAGAGTTTTTACCATATAAATCTTCAGCTGACTGAAGTGCCGCTTGACGCATCATCTTAAAGTCAGAGTTTGCAGTTAAATATTTTGTAAGCGCACGGTAATAAATTTTTTCTGTCGCTTCACGGCCTACTCCAGTTACTTTCACGCCGTAATGCTCTCCACCATCAGATACTAAATATGCAGCTTTATTGTTAATACTACTGTTAATATGAACGCCGCCATTATCAGCTGTTCCAGTGTAGCGCTTATTGTAGTGATCTGGGTAACCTTCACCTGGTTTTAACGGATTTGGAATAGATGCTGGATCTTTCAGAGAACGAAGTGCATCACCAGGTTTTCCAGGTGTATAAATGTCAGCACCTAAATCCCAGCTCTTCTTCTCAACCATGACACCCATAATATCAGATAACGATTCATTTAACGCACCTGACTCATTTTTATAAACAAGATTTGCTGTATGCTCAGTTACAGCATGCGTTAATTCGTGACCAATAACATCTAGGCCAGCAGATAATGGAATAAATGTTGTACCATCTCCATCACCATACATCATCTGAATACCGTTCCAAGCTGCGTTATTCCAGTTTTCACCTACGTGAACAGAGGAAATAAGTTTCGCACCTTTATCATCGAAAGAGTTACGATTAAACGTCTTTTTATAATAATCGTATACTTTCCCTGCATTTACATGTGCATCAACCGCTGCTTTGTCATCAAAGAACTTATTTTTACTTTCTACTTCGACACCTGTATATCCGAACCATTGTGAGAATATATTAAACCAGTTTTCATCCATATTCTCTGCATCAAATGTATGAACACCTTGTCCACGTTTCCCATCGAATAAATGGAATGCACCTGTTTTCTCATTTTGAGCAATTTCAAATGATTGTCTATTTCCTAATACACCGTAACCAAATCCTGTAATTTTATCTACAGCATTATATTTCTCAATCACATTTCCATTTGTCGCATCAACAAAATAATGCCAATATCCTGGAGCTGGCTTTGAAATCGACGCTTTCACTAAATATGCAAGATAGTAATTTCCATCTTTTTCATACACAAATAAATCTTTTTTCACACCGTCATAATTCTTTACTTTACCAACTTCTTTTTCAATATCTGCCTTTGCAATTGTTTCTGCTTGTTCTGCACTAATCTTTGCAAACGCAGGAATATTTTTATCCTCTAAATTCGGAATAACTTGTCCGAAGAATGCTTTTACATTATTCTCTTTATCTAGCGTAACAGTTTGATCTGAACCATACACAGGAATATTATTATGTTTTTCAACTAACTTCACGTGTGTTGTGCCAGATTCAGCATCTTTTTCTTCCCCAACAACATTGAAGTGTTTATCAATGTTTCCTGCTAATTTAAACATATCTTTCTTACTCTCTAAATATTGAAAGACCGTCTCTTTTTTATCTAGTCCTTCCGGTGCTTTCCATTCTTCACCTATGTATGCAGGTGTTTTAAACTCTTGATGATATTGAATTTTTTGTTCTTCCGCTTTCGTTGTCGTTGCTCCAAATGTTCCAAATCCCCCGGCGATAACAGTTAACGCTAATGCTGATGAAATGACTTGCTTTTTCACTATAACATTCCCCATTCCCATAAAGATTTTTGACACTTTTATACAATTCTTGTTTTTCAAGTTGATACCTCTTTCCAAAAATTGAGAAAGTTTTTTCTGACAATTCCACTCAAAAAAAGAGGACATCTATCGGATGTCCTCTTTTCTATAAACGTTTTATTACTTTTTCAATTCAATTGCTAAGTAGTGCGATTGTTCTTTCGCTTGAATATGAATATCTTCTTCTACTGCTTCTGCCGCATCACGCATAACAAGTATCTCACCATTTATAACACTACTTCCTTCAATTTGTACAAGATACAATTGACGGCCTTCTTTCACAGGAAAATGAATTTCTTTTCCAGTATCTAACGATAAAGAATATAAATTCGCATCTTGGTGAATTTGAATTGGTGCCCCGCCTTCTATTGGCGATACCATATGAAACCATTCGTTTTCACGCTTGCTCCAATCAAATTTAAACTCACCATAATTTGGTTTATGATCCGCACGATCTGGTAAAATCCAAATTTGTAATAAACGTAGTGTTTCATTTCCTAAATTATACTCACTATGAAATACACCTGTACCAGCACTCATATATTGAACATGTCCACGCTCAATTGTTCCGCGGTTCCCCATGCTATCTTCATGTGTTAAAGCACCATCTACAACATAAGAAATAATCTCCATATCGCGGTGCGGATGCATATCAAAACCAGTTTGCGGTGCTACTAAATCATCATTAATTACACGTAACGCTCCAAAATTCATGTTATCCGGATTATAGTAATTAGCAAAGGAAAAATGAAAATGTGTATTTAACCAACCGTGATTTGCTCTTCCCATATTTTTATGATCAACTTTTCTAAACATATCCTTCACCCCGTATTATCTCGAAATCGAGATTTATTTCAAAATTTTTATCACTGTAATTTTTTTAGTAATTGTAGTAATTGATGTTGTTCTTCTATATTCAAATTTTGAAATTGCCTCGCTTGGAACGTTTCTTGAGGAGGTACGATTTCCCCATATAAAGCTCGTCCCTTTTCTGTTAGCGAAATATATTTCGTAGTACCTTCTTGTTCACGATGAATCCACTCGAGCTGCTCCATCTTATTTAAAAGTTGCGTGACATTTCCTTTCGTAACAAACAGCTTATTTCCAAGCTCTTGCTGCGTTAAACGATCATGTCCTCCAACTTGAGCTAGTACATCAAACTGAGCGGCAGATACATTCCATTCTTTCAAGTGCTGATTCGTCTCACGAATGCTTTTATTATAAAAGCGTGATAAACGAAACCATAATAGTAGCCCTAGTCTATCTTCTGTTTTCATTCCATCACCTCGCTCGTTTCGTAATATTAGTTTAGAACTAAACTTTATAAAAGTCAAACACTTATTTTTAGTAAGCAACAAAGAAAGCACAGCACTAATTCTCCACTATGCTTTACATCACTTTTCTATTTTTATACTCATCTAATTTCCTCTCCGCGAATGCCCTCGCATCTTTCTCAATCCATCTCTCTTCGTACGATTCACTTCCCACATACAATACCTCTCTCTTATGCTGCATCACATGGCGAAATTCGTGCAGTAGTGTCTTAAGCACTTGCTCATACCCTTCCCACATACAAACGAAAATTAATTGTTTTTCTTTATGATAAAAACCACCTACTGGGAATAGGAACTCCTCTTCCTCTTCCCCTAATGATAGAAGTACATCGTTTGCATCACACGTATCACAAAAAATAACTGGCGTTTTACATGTTTCAATAAGAGAAAACAAATCCTCTCTTAGCTTTTTGACATCCCAAGGAAGCTCCGAATCCAACACATACCAATTCTCCACCTGTTGATATACATTTTGAAACTGGAGTTCCATTTCCCTTTATTCCCCTTTCCAAGCCTTCTTTTTCTATATATATGCCACAATATGGTGAATATTAAACATACCCTTTCATCCTTTGAAAAAGGACAATAAAAAGAACCTATATCAGTATAGGTTCTTTTCCATAATTACTTTTTTTTCATCATTTTTTTAAGTACAAAATAACCGATTGCGCAAACAATAGCAGCAAGTGCAAAATATTTAACATAAGGACCAGCTACCTTATTAATACTTTCCCACTCTGACCCTAATTTAAATCCTAAATATACAAACACAATTGACCACGGAATGACAGCTAGTGTAGTTAACGTAATAAACTTTGCATGTGACATTTTCGCAATACCCGCTGGTATGGAAATGGCATGACGCACAACTGGAATAAAACGTGCAGTAAAGATAACGCCAGTTCCGTAACGGTTAAACCAGGATTCCGCATAATCAATATGTTTCTTCTGAATTAATATATATTTTCCATATCGCTCAAGAACAGGTCTCCCTCCGTATCGACCGATCCAATAAATAAATAGTTGTGCGATTACACCACCAATTGTACCAAACGCGACAGCGCCCCAAAATGTAATGCTTCCCGTTGATACTAAATAACCTGCATAAGATAATACGATTTCACTTGGAATAACCTCTAGCATTAATCCAAGCATAATTCCCCAATAACCAAGTCCTTCTAGAAAAACTAAAACGGAATGAATCAACTCTCCTAACATCATGTACCTCTCTTTACTGTTTTCATTGCAAAAATAAAAGTACAAGCAGGAAATATCTTGTACTTTTATTTTTTTAATTTAATTAGTCTTCGTATCCCACTTAAAGATTTTATTTAAAAATTTATATACATTCTTTGACTCTTTCGTCAAAAGTGGACCTAAGATGGATAGTATAAGCACGTATAGTGCTGAGAATGGTTTTAGTACTGACATTAAACCACCCGCTATTCCAATATTGGCCATAATAATAGAGAACTCTCCTCTTGAAACGATTGTTAATCCAATATTTGTTGATGCTTTATGAGATAATCCAGCTTGTCTCCCTGCAATCATTCCTGCTACAAAGTTTCCGATGATTGTAAGAAGGACAGCACCTAACGTTAACCATATCGCTCCGCCCAATGAGAACGGATCAATACTTAATCCGAAACTGAAGAAGAAAATAGCTCCGAAAAAGTCTCTAAATGGAACAACAAGATGCTCAATTCGATCACTATGCTCTGTCTCAGAGAAAACTAAACCTAAAAGAAGTGCTCCGATTGCTTCGGCAACGTGAATTGTTTCTGAGAAACCTGCAATAAAGAATAATGAAGCAAATACTACAATAATGAAAATTTCATCCGAACTAATATTGAGCAATTTATTTAATAATGGCGTAGCTTTTCTAGCCACAATAAAGAATAGAAGCATGTATCCTAAAGCAATTCCAATTGAAGTAAGGGCACCTAAGAAGGAAGCATGATCCCCAAGTACTAGGCCCGAAACTACTGATAAATACACAGCAAGGAATATATCTTCAAACATAATAATTCCTAAAATTAATTCGGTTTCATTATTACCAGTTCTTCTTAAATCCACTAATACTTTAGCAACAATAGCGCTAGAAGAAATCGTAATAATACCCGCAATAATCAAGATTTCAAGTAACGGGAAGCCCATTATAAATCCGTATAATAACCCGAGTGAAAAGTTAATTAAAATATAGATCGTTCCGCCAATCGCAATAGAACGTCCAGATTTAATTAGTTTTTTCATCGAAAATTCTAATCCTAGATAGAACAGAAGAAACAGAACGCCAATCCGTCCAAGGAAGGAAATGACACTTGCACTTTCAATAAACTTGAAATCGATCACACCTATTGTCGGCGCGTGTGGCCCCACTAACATCCCAAGAACAATTAAAAACGGAATTACTGAGAATTTAAACTTTCCAGCAATTACTGCCGCAATTGCAACTAATACTAACGCTGTACCAACTTCAAAAATTAACGTATCCATCTAGTCAGTCCCCCTATTCGAAAGTAACTCATTGATAATTTTTTTAATTTCTTCTCTCTCGCCTGAAACTACAAGCATATCGCCTTCCTCAATTGCTGTTTCTGGTCCTGGATTAAATAGCTTTTTCATATTCTTTTTCATAACTGCAATAATCGTTACGCTATATGTTTTTCTTATTTCAAGATCGCCGATTGTTTTTCCAATTGCTGGAGCTGCCTTCTCCACTTTAAACCACTCAATCGCTAAACCTTCAAAAACCATTTCAACATTTTCTAATGCTCTAGGCTTATATACCATTCCACCTAATATTGCTGCAATTTGTCTTGCCTCTGAGTCACGTAATGAAATACTTGAGATACTTTCTTCATGGTCTGAATCAAAATGATACATTTCTCTACGCCCATCATCATGAATAACAATTACCATCTTCTCGTTACCTTTCGTAACGATTTGAAATTTATAACCAATACCCGGAAGTTCACTTTCTCTAATATTCATATTTGGCTCCTCCACAACAATTTTTATTTGAATTTTCTGTTTTTCTGTCTTTTGTTCATCCAATCAACTTTAGAAACTCTAACCATTCAGGATACCTGTGATTTGGAAATCTTTTATTGTAATAATAAGTGGCTCCTAAAAAGATACTTACAGATGTAATGATAAAAAATATATTACTTCTCATTTTCAAACTCTTAAGGCTTACTTTCAATAAAGTTTCTTCTTTCAAATTATCCCCTCTTTCTCGCTTTAAATTTAGTTTTTTAAAATGTAAATAATTCTAAAAATATTACGATGTAACATAATCATAACACAAAACACATTTAAGTAACATAATTTTTTAGAAAAATTGATTCTCGTATATTTTTTGCATATAATTTTCTTATTACGGAAAAAAGGAAGTGTATTATATGGTTGATATCTTTAGCAGATTCCTTGAGGTAACGAATAATATTTTATGGTCATATATTCTTATTGCAATGCTAATCGGCTTCGGTCTTTATTTCTCTTTTAAATTAAAATTTGTCCAAATTACTCATTTCGGTGAGATGGTCGGTTTAATTAGTAAAGGATTTAATCGAAAAGAAAAAAAGAAAGATAGCATCTCCCCGTTTCAAGCATTTTGCTTAAGTGCAGCAGCACGTATCGGTATCGGAAACTTAGCTGGTGTAGCATTAGCCATTTCAATGGGTGGACCTGGCGCAGTATTTTGGATGTGGTTTATCGCCATCCTTGGAGCAGCTACTAGTTTCGTAGAATGTACGCTCGCGCAAATATATAAAGTAAAAGATGGAAGCAGATTCCGTGGTGGACCAGCATATTACATGGAAAAAGGATTAAACAAACGCTGGATGGGTGTTTGGTTCTCACTTCTTATTACAGTTGCGTACGGATTAATTTTCAATTCTGTACAAGCAAACACGGTAACAATAGCATTTGAAAATGCTTTTGGACTAGAGCGAACGATCGTAGGAGCTCTATTAGCTTTATTAGTTGCAGTTATTATTTTTGGTGGTATCAAGAGCATTTCACGTATTACGGAAATGATTGTTCCTCCAATGGCAATCGTTTATATTGGTGTGGCTATTTTTGTCGTGATTAACAACTTCACTATGCTACCAAGCATTTTTACAGAAATATTTAACAGCGCATTCGGTTTAGACCAAGCCGTTGCTGGTGGTATTGGAGCAGCAATCAAGTTCGGAATTCAGCGCGGTTTATTCGCGACAGAAGCAGGTATGGGGAGCTCTCCTAATGCAGCAGCAACATCAGATGTATCTCACCCTGTAAAACAAGGACTTGTTCAAGCATTAGGTGTTTTCGTAGATACATTCTTAGTATGTACATCAACAGCATTTATCGTATTATGTTCTGGACTTTACAAAGGATCAAACTTACAAGGAATTGAATTAACACAACAAGCATTAAGTTCACAAATTGGACCGTGGGCAAGTACTTTCTTAGCTATTATTATTTTCCTATTCGCTTTCAGTTCCTTACTAGGAAACTACTATTATGGTGAAACAAATATCGCATTCATTAAAGAAAGCAAGACTTGGTTAATGATTTATCGCATTGCAGTTGTCGGAATGGTATTCTTCGGATCCATCGCTGCCCTTCAAACTGTTTGGAGCTTAGCTGATTTATTCATGGGACTAATGGTATTCACAAACTTAATTGCCATCTCATTCCTAAGCAAGTTCGCCTATGCAGCATTAGTAGACTATATTAAGCAAAAGAAACAAGGAAAAGATCCTGTTTTCGTTGCAAGTTCTATCCCTGGCTTACAGAATACAGAGTGCTGGGATGGACAGGATGTAGAAGAAAAACAAAAGGCTGTTTAACAAATAAAAGCGGAAGCGGCTCGTTCAGAATCGCAGGACATTGGAGCTCTCGACCTTGAAGCGCTTTTTGCTTCGAGCGAGAGAGCGAAATGACCGGAGATTCTAGCCGCTGGAGCTGGATATCACTAAAAGCGGAGGTGACTTGCTCAGAACTGGAGGTCATTGGAGCTCCTGACGAAGAGGCGCTTTTTGCCTCACAGGAGGGCGCGAAATGACCGACTGTTCTAGTCACCGGAGCTGGATATCACTAAAAGCGGAAGCGGCTCGTTCAAAACAAGAGCCATATCTCAAACAAAATCCCTATTACTTCAACGTAATAGGGATTTTTATTTACCACAGTTCATAATTTGTTCAAAATAATTCCAGCAAAAGGGTTGATTTATACAGATTACTAGATTATAATAATTATAAATTAGTAATTGATATCACATAACAACTCAAAAGGAGATTGATCATAATGAATAAACAAGTAATCGAAGTATTAAACAAACAAGTAGCAGACTGGAGCGTTTTATTCACAAAACTACACAACTTCCATTGGTACGTAAAAGGACCTCAATTCTTCACGTTACATGAAAAATTCGAAGAACTTTACACAGAATCAGCTACTCACATCGATGAAATTGCAGAACGCATTTTAGCAATTGGCGGCAAACCAGTAGCAACAATGAAAGAATACTTAGAAATATCTTCTATTCAAGAAGCAGCATACGGAGAAACTGCAGAAGGGATGGTCGAATCAATCATGAAAGACTATGAAATGATGCTAGTCGAACTGAAAAAAGGCATGGAAATCGCTCAAAACTCTGACGACGAAATGACATCTGACCTACTACTAGGAATCTACACAGAACTAGAAAAACACGCTTGGATGCTACGTGCTTTCTTGAATCAATAATAGATTTTAAAGCGGAAGCGGCTCGCTCAGAACAGGAGGGTGTTGGAACTCCTGATTACGAGGCGCTTTTTGCCTCGAATGAAGGAGTGAAACAACCGACTGTTCTAGCCGCTGGAGCTGGATAATACTTAAAAGCAGAAGCGGCTCGTTCAGAGTCGCTTTTTTCTATGAAGCGATCGTCCCATGCTGATACATGAAATTTATATCAGCGATTTTCTAGTTATATCGGCGATTGCATCAATATATCAGCGATTTTCTAATTATATCAGCGATTTTTCCAATATATCGACTTACCGACAAATCACGACAATAATAGCCCCCCTCTCCTCTACTCTTATCAATATATTACAATGCCGTTTATGTTAAAATATAGGAAACACCCTTTAGTAAAATAGATCCAAAAAGCTTTTCCATATTCATCATTTACTACTTAAATGGCGGGAGTGGTTCAGTTGAAAGACTACTTAATTAGAGCATTTTTTGCGTTAATAACAGTTGGGATTGTCTTACTTATAGCTAATATTTTCAATATAAACGTCGCGGTTAAAGACTATGCTTTCCTCGTGGTTGTAGCAATTGGTGGCGGCTGGGGTGGCTGGTACCTATATAAAAAACAAAGTAATCAAAATGATAAAGGCATTCCAAAGTAATATGGAATGCCTTCTTTTTATTGCCGTCTATAGTCAACTACCCCCACTGAGATAAAGCCTTTCAGTGGGGGCTTGAGTTCGAACGCTAGGTCTTTTCGTCTATCGCTAGACAGTTTGACGCTCTAGCATTCATGCCACCCTATGGTAACACCCCAAGTATGCTTTTGGTTGGTACTGGCAACGAACAATTATTTTCCCACTTGCACCACCCTTTCGAAAAAGAGCAGTTCTTCCTTTTGGAAGAAACCACCACTCAGATGAATCCGGCGTGTGCTACAAGCCCCGACAAGTCGAGTACACATGGATGGTTGACGCACCCACTAAGCTATGCGCGAAGCAACAGCCTTACGTTTTTGTACTTCTAATAGAAGCGGCGTTTTCACTCTAAGATTGTCATCCCATTCTACAACTCTTGATTTTTGCAATGTATTCAGCGCACCATTAATATCCGCATGAATACATGTTCCTGCTTTACTTTGGTACAGACCACGCGTGATTCGTTTGCCACTAAAGCGATACTGCGTCCTATCATCCTTAGACCAAACTGGCACCGGATCTTTATCAAGAAAACTAGCTTTTGAAGTATAGCTTTCTTCTTGTTTCAAAAAACGGATGCCTTCTTTTACACATTTATTCTCAATTGCTGCAATCAGTTTATGAAATGGGATTTGCACAAATGTTTGATTACTCTTTTTCCCCATATCAGATTTTTGTTTCCAACCCGTGTTATACCCTACAACAATCGTATCTATATCGAATTCTTTCACTTTTTTGAACAACAAGCCTACCGTTTGTGAAATGTAACCATTGATTTGTTTTTCTCGTTTATGCCAAAGTGCAGCCATTTGATTCGTTACAACACGTTTAGAAATTCCATTCTCCATATTTTTCTGTTGCAGATTACGTATCGTTTTGTTGAAGTATTGGTTAATGGATTTTAATTTTTTTCCATCAATTAAGAACGTATCACCTGTATTCGTTGCGCAACTTACTAATCTATCTACACCTAAATCGCAACTCAAAGCGTTACTAGTAGTCGTGGATTGTTTCTTCATTTGAGAAACGTGCATGTCATATGTGTAATGCACCTCAAAGAACCGACCTTTTTGCTTCGGTACAATCTCAATATAGGAGATTTTTTTATTTCTTAAGTTTTTAGGCATACGTATTTGAATAGAACCAAATTTTTTTCTGAATGCAACATTCATCGGAATGATCCAATATCCGTTCTCATCCACTTTTGGCACTTGATAGATTTCAATAATTCGTTTGTCAGTTGAACGAGAATAATTTGGAAACTTCGGACGACCTGTGAACTTCTCAGGATTTTTCTTCCACTGTTCCAACGCCTTAAAAAAGCTCTTCACTTCTGTAAATAAGGCTCTTCGAATCGCTTGAACAGAGTTTGATTGAACACCCCAGTAGTTCATATCAGCTTGCATGGCAGTGTCCACTTCTTTTACAGTAGCTATTTTGTTATTGTTCAAGTAACTTTGTTTAATCGTGTACAATCCAACATTTCGTAACGCTTTTGAACTATGCGACATGTGTTGCAATAAACGAAATTCTTTAGCTGTGAGACAAGCTCGTCCGATATTCTGTTTCTGCGTGAATCGTTGTATGTTTTCTCTTTTCTTTTGTTTACGTAATACTTTCACCGCTTTCTTTCTAGCCATTGTTTTCACCACCTTTCTTAGAGAGTTCATTACAATTATTTCTTTCCTAAAATCGTTTTTTCTTAGGAAAGAAATAATTTTGTAACTGTTAATTACTTTTGACAAATCAATATTTAGGACGGAACAAAATGGGAACATGGTCTTCATCATAATTCCTTTTGGTTCAAGCAAACAAATGATTATGATTATCATTATTCAATTTCGTTTTCCTACGATATATTCCCTCCTTATCTAAGGCAGATTATATAGTAAGACAAAAGAAACCAAATTGTTTCGTCTACCTGTTGACGGCAATTCATCTCCACCTGAATTGTTAGGTTTCACCCGTAACACAAATCAGATGGAGTCTTCTTGCCGAAAAGGATAAAATGACATGTGTTTCCAAAAATCCCTATAAGATTGTATTATGATAGCTGTTTCCACTTCGTTCCTAAAACAGGGCGCTCATAATTTTGTATTTCATGAATTAGTTTATCTGCCGTCTCAGCTGAAACAATCAACTCTTTATTTGATGGATTCATAAATCCCTCTTCCGCTGCACGTTCCACCATTTGCAGGATTGGTCCATAGAAGTCTTTAATATTTAATAAACCAACTGGCTTATTATGTATACCAATTTGTGACCAACATACTACTTCAAATAGCTCTTCAAATGTTCCATATCCGCCTGGTAATGCAATAAAAGCATCCGCAAGTTCTGCCATTTTCGCTTTACGCTCATGCATTGTTTCTACTTCAATTAGTTCTGTTAATCCTGTATGTACAATCTCTCCTCGGAATAGACCGCGCGGCATAACACCTGTTACACGTCCACCTAAACGAAGAACTTCGTTTGCTACTTCTCCCATTAATCCGACGCATGAACCACCGTATACAAGCTCATAATCGTTCTCAACAAACATTTTCCCTAACGCTATTGCCTGCTCTTTAAATTCTGGTCTCTCCCCTAAATTGGAACCTGCAAACACACAAATCTTTCTCATCCCTACACCCCAAAACTATATATTGTTATGATACAATTGACATTGTACAACATATTGAGGAGATGAGGAAGAATTGGATATCGTTGCATTTCAAAGATGGGTTGAGGAATTTTACGAAAAACGAAGCTGGTCACAGTATAATGCCTTTATTCGCTTAAATTTCTTAACCGAGGAAGTTGGAGAAGTTTCACGCGTCGTTCGCGCTATTGAAATCGGTCGCGATCGTCCTGATGAAGACGCGAAAACGGAAGAAGAACTAAAACAAGAGCTAAAAGAAGAACTTGGTGATGTACTATCTAACCTTATTATTCTTTCGCAAAAATATGATTTAGACCTGCAAGACATTATGGACGCACACGTCACAAAGCTTTCGAAAAGGTTCGAGACATCCAAATGAGAATATTATCAATTATGGTATAATATTCTTGTCACAATAATAAGGGGGATTTTATGTTATCTAAAAAATTGCACGACGCATTAAATGAACAAATGAACTTTGAATTTTACTCAGCCCACGCTTATATGGCAATGGCTGCTTACTGTACAGCGGAAAGCTATGATGGATTCGCTAACTTTTTCCTTGTACAAGCTGAAGAAGAACGTTTCCACGCAATGAAACTTTACAACTACATTAATGACCGCGGCGAGCGTGCTATTATTACGGGATTTAATAATCCGAATAATGAATATGAATCTGTACTGAACGCTTTTGAAGTGGCACTTGAGCACGAGCGTGAAGTAACGAAACGCATTTACAACCTATCTGATATCGCTTGGGATGAGCGTGAACACGCAACAATTACATTCTTAAAATGGTTCGTCGATGAGCAAGTAGAAGAAGAAGCTTCATTCGATAGCATCATTCAAAAATTAAAACGTATTACAAGCGATTCAAACGCATTATTTATGCTAGACGCTGAATTAGAGAAACGTACATTTACGCCTCCAGCTGAGTAGTATTTCAATCACCTTAATGAATGGTATTAAGGTGATTTTTTAATTTGTTCTTTTCTAAACTCAATAACCTTAGCCACATTCTTCTTATAAAGCCCTGCAACCTTTTCAACAAAGTCACTATTAGTAAAAGTCCCCTCTCCTTCTTCTACTATGCTTATTCCCCTCTCTGCATTATTTATCATCCAAAAACAAAAAAGCCGTTCATCCTCTAAGTGAGAGATAAACGACTTCTTTATTATTTATTAAAGCATAACCCCAACGATAATCGCTGATAATATACTTACTAACGTTGCACCGTATACAAGTTTTAGTCCGAATGATGATACAACGTTTGCTTGTTTGCCATCAATACTCTTCGTTGCACCTGCGATAATTCCGATTGATGAGAAGTTCGCAAATGATACAAGGAAGATAGATAAAATACCCACTGTACGAGCTGATAAATCTCCAGCTACTTTACCAAGGTCAAGCATTGCAACGAATTCGTTCGTTACTAATTTCGTTGCCATAATTTGTCCTGCTGTTAGCATCTCTGATGTTGGAATACCCATTACGAATGCTAATGGTGAGAATACATATCCTAAAATGCTTTGGAATGTGATTCCGAAAATTGAATCGAATACACCGTTAATTGCTGTAATTAATGCTACGAAACCGATTAACATCGCCGCTACTGTTACAGCGATAGAGAAACCAAGCATAATATATTCGCCTAACATTTCAAAGAATGTTTGTTTCTTATCTTCTTGTAATTCTAAAATATCGTCTTCTTCTTTTACTTCATATGGATTAATGATATGAACGATAATGAATCCACTGAATAAGTTTAGTACAAGTGCTGTTACTACATATTTTGGATCAATCATTTTCATATAAGAACCGACGATTGACATCGATACTGTAGACATTGAAGATGCACAAAGTGTGTATAAACGATTTTTCGGTAATTTGCTTAATTGATCTTTTACTGTAATGAATACTTCACCTTGACCAACAATTGCAGCTGCTACTGCATTATATGATTCTAGTTTTCCTAAACCGTTAACTTTACTTAATAGGAAGCCGACTGCACGAATGATAATCGGTAAAACTTTAATGTGTTGCAGAATTCCGATTAATACTGCTAAGAAAATAATTGGTAATAATACTGTTAAGAAGAATGGTGCTTGTCCATCGTTTGCTAGACCACCAAATACGAAATTAACCCCTGCTTCCGCAAATTTTAAAATAGCGCCAAACCCATCTGCAATCCCTTTTACTAATACAAATCCGACCTTTGTATTTAGTAAGAAGTATGCAAGTACCAATTGAATAACAAGCATAAGTGCAATTGGTTTATATTTAATTTTCTTACGATCTGAACTGATAAGGAACCCTAGTACAAATACTACAAGTAAACCGACTAGAAACATTACGAACTTCATATGTGAATCCTCCACTTCTCCCACGAGTTATTGGTCGTATAACGTATAACGAATGACGTCTGACCATTGATGTTAAAAAAATTTAAAACCCCTAAATACTATTCAACTGTTATCTAAAATCAGTAAGCGTTTACATAAATTGCAATTTATAAAAGGTAGCCTCTTCTCTCCTACCATACTTGAAAGTCTGAAATTGATACCACCTACAAATCAAATTGTAAGCGTTATCTAACTGAAATGCAATATAAATTTTAAAAGATTTTCATATGTTAATATATTCCTAATTAATTGGTTTTTATATGTAAATTTCCCATAAAAATAGCCCTAGCTTTGAGCTAGGACCATCCTTTTTTTTTACCCCGATTGGTGAAGGCTAATAATCAGCGGGGGATAAAGCCCCCCACTGATTAAAGTTTCACTTTATAACATAACACCAACGATAATCGCTGATAGAATACTTACTAATGTCGCACCGTATACAAGACGTAAACCGAATGATGATACAACATTTGATTGGTTTTCATCGATACCTTTCGTTGCACCTGCGATAATTCCGATAGATGAGAAGTTCGCAAATGATACAAGGAATACAGAAAGAATACCTACTGTACGAGCTGATAAATCACCAGCTACTTTTCCAAGATCAAGCATCGCAACAAATTCGTTTGATACTAATTTTGTTGCCATAATTTGTCCCGCTGTTACCATCTCTGCTTGCGGGATACCCATTACGAATGCTAATGGTGAGAAAATATATCCTAAAATAGCTTGGAATGTAATACCGAAAACTGAATCAAACAAGCTATTGATTGCTGTAATTAATGCTACGAAACCAAGTAACATCGCTGCTACTGTAATTGCAATCGTGAAACCAAGCATAATATATTCACTTAACATCTCAAAGAATGATTGTTTTTTCTTATTTTCTAATTTCAGTGTATCTTCTTCTTCTGTAATATCGTACGGGTTAATAATATGAATAATAATGAAACCACTAAATAAATTTAATACAAGTGCTGTTACTACATATTTTGGTTCGATCATTTTCATGTAAGAACCGACGATTGACATCGATACTGTCGACATGGAAGATGCACATAATGTATATAAACGATGTTTTGGGATTTTACTTAATTGATCTTTTACTGTAATAAATACTTCTGCTTGTCCAACAATGGCAGCTGCTACTGCGTTATATGATTCTAGTTTTCCTAGGCCATTTACTTTACTTAACAAAGTACCAATAGCACGAATGAATATCGGTAAAATTTTAAAGTGCTGTAGAATTCCGATTAAAACGGCAAAGAATACGATTGGCAATAACGCTGTTAAGAAGAATGAAACCTCTCCTTTATTAACAAGGCCGCCAAATACGAAAACGATTCCAGATTCCGCATATCCAAGAAGTGCTCCAAATCCATCTGAAATTCCTTTTACTAAAATATAACCAATTGGCGTATTTAATAAGAAATAAGATAATGCTAGCTGAATAACAAGCATAATCGCGATTGGTTTATACTTAATCTTCTTACGATCAGAACTTATAAGAAAACCGAGTACGAATACAACAAGTAATCCTACAAGAAACATAACAAACTTCATTAATAAAATCCTCCATTTAACTCTTCATTAACGTTGAACGTCTGACCACTTAAAACAAGAAATAATCCGAACTTTCCATTCCTCCTCCAAAACCTTCAATTGGATGTGAAAAGTGATAAAATCTCTTGTCTCAAAGGCATTTTCCATTCTAACACAAATCCCAACTCATATCCTCTCTTTTCTAAAAAAAATTACATTTTATTATAAAACCTTCATTAATGTTCGTCTTTTTCATTATACAATAAAAAAATGAGCACCAAGTTTCACTTGATGCTCACCTCATTATACAGCTTTTTCTTTATCAGCTACTGGCTTATCCCAGCACTCTGTATTGTTCAATCCTGGAATAGACTCTGCATAAAATACTGGATCTTTTCCTTGTTTCTTTTGTTTAATATAATCTGATAACGCTGCGAAAGCGTACTTAGAAAGGAATACAATCGCTACTAAGTTAATAACAGCCATAATACCCATGAATAAATCTGCTAAATCCCAAACAATTTGAATTGTTGCTACAGAACCTAACATAACCATACCAAGTACAGCAATGCGGTATGCATTTAATAACACTTTACTTCCATTTAAGAATTCAATATTTGTTTCACCATAGTAGTAGTTACCTACTAATGAACTAAATGCAAACAAGAAGATCGCAACTGCTACAAATATAGATGCCCACGGTCCGATATGTTGACTTAACGCTTGTTGCGTTAATTGAATTCCATTTAAATCAGCAGCATTATGCACATCTGATAGAAGAATGATAAATGCTGTACAACTACAAATTAATAATGTATCTGTAAATACCCCTAAAGTTTGAATGAAACCTTGTTTAACTGGATGCGTTACGTTTGCAGTCGCTGCTGCGTTCGGCGCACTACCCATACCAGCTTCATTTGAGAATAATCCGCGTTTTACCCCTAATAAAATCGCAGCTCCCAATCCTCCGCCTACTACTTCTTTAATTCCGAAAGCATGTAAGAAAATTTCTTTAAATACATACGGAATCGCCGTAATGTTTGTTACTACAACGAATAACGCTACTGCTACATAAATAATTGCCATTACTGGAACAATCATTTCAACCGCACGTGCAATTCGCTTTACCCCGCCAAAAATAATAACTGCTAGTAAACCAGCCATTACAAGACCTACTAATCTACTATCTGTTTTGAATGCCCCATCAAAAGCAGCCGCTACAGTATTAGACTGTACAGCGTTAAAAATTAATCCGAAACTTACTGTTATTAAAACAGAGAAAATAGCTCCAAGCCAGCGCTTATTTAAACCCTTTTCCATATAATAAGCTGGGCCACCACGGAAAGCATTCCCATCTTTTACTTTATAAATTTGTGCTAATGTGCTCTCTACAAATGCAGAAGCACCCCCAATTACCGCGATTAACCACATCCAAAATACTGCTCCTGGTCCACCTGCTGAGATTGCGATAGCTACACCAGCTAAGTTACCAGTACCTACACGAGAAGCTGTACTCATACAAAAAGCCTGGAACGATGATACACCACTCTTCTCTTTTTGTGCTTTCCTCGTTTTCGAACTTGCCCCATCCCCAAGCAATCGAATCATTTCACCGAAGTAACGAACTTGGACAAATTTCACACGAAACGAAAAGTAAAGTCCTAACCCAATTAACATCGCAATAATGATATATGACCAAAGGACATTATTTATATCCCCAATTACCTTAGCTAAAAAATCCATAATTGCATTGCCCCCTCTTCCTAACAATAAGAAAATTATATTCTAAAAACTCTTAGCAATCAAGAACTTTATGTTAGGTTTTCTAACATAAACGCGTTAAATCAATTAACATGAGTGCTTTTTTCACGTAAAACTATAACCAGTACGTGCATTTATCCAATAATCAATCACTCATCCTATGCGACCAGTCATACTTTTAAGACAGTACGTTCCCTACAAATAACAAGAGGGATGAACAAACAAAAATTATATTAATAATCACCTCTCACTCTTTTCATCATTTACTACAACAAAAAAAGGCGAGCACCGAATTCATCTCGATGCTCGCCTTTTCATTACACTGCTTTTTCTTTATCCGTTACCGCTGACTTATCCCAACACTCTGTATTTGTTAAACCAGGAATAGAATCTGCACTGAAGACTGGATCTTTTCCTTGTTTCTTTTGCCTTACATAGTCTGCCAATGCAGCATACGCAAATCGACCAAGAAGTGTAATCGCAATTAAGTTTGTGATTACCATTAGACCCATAAATAAATCCGCCATATTCCATACAACTTGAAGCGTCGCAACAGAACCGAATAATACCATTGCAACTACCGCAATACGGTAAATTGTTAACCAAGTTTTACTTTGTTTAATGAATTCGATATTCGTTTCACCATAATAGTAGTTTCCTAGAAGCGAACTGAAAGCAAATAAGAAAATGATGATCGCTAAGAAGCTACTTGCCCATGGGCCAATTTGTGAACTTAATGCATTTTGTGTTAGTTCAATACCTTCTAAATTCGTTGCTTTATATGCACCAGAACACAGTACGATAAATGCTGTTGATGTACATACTAAGAATGTATCTACTAACACTCCAATTGTTTGAATAAAACCTTGTTTCGCTGGATGCGTTACATCAGCTGTCGCTGCCGCGTTCGGCGCACTACCCATACCCGCTTCGTTCGCGAATAATCCACGTTGAATACCATATTTCATCGCAGCACCGATACCGCCACCTACAGCTGAATCTAAACCGAATGCACCTTTAAAGATTTCCGTAAACACATCTGGTATTAAATAGAAGTTTTTAATGACAACAAAAATAGCTACCGCAATATAAATAAGCGCCATTGGCGGAACAATCATTTCCGACATACGTGCAATACTTTTTACACCACCAAAAATAATAACCGCAACTAATGCAGCTAATGCAATTCCGACAATATAACGCTCTAAACCAAATGCATTTTCAAACGCTAATGTTACTGTATTCGCTTGTACTGAGTTAAAAATTAAACCGTAACTAACTGTAATAAGGATAGAGAACCAAATTCCCATCCAACGTTTATTTAAACCTTTTTCCATATAATAAGCAGGACCACCACGGAAGCCACTGCCATCTTTTACTTTATAAATTTGGGCAAGCGTACTTTCCACGAAACTTGAAGACGCTCCGATAATCGCAATAACCCACATCCAAAATACTGCGCCAGGTCCTCCCATAGAAATAGCTAACGCTACACCGGCTAAGTTCCCGATCCCAATACGAGCTGCTGAACTCATACAAAATGCTTGGAAAGAAGATACACTACCTTTTTTACGCGTCTTTCCAGTTAATCCATCACTCATTAATCGAACCATTTCCCCTAAATGAGTAAGTTGTACGAATTTCAATTTAATAGAAAAATAAAGTCCTAAACCAATTAACATTGCAATAAGAATATATGACCAAAGAATCGTATTCGTTGATGAAACGAATTGTTCTAAAATATTCATACAATTAACCCCTCCTTTTCTCCATAAATCGAATTATATTTAAAAAATATTTAAAAATCAACATTTTTCGACAACTTTCGATTTCCAAATATTAGAGGTTTCATGATTCTCCTTTTTAGCAAATGTACATACTAAAACAAAAAACAAATTCCTAAACAACCCCATTGACAAAAACGCTAACCTGTAACTATAATGATTACATCAAGTTGTAACAAACTTAATTACAATACATTCATTTACTTTCAGATATACACTTTAACAAAACACTTTGGAGGGATTTATTATGAAGATTGGAATCATCGGGGCAAATGGTAAAGCAGGAAGTCGCATTTTAAAAGAAGCATTAGATCGCGGACATGAAGTAACTGCAATCGTAAGAGACGCTGCAAAAATCACAGAAGAGAATGTACAAGTTTTAGAGAAAGATGTATTCTCTCTTACATCTAACGACCTACAAGCGTTTGACGTAGTTGTAAATGCATTTGGCGCTCCAGCAGGACAAGAACATCTTCACGTAGAGGCAGGAAATGTATTAATTGAAGCTATGAAAGGTGCACCTAATACGAAATTACTTGTAGTCGGCGGCGCTGGTAGTTTATTTGTAGACGAAGAGAAAACAACACGTGTATTTGATACACCAGGATTCCCGGGCGAATACCTTGCAACTGCTCAAAACCAAGGTAAAAACTTAGAAATCTTACAACAAACAAATGACATCACTTGGACATTCATCAGCCCTTCTGCACTATTCGCATTAGGAAAACGCACTGGCTCTTATACAGCTGGTAAAGACAATCTTCTTGTTAACTCAAAAGGTGATAGCTACGTAAGTTATGAAGACTTCGCAGTAGCAGCACTTGATGAAATCGAAAATCCAAAACATGTAAACGAACGCTTCACAGTAGTTTCTGAAGCTGAGTAATAAAAAAGCTCGTAAACACTATGTTTACGAGCTTTTTTCATCATCTGTTATATTGATTCGGTTTATGTGGTTCATTTGGTGTATAGGGTTTATTTGGTTTATTATCATGACCATTTCCTTTTTTCCAATTCACTGATAACTCCGGACTTGTTTCTTCTTCACTACGCTCAAGTAATACAACTGCATTTTGAATTGTTGGTGTACCTTTATGTGCAATCCCTTGTAGCTTCGTTAATTTCCCGATTACTTTAAAGCTAAATCCACCAGCTGGTGTTTGTTTTGGAATTAAAATGCGGAATTTTTCTCCTACATTAAATTCTGTTTTTGATTCGCCTTTTTCATTTACAAACTTCGCTCCTTGTGGTGCACCAGTTGCTTGAACCTTATACGTACCACTTTTTGCATTTGTTTCTACTGTATATAGACCTGTTTCAAAGAAATCATTTTTCAATACTGCTTGTTGTTCTTCTGTAGGAGTTACACTCATCGTAATTTCTTGCAATTCTTCACTAGCGCTTGCTTTTGCAACGATATCTTTCGTTACCTTTTCTACATTTTTATTACGGAAGTCTAAATCATTAATATCGATTTGTTTTAACGCATTCCATACTGCAAGCTGCGTTGCATAATGTGCTTCTCTCCAATCAGAAACACCCAATTCTTGCGGACTCTTTTGTGGATATCCATTTAATAATACACGGTATACATTAATATCCACCTTCCCCATTTCCGGTAAATCTTGACCGCTTGGAGATTTCAGATCTACATTTAAGCAAAAAGCAATTTTGCCATCTGCCGTTTTAATAAGCTCTGTTCGGATTGGTTTCTTCTTGGACTTACTATAACTCCAATCCATTTGATACTTTGTATGGTCCATAACTTCTGCGAATGCTTTTTGAAGTGGGAATAACACAAATAAAACACTTAAAAACATAGCTAAAAGTTTGAACGATTGCTTTATATTCATGTTCACAGCCCCTTAATAACAAACTTAATACTAAGTAGTATTTAATTAGAAAATATTTTTATACACAAAAAAAGAGTGCATAAAAGCACTCTTTTTTCTTTCTTACTTTAATCTTAGAAATCGAAGTTATCAGGATCTGGACCAACGCGGTGATTTTGGTTTAATGCATCGATTTTTTCCATATCCTCTTTCGTTAATTCAAAATTAAATACATCAGCGTTTGCAATAATGCGGTGTTCTTTCGTTGATTTTGGAATTGTGATTACTCCATTTTGAAGATCCCAACGTAAAATAACTTGTGCTGTTGTTTTACCGTGTTTCTCAGCAATTGCTTGTAATGTTTCGTTATCTAATAATTGACCTTGCATTAGTGGTGACCATGCTTCCATTTGAATACCTTGTTCTTTACAGAAAGCTTGTACTTCTTTTTGTGTTAAACGAGGGTGGTATTCTACTTGGTTAATCATTGGCTTAATTTCTGCATCTTTTATTACATCTTGTAAGTGATGTACTTGGAAGTTACTTACACCAATTGCACGTACGCGCTTTTCTTTATAAAGTGTTTCTAACGCTCTCCATGTATCTTTATATTTTCCTTCTACAGGCCAGTGAACAAGATATAGATCTAAATAATCTAGTTCTAATTTTTTTAAGCTTTCTTCGTATGCAGCAATTGTTGCTTCATATCCTTGATCTGCGTTCCATACTTTTGAAGTGATGAATAAATCTTCTCTTGAAATACCAGTTGCTTCGATACCTGCACGAATTCCTTCACCTACAGCTTTTTCATTTCCGTAAATTGCAGCTGTATCGATGCTGCGGTATCCTGCTTTAATCGCTGCTTTTACAGCTTCTACAAGTTCTGGTCCTTCTTCTACTTTAAATACACCTAAACCGAACCAAGGCATTTCTACACCATTATTTAATACTGCTTGACTTTGTAAGTTTTTCATTTTATTTTCTCTCCTTTTATTTTACTTGATCTCTTTTTTCTAATGCCATACTCCACGCTGTTAAAAGAACAGCGGCTACTACCATAAGGCCGCCTACCCAAGCAGTATGGATTAATCCTAATGAATTCGTTACAAGACCACCTATATAAGAACCTAAAGCGATTCCTCCATTAAATGCGGCAATATTAATTGCTGAAGCAACATCAACCGCACTTGGAACAAAGCGCTCTGCCAATATAACTACATATACTTGTAGCCCCGGAACATTCATAAATGCGAATAGTCCCATGAAAATAATTGTGATTAATCCAGCTACTTTAAATGGCGCCGTAAATGTTAAAACAAATAATATAATCGCTTGGATAAAGAACATGTAAAATAGCGCTCGAATCGGATTATGATTCGATAATTTTCCGCCGACCATATTCCCTATCGCAATTGCGATTCCATACACTAATAAAATGATGGTAACCGTACTTGCTTCAAATCCTGTTACTTCTTGTAATAGGGGTGATAAATACGTAAATGTTACGAATGTCCCGCCGTATCCAAGTGCAGTAATGATGAAAACTAGTAACAGTCTTCCATTCTTAATTAGTTTGAATTGATCACGAAACGATACAGGTACACCATTTTTTAAATTAGATGGGACCAGTATGCTATTCGCGATAAGAGCAATAATTCCAATTACAACAATCGCCATAAACGACGCTCTCCAGCCAAATTGTTGACCGATAAACGTTCCAATTGGCACACCTGTAATAGTCGCAACTGTTAATCCAGTAAACATAATTGCAATGGCGCTAGCACGTTTATTCTCTGGTACAATTGCAGCCGCAATTGTAGATCCTATCGACATAAACACACCATGTGCAAATGCAGATACAATCCTTGCGATAATCAATATAGTGAAGCTTGTTGCTACTGCTGCAATGCCATTACCAATAATGAAAATAACCATAATCCACATTAATAATGTCTTTCTCGACATACTAGCCGTTAACGCTGTTAAAACAGGAGCTCCTACCGCTGCCCCTAACGCATATAAGGAAACAGTTAAACCGGCTGTTGTAACCGAAACATTTAAATCTTTTGAAATAGATGGTAATAAACCGACACTAATAAACTCGGTCGTCCCAATCCCAAACGCACTAATAGCTAGTGCTAATAAAGCAAACATACTTCTTCGATTCGTCTGAACTTCCGAAGATGGTACTGTATATGAACTCAATTGAATTCCTCCTTATTACAAGAAATCCAATCATAATAGTGCGATAAAAAGGCCCTTTTATCTTCTAAAAAATATATTTAATCTCTACAAATGCTATTATGAATGGTTTCATTCCTTTTTGAAAGAACGCACTTTAAAGTACTATAGGCACCAAAAAGTAACATAGTAACTTTTAAGTACCGTACTACTCATTTGCCTCTTACATGTGCTATTATGAAACATATTTAACATGATAAAAAGTACGTACTTTAAAGTGCTATAGGTACTAAAAAGTAACATTTGTATGTTTTAGCTTACTTTACTCAAAAAAGGAGGATTTCATATGAAGAAATACAATATTCCTGTAGAGGCGACTTTAGAAGTCATCGGCGGCAAATGGAAGGTTGTTATCCTTTGTCACTTAACGAAAGGTACGAAGAGAACGAGTGAACTAAAACGCTCAATGCCTGGTATTACACAAAAAATGTTAACCCAGCAATTACGTGAATTAGAAGACGACGGCGTTATTCAAAGGAAAGTATACAATCAAGTCCCACCAAAAGTAGAATATTCTCTTACTGATTACGGTTGGTCTTTAGAATCGATTCTTGATTCTCTTTGTTCTTGGGGTGAATGCCATCTTGAAAAAGAAGGTAACACATCGATGCTAATTGCAGAAGGTGAATAATAGGAAAAAGGAAAAAACGAACATGAATTTGTTCATTTTCCCCTTTTTTTCTTTATATATATGTACATTTCTAATTCAAACAAAATATTTTATACGCTTTCACACCTTGTCAGTACTAGGTTATACACTTACTACCAAATAATTAGGAATCATTTTTATGTTAACATAGGTGTATATAGTATATAATATAAGATATATATTATATACACTTTCCGATAAAGGACCTTTCCATTATGCGGACAAGCCATGTATCGGACAGTTCATAAATAATAGGTAAGACGTTATGGTTTTAGATTTATGATTTCAGCTGATTGCTATCATAAATTTAAAGGCATTTTATTGTGTTTTGTGAAACTTTGTATAAAGTTTCGTAAACGGTTACTATCTTACTTATCAAAAATAAGAGTATTGCTATCGTAAAGGAGAATTGGAGATGCCAGAAACTATGACTCAAACAAAGCCAGAACAAGAAACTGTACAAATTTCTGCTAGCCAAGGACAACTTGATGTACTTGATCAGTTGTTAAAACCTGAGGTACAAGAATCATTAACAACACTAGTAGAACAGCTTCCAAAATTAACTGAGCTTGTTAACATTTTAACTAAATCTTATGACTTCGCTCAAACTGTTGCTACTGATGAAGTATTAAAAAGCGACACTGTTGGTGCAATCACAGAGCTTGTAGAACCTGTAAAAGATACAGTGAAAAGCATGGCTGCAACTGCAATCGAAGCGAAAGATCGTGCTGACGAAAGTAATGAAGTTATCGGCCTATTCGGTCTATTAAAATTACTAAAAGATCCACAAGCACAAAAAATGTTCCGTTTTGTGAACGCATATCTTCAAATTAGTGCAGAACGTAACAATAAATAATTTAACTTATAACAACAATTAGTAAAGACGGGGGATATCATACTATGTCAAAACAAATTGTCATCTTAGGCGCTGGTTATGGCGGTCTTCTTGCCGCTTTAAACGTACGTAAATATTACAGCAAATCAGAAGCACAAGTTACAGTGATTAACCAATACCCAACACACCAAATTATCACTGAACTACACCGCCTTGCAGCTGGTAACGTTGCTGAGCAAGCAATTGCAATGCCACTTACAAAGCTTTTCAAAGGCAAAGATATCGATCTTAAAATCGCAACAGTTGAGTCATTCTCAGTTGATAGCAAAGAAATCAAACTAGCTGGCGGCACTACTTTATCTTACGATGCACTTGTAGTTGCTTTAGGAAGTAAAACTGCTTACTTCGGTATTCCAGGACTAGAAGAAAACAGCATGGTATTAAAATCTGCTGCTGATGCAAACAAAATCTACAAACACGTTGAAGACCGTATTCGTGAATACGCGAAAACGAAAAACGAAGCTGATGCTACAATCGTAATCGGTGGTGGCGGATTAACTGGCGTTGAGCTAGTTGGTGAGCTTGCTGACATTATGCCTAAACTTGCAAAAAGCCACGGCGTAAATCCAAAAGAAGTGAAACTTCTTCTTGTTGAAGCAGGTCCAAAAATCCTTCCAGTATTACCAGACCACTTAATCGAACGTGCAACTACTAGCCTAGAAGCACGCGGTGTTACATTCTTAACTGGTCTTCCTGTAACAAACGTTGCTGGCAATGAAATCGACTTAAAAGACGGTCAAAAACTTGTTGCTAACACATTCGTTTGGACAGGTGGCGTACAAGGTAACCCACTAATCGGTGAATCAGGTCTTGAAGTAAACCGTGGCCGTGCAACAGTTGATGCATACCTACAATCTACTTCTCACAAAGACGTATTCGTTGCTGGAGACAGCGCTGTTGTCTTCGCTCCAGACGGACGTCCATACCCACCAACTGCACAAATCGCTTGGCAAATGGGTGAGTTAATTGGATACAACTTATACGCAGCACTAGAAGGCAAAGCATTCGAAGAGTTCGCACCTGTAAACTCTGGAACACTTGCTAGTCTAGGACGTAAAGATGCTGTTGCTACAATCGGAGCAAGCAACACTCCACTTAAAGGCTTACCAGCATCATTAATGAAAGAAGCAAGTAACGTTCGTTACTTATCACACATTAAAGGTCTATTCAGCTTAGCTTACTAATCTGAATATAAGCCCGAATCATGCCCAGCATGGTTCGGGCTATTTTTATCCGTAATTTTCTCTAACTTATTTATTCGGCAGAAGAATAATATAACCCTTTTAATTATCTAAATTTACTGATTATTTTATGTCCAAATTGTGTATACGAAAGAATGGAAGTATTCTTCCTACTCCCATCCTTTCACACAAACTATTCCCCTAACTTCACAAGGCTGTAGTTCTTCTTCCCTTTACGGATAATAATAAATCTTCCATCGAATGAATTTTCTACAGTAACATCCGTACCCACATCCGTTACTTTTTCACCATTCATAGAAATCGCGCCATTATTAATATCCTCACGTGCTTGTCGTCTAGATGGTTCAATTCCTAAATCAACTAGCCACTCTACGATGTTTTTCGTCTCTTTTGAAGACTGGAATGTTGGCATCTCTTTAAAGCCTTGCTCAATTTCATCAGCTGTTAACGATTTAATATCTCCGCTAAATAACGCTGCTGTAATTTTCACAGCTTGCAGGAATGCTTCTTCTCCATGAACGAATTTCGTCATTTCTTCCGCTAATACTTTTTGCGCTTCACGTTTATGAGGCTCTGTTTCTACCTTCACTGCTAATTCATCAATACGCTCTTTCGTTAAGAATGTAAAGTATTTCAAGTATTTAACGACATCACGGTCATCTGTATTCACCCAGAACTGGTAAAATTCAAATGGTGTTGTTTTTTCAGGATCAAGCCAAACTGCACCACCTGCTGATTTACCAAACTTCGTACCATCTGATTTTAATAATAACGGAATCGTTAATCCGAATACTTTCGCTTCGTGCCCTTCTAACTTACGAATTAAATCTAAACCGCTCGTAATATTGCCCCATTGGTCACTACCACCAATTTGCAGTTGAACATCTTCTTTCGTGTATAAATGATGGAAGTCCATCGCTTGCAAGATTTGGTACGTAAATTCTGTGAAAGAGATCCCTGTATCTAAACGACTTGCTACAATATCCTTCGCTAACATGCTATTAATACTAAAGTTTTTTCCGTAATCACGTAAAAACTCAATAATATTTATTTCATGTGTCCAGTCGTAGTTATTTACCATCTTCACTTCGCTATTTCCGCCAAAATCAAATAGCTTTTTCATTTGCGCTGTTAACGCATCCACATTATGCTGAACTACTTCTAATGTTTGAAGTTGACGCTCTGATTGACGTCCACTTGGATCGCCAATTGTTCCAGTTGCTCCGCCAATTAAAATAACAGGATGATGACCAGCTAACTGGAATCTTTTCATCATCATAAACGGAATCAAATGTCCGATATGCATACTATCACCAGTCGGATCAACTCCGCAGTATAGCGAAATCTTCTTCTCTTCTACTAACTTACGTAAGCCTTCTTCGTCAGTCTGTTGATTAACGGCGCCGCGCCATTCTAACTCATCAATGATATTCATCTTTTGTCATCCCCTTTATTTTTAAAAAACAAAAAATCCCTATGTCTATGACATAGGGACGATTATTCACCGTGTTACCACCCAGTTTGTATAAATAGCATAGCTACTCATACCACTCTTAGCAATAATATCGATTGCCAATCCGCTTAGCATTACCTAAGATACTCCAGAGTGTAATTCACAAGTTTGTTTGTGCTAGGTTCCAGCAACCCCTAGCTCTCTCGTTAACAGTGACAAACTGCTACTGGGCTCTTTCAACGTATGTTATTTGTTAAATTATTAGCCATTATATTGAATTGAAGACAAATTGTCAACAATACCCAAATGTTATTTTGAAATAATTCGCATTTTATTATTCTTTATCTTCTCCAATAATCCTTACTTCGCGCTCTAACTTCACGCCAAATTTCTCTTCAACTGTCTTTTGTACGAAGTGAATTAAATCGATGTAATCTTGTGCTGTTCCGTTATCAACATTCACCATAAATCCAGCGTGTTTTAAAGAAACTTCTACTCCGCCAATTCGCTTACCTTGTAGTCCTGATTCTTGAATCAACTTACCAGCAAAGTTATTTGGTGGACGCTTGAATACACTACCACATGAAGGATATTCTAGAGGCTGTTTTGACTCACGTTTAAACGTTAAATCATCCATTTTTGCTTTAATTTCTTCACGTACACCTTCTTCAAGTTCGAACTTCGCTTCAAGAATAATGTAATGATTATTAGCAAATACACTCTTACGATATCCAAATGCAAACTCATCTTTCGTTAAAGTACGTAAGTCTCCATCGCCTGTCATTACAAGAGCTTCTGTTAACACAAACGATACTTCACCGCCGTAAGCACCAGCATTCATATATAATGCTCCGCCAACCGAACCTGGAATACCACAAGCAAACTCAAGACCTGTTAAATTGTGGTCTAATGCAATTCGTGATACATCAATAATTGCTGCACCGCACTGTGCTACAATCGTCGTTCCTGTTACAGTAACTCCTGTAATATGAATTAAACTTACTGTAATCCCGCGAATCCCGCCATCTTTAATAATGACATTCGATCCATTTCCTAAAAACGTAACTGGAATATTATATTCGTTCGCATATTTAATAACTTCTTGAATTTCATCATAATTTGTAGGCACAACGAACACATCTGCTTTTCCGCCAACTTTAATATGCGTATGATTCTTTAACATTTCATCTTGTTTCACATGACCTTCAGGCAATACCGTACTTAAATATTCATAAACCTCTTGCATATTCATTTTACGATTCCTCTATTTCTATATTCTTTTTATCCCGTTATACGGGCCCATAATATCCCCACATACATGAACCTAAAGTGGTGGATACAGTGTACCCAAAATCAATTCGAGACACCTATAAACCTCTTAATTTATAAGAGGTGCCACTCATATTAAAATATATATTGCATAATAAAGCAACCCAAATGGACCACTAAACTTGACATGTAATCAGAAAGACAACAATTTGTAAAATATATCACTTTTACAAAACACTATCCCCCAGTATCTTACTATACCATACGAAAAGAAAGTGGTATTTTTTTGTAATCTTTACTTTATTTTCTTCAATAAAAAAAGAGTACACCCCATACCGGAATGTACCCTTTTCATACTCGTTAATCTACTTTTCGTTCTCTTCTTTTTCCTTATCAAACCATAGCAGCTCGTCATCATCAACTTCACCATTATAATTGATTAAAATCTCTTCTCCCGCTTTTATATCCTTATAAGCAAAGAAGTTAAACGTATGATTCTCAAAGACAATCTCATACGTTGCATTCGGATTATATGCATGATTAAATAACATGCCGTATCCTAAAAGGAATGCCGTATGATTTACCCCATACTCAAATGCGTAGTCAGCAAGTAACGTTTTCTCAATGTGTTCATGCTGTTCATTCGGATAAGAGATAACTGGTGCTGAGTGAATCAACTCACCCTTTTTAATATCACGAGTTGCAAATACACCTCTATTAAATTCTCCATCACTAAGTTCAGAAGTCTTAACTTCGATCATATGCGTCACCTATATAATTCTTTCTTTGAAGTATTTTATCTCGCTACCTGCGAGGTTCAACTAATAATTAGTAGCTATTAGTTGAATTTTATCTCCTTAAGCTTGGCAGAAAACACGAAGAAAAGCAATTAAATTCCTACCAAGTATGAAAAGAGCACATTATTTGTGCTCTTTTAAAGTTATATTATTTTTCTAAAATATCTTCTAACAACTTCATTCACTTAATTACTTCAACTTAAATACCGCACTTACTGGGTTATGATCACTATTTTCAAACTTCAAATCTTTCCCTTGTACATTTACAATCTCAACATTCGGTGAAACGATAAAGCCATCAATAATCGTGACAAAGTTTTCACCTTCTACATATTTCTTCACATCATCTCTCACGGTCATAACAGATGGATCTACAGCCCATTTAAATCCTCCGTCAGTAAAATCTTTCGGCAATTCTACTAACCATTCTGGACGCTCTTTCACAAACTTCGGATCACTTAATTGAACATCAGAAACTAATTGATTCCAATCTCCGCCCATTATTACGTAATCACCATTTTGATAATGCTTGTTCATATATTCTTTTAAATACTCCGCTTGCTGCTTTCTAATTTTCCCGCCCTCATCATAAGCAGACAAATGTAAATTTACGAGCCTAACAAACTTTCCATTATTAACCGGTATTTTATATTCAACAATCGCTCGGTCCAAATCAAATAAACGCTTTGGCCAAGGCTCCATCCCTGGTAATTGGAACCTCGTCGCTGTTTGAACTGTATATTTAGAAAATGTACTTAGGCCAGCCTCAGCATATCCCATTGGACTTGTTACTGGCACCGGGACCCACTTTGTATCGTAATTTTTTCCGAATGACGAAGCATATTCAGATAGTCCTTTTTTCAAAAATTCATGCTCATTTACATCGAATGATCGAAGTGATTTTATATCAACTTCTTGTAATAATGCAAAATCACTATTCTCATTTTGTAAGAAAGAAAGCATCTTCTTTAAGTTCACTTCAGTCTGTTCTTTACTACTTGAACCAGAACCTTTTCCGCCATCCATAAAGAAGTCTTGATCCTTATCTAATCCAGCATAGCCAATATTGAATGTCGTAACCTTAAATTCATTTCCTTGCTCTAATACGCGCTCCTTATTATTTTCCACCTTCAAACTTATAACATCAGCAGGCTGTTCTTTTGTAAATGTCATATACCCTAAAAATCCACCTAAAATGCCTGCTCCTACTAAAATCAATACAAGTATTATTTTTAAAACCTTCTTCAAACAAATGACCCCTTTTCTAGAAAGACAACTATTTTTCTTTATTTTCAGTTAATTATAACAAAATGACAAACGTAAGAAATATTTTATCACACTTAAAACCTCGTATCATTATATTTAGGTTTTCAACAATTCATATAATTTATAATCACCTCGAAATTTCCATTGGAATTTAACACCAATATTTAGTACACTATATGTAATAATTATAGGCGATGGAGTTCGCCATAACCGCTAGTTAGCTAATGACTCCTACCAGTATGCTTGCTGGTAGGAGTCTATTTTTTTGAACAAACTATGAAAGAGGTGAGGAAGTTGATTTATATTATCGTTGGCATAGCCGGTATATTAGGCGCTCTTTCCCGTTATTATATAGGGCTTACTATTCATACATTTTGGCATCATTCATTTCCGTTAGCTACATTACTTATTAACTTAGCGGGCTGCTTCTTATTAGCCTGGTTAACTACTTATATCGCTCGGCTAAACATCTTACCTTCTGAGGCTGTTACAGGCATTGGGACTGGATTCATTGGCTCCTTTACGACGTTTTCAACGTTCAGTGTAGAAACTGTGCAATTAATCAATCATTCTGAATGGAGCACAGCTTTCTTATACGTATCATGTAGCATACTTGGTGGTCTCATTATGTCTGGCCTTGGCTATACACTCGGTGATTTCTTAATTAAGAAACGCCTTACAGAAGGTGATTTCTCATGATGGAGGCTTTATTAGTAGCAACTGGAGGTTTCTTCGGTGCTATTACACGATTTGCCATTAGCAATTGGTTTAAAGAAAGAAATACAACTTCCTTTCCAATCGCTACATTTCTTGTAAATATAACGGGGGCCTTTTTACTCGGATATATAATTGGAGCGGGAATAACCACAGGTTGGCAACTTCTACTAGGTACTGGTTTTATGGGGGCTTTTACTACATTTTCAACATTGAAATTAGAATTTGTCCAACTGCTGGATCGCAAAAAGATTGGTATGTTCCTTGTATATGTGAGTAGCACATATACAATTGGTATCCTCCTCGCTTTCCTTGGAATGAAACTTGGCGGAATATAAAAAGAGCGACTGTTATATCAGTCGCTTTCTTTCATAAAAAGTATGTCTCTCAATGCTGAATTAAAATTAGAGCTGCTGGATGAACAACACCGCAATATAGTATGTACTGCATAATAGACCGATTGCACTGTCTCTTGTGCCCCAGTTGCTGAATTTATATCTCTATCGGAAAAATAAGCATTATTCCGCTCACTTTTTACGCATAATTACACTTCACCTATACCATATGTTTGTTGTTCTCATACGTAACTGTACTAGAACTCATCCTTTTCATATTCTAAAATATCGCCAGGCTGACACTCTAACACTTCACATATCTTCTCTAAAGTTGAAAACTTAATTGCTTTCGCTTTCCCATTTTTCAAAATAGAAACATTCGCCATCGTAATTCCTAATCTTCCAGATAGCTCTGTCACACTCATTTTCCGCTTCGCTAACATTACATCAAGATTTACTATAATCGCCATAACAGAGCACCTCAAATCGTTAAGTCGTTATCTTCTTTTATGTCACTCGCTTTCCTAACTAAATGAGAAAGTAAAGAAGTGAAAATGGATATAACAACTGAGAAAAATAAAATAAGTAATGGAATCACTAAAATACTTGTATGATAATTCCCTACTATAAAAATATACAATAATGCTCCAATATATAAAATACCTTCCATCATCGATAAAATGCTAATTGTCTTTAATCTCTTCTTATTTTATGAAGTAAATACTTCATCTACAGCAATATCTGAACATATTTTCCACCCTAAAAATAAGGTAATAAAATACGGAAATCCTGTAATCCAAATAAATGATACAAACGGATTGTATAAATCCTTTAACTGTTCAGATCCTAACAATACTGCTTTCCCCATCTTTGGCCCAATATACATGCAGAATAGTACACCGATACAACCACAAAAAATAATGATAAGTTTTAACCAAATTGACAATTCTCTTTGCCTCATCAAAATTAACTTCCTAAATAAACGTACAAAAAAACGGCAAATATAATCACTTGCCGCTTATATATGATTTACTTATTCCCTTTTAATTTTGATTGAATAAATGTAAATGAACCTGCCGCTATCGCCATAAAGAATAGCAAATAACTTACTGGTACTAAGAAAAAGTAAGGCTCCATTAGCATACCATTCTCCGCTACCGTACTATTCGAACTATGTATCGATAAACAAATAACTCCAAGCACGATTAACATAATGGATAATACATATTTTTTCATAATACATTCTCCTCTATACGTAACATTCTTCTTCACTAGCTACCATCATAATAACGAAAGACATATTATAAGTCAATCAATATTTATTGTTCTACGATAAATAAATATCATTCCGAATAAAAAAAGCGTTTATAAAGTTAATACTTTATAAACGCTTTTTTTCTAAATATTGCTTCTGAAACATGCACATTCTTATTGCATTATGATACGTGCCATCTACGAAGAATTCATCTTGTAGCTCGCCTTCTACTATAAATCCAACCTTTTTATAAACATGCACAGCTTTTTCATTCTCTTTATCGACAACTAAATATATTTTATGCATATTTAATACAGAAAAAGCGTAATCCATCGCTAAACGCGTTGCATCAGCTGCATATCCGTGACCTTGATAACCCGGATCAATAATAATTTGGAATTCCGTTCTTCGGTGAATATAATCGATTTCTACTAACTCGACCAATCCAACCATTTCATTATCTTTCTCAACGATAAATCGGCGTTCACTTTGATCGTGTATATGTTTGTCGTACAAGTCTTGCAATTCTACAAAGGCCTCATACGGCTCTTCAAACCAGTATGACATAATATGTGCGTTATTATTCAGTTCGTGTACGAACTTTAAATCCTCTCGTTCTAAAGGACGTAATTTTAATTCCTGACTCATTTTTATAACCTCCAAGTAAAAGAAACCTCTTCACTTAATTTCTCAATTTTTTTCAATTTCAAACACCCTAGTTACATTGTAAACTTTCAAGTAACTTGAAGGTCAAGACATAAAAAAAGCAGTGCAAACTTATGCCTGCACTACTACTCTTTTCTCAAATCTCTCATATTCGATATGTATAAAGCAATAACTAAAATAAGAATTGCTCCTGCGTATAATAACGTCTCCATCGGTTCCTCATGAGATACAATAATTAATCGAATTAACGCCGTAATTCCGATATAAATAAAATAACGTAACGGAAAATGATAGTTCGATTTAAAATACTTAATAATTAATGCAATGAACTCGAAGTATAAGAAATAGACGATGATGCTTTCAACTAATTTGTATGACGTATACTTCTTCGCTGAAAATATGTATTGAATAAAAGTAATCGTTTCATTAATTAAAAAGATAGATAAAACTATGGATAGTATGATTAGTGCTATATTTAATATCCACTGTAAAACACTAGCTATGTAATGATCGATATGAGATTTCATTTGCTCTCCGCACTCCCCTTCATATAAACACTTATTTATTATAGCAAAATTATAATTAGAGGTGGGTTAGATCGTACTTTCGGCCTTTATTGGTGCCGGTGTGGGGGATGTTCATTGTTTGGAGGAGTCTTTTAACCGCAGAACTAGATTGCATATTAAGAAAGTCCCTCAATTTGCTATTAGTAGTTATCATTCCAAGCAGAAGTGTGTAATCTTGTAAAGCACGTAAATGAGCATGTTTAGACGTACTATTACAGTTTGAGCAACGCCATCCCTGTTTTTCTTTTAACATTGCCATTGTAAAACATTCCTCACACTGCACGCCCTTTAGCAATTCCTCTTTTTTAATTTTATATTGTGCAAGGATATTTTGTCGCTGCTGAGAATGTTCATTCATGATTTGAGCTATAAGTTCATTTATATTACCAATCGATTTTTCTTTATATTGATTTTCAAGCTGTTTTATTTTATTAGGTAAATTTGCGCTGTGAATAATTTTACTAGAAAGTATTTCATCTGAAGTTTTAATAATTGTACGAGGGGAACTAATTACAACGAGGGATTCAATCGGAAGATTATATAAACCATGCAGACTCAGCCATTTTCTCAGCTGCATCTCTTGTCGCTTAAGCTGTAAAATCGGATCTGGGAAACCTTCTTCCGTACTACCCTCTGTTATTCGAATGAGCTGATTAAACTTTGCATCAAAAACTAATGTACCAATGATATTTTTTATTTCAAGAAAAAGAAGAAAACATGCGGAAACTATGAGGGTATCAATTTGGAAATAATGCTTCTGATCAAACAACCTGATATCATGTAAAATACGATATTCTGCTTCGGGTAGAAAACTAAGCGGATATTCAATCGCCTGCTCTCCTTTATAACCAGCCATAAATTTAGCTAGATTTTCAGAAACTATATTCCTTTTTAGATGATGGGCAGGCAATCTTCTAAGTAAAGCTTCTAACTGGAGCAAATGTACGGGCATTTTCAGTTCTTTCACAATCATCTTTATCCCCCTCCAAAATATATCAGCGATTTTTCAAATATATCAGCGCAACTCAAATTATATCGGCGATTTTCGAAATATATCGGCGCAACTCCAAATATATCAGCGATTTTCGAAATATATCGACTTACCGACAAAAACCGACACAACATACACCCATGAAATCCTATACACAGTATAGCATCACAGCTAAAATCGCACTGTAAGCATAATGTGTATACCCCAATCTGATTACACCATTTTCAAAATGAGGGTTTTACATTCACCTCATGTAAAAAGACCTTTTTATAAATATGAACATTTTTTAGGAATTAGTTTATCTTTTTTTAATGTTTTATTTAGAGGGAGTTTATAGTCGAGTATTAACATAATAAACGTAGTAACTATTACTATAATCACAAACCATACTACTTACATTTATAAAATGAGGAGACGATAAAACATGAACAAAAAAACGAAAGCACTATCATCTATATTGCTCGGATTCACACTAGCACTAACAGGGTGTGTTGGTACTAAAGCCGAAGAAAATCATAGTAAGCCGAAACAAGAACAAGCTGCTAAAGAAACAAAAAAGGAAAATAAGTTAACGAAAGGCCAAAAAATGGCTAACATTCTTAGCGACACAAATTGGCAAGGCACACGAGTGTTAGACAAAGATAAGAATGACTTAACAAAAGAGAATGCAAACTTCATTGGTCTTGCAAAATATGATGCGAAGTCAGGCAGATATGAATTTTTTGATGCTAAAACAGGTGCAAGTCGTGGCGATAAAGGAACTTTCTTTATCACAAATGATGGTAAGAAGAGAATATTAATTTCAGAATCAATGAAATATCAAGCTGTCGTTGACATGACAAAACTAAATAAAAATGTATTTACTTATAAACGAATGGGGAAAGACGCTAACGGTAAAGATGTAGAAGTTTTCGTTGAACATGTTCCATATAAAGAAAAAGAACTTTCTTTCACTGATCCGGACAAGCAGCTGAACACGACTACAGGCGATATCGTTAAAAACGTTGATGGAGATAAAATTTTAGGTGGAACCCTTTGGCACGGAACAAAAGTATTAGATGAAGCTGGTAATGATATAACACAATTTAATTTGAATTTTATAAGTCTAGCAAAATTCGATGACAAGTCTAATAAATATGAGTTCTTCAATAGCGAAACAGGCCAAAGCCGCGGTGATTATGGCTACTTCGATGTTGTGCATGAAAATAAAATAAGAGCCCATGTCTCAATTGGAAATAATAAATATGGTGCGGCTCTTGAACTTACTGAACTAAATAATAAGAAATTTACGTATAAAAGAACTGGTAAAGACCAAGCGGGTAAAGACATCACTGTATTTGTTGAACATGAACCTTATACAGGTGATATGAAGCCACAATTTAGCTTTTAAAAACGTTTGATTAAAAATCCTGTACTGAGCTACAGGATTTTTCTTATTAAGCAAGAAGACAAAAACCAGTTAGATTTTCGTCTCCACAATATTCTTACCTTATAGTTGATGATTTACAAAACCCAAAATCATACCAATACAAAATAAAATAAATCCAATTAGAATTAAGGGAAGAGTGAAGCCACCCCAAGCTGGTTTATTAGCAAACGCCCTTATTTTAAAATTAATCCTTGCTAAAGACATGATAACGATACCCGCTATTGATAAAATTGTAGTTACATAAGTCATTTATAACAATACTCCTCTTCTATATTGATTTTATATCTCTGCAAACCATCTGCATAAGTGTTACAGTCCAATATTCATACATATCATTACAATTGTAGCAATCCAGCTTTGTGCCACATCATTTGTAAAACTCATTATTCACTCCTAAAAAAGGACAGAACCAGACGGTTCGGTCCTTTTTGTTTTATAATAAATCTTTCTTATTTTTCTACACTATCTTTTTCCTGTAAATTGTATGTTAACGCCGCTACTAGTTAACTTATCCTGATATATTATGAATTTCCGTTCAATTTATTTAAGATACTTTTATCTATTTTTGTTTGATCCACCTTAGCTATCTTAGAAACAATCCCACGGCGATCTTCCCAATCAATCAAATAATATTGATTTTTTTCCAATTTATTTTGCACGGAAATTTTCAGTTCTCTTTCTTTCCCTTTTTTATCGTACACCTTCTCATCATAAGCATGATAAGTAAGAACTTCTCCATTACTCAATTTTTCGTTTTCTACTGTAGAATCCGTCGTTACTTTTACATAATATTGTTTAGTTGAATAGTATCCATTCCCTGACTGCAGATAGTAAAAAGCACCTCCTACTATAGCTAATAATACAAAAATTCTCATGATCCATTTCATATGATAATACCTAACCTTTCTATTCTACTTGGAAGATTTATATTCATTAACATATAAATCTTCCTTACCTTAAGTATGCTTTAACCATAAAGATGGTACAATCCAGTTTCCTTACACTCACATTACATTTTTGTAATTCTATCATTTTACAAAAGTTTCTTAAGTTGGCCGCAAACAAAAGAGCATAAACTTTTTAAAGTTTTATTCCTTCAATTGCCGCAATTTTAGCAACACTTGTCCAAGTAATAGGAATTTCATTTCAATCCATTTTACGTGGAGAAGTAAATCAACGCCGATTAACTATATTAGGAATTACATTATTAATCAGCTTTGGAAAGAATAAAATTTGTGACTAAGTAAAAAAGCGCCCTACTTATAGGGCGCTTTTTTATACTTAATGACTAATACTAGCTGTTGGGTATAGTGTTGTTCCTCCAATTGAAACTTTTATTTCATTTGTTAATGGAACGTTTTGTTCATTAATAATTGTTCTCCACCATTCCCATGCAAGACCTGTACATTCTCTTGCTACAATTTTTATATTTTTTGAATTTGGTGGAAGAGGGATAACTGTAGAGTAGTGAGCCGTTTTGTCTTTTCCGCTACCATCCCATGTTTTATGTGTTAATACTTCGTTACCCTTTTGGTCAAATGTGAATTCATCCCAAGATACATCAAATTGAGCAACGTAAGCACCGTAATGATCAAGTGTCATTTTAGCACTTGAATATTCTGTAGTTGTCGTCTCAATATAATCTGTATTGTTATGAACAGCAGCAGTTGCATTATCTTTTAAGAAAGTACTTGTATATGAAATTGGGTATGCTGGATTTTTAAGACTTAATTCAGCATTATCTTTAATGATATTTCGGATTTCATTGAAATCTTTAGTAACAACCTTGTTATGCTCTTTCGCATCTCCACCTAATACTACAGCAGTAAAAGTACTTTCTTCAAAAATATCTTTATACTGTCCACTTGTTTCAACGCTGTTATCCTTAAGTAAGGCTTTAAAAGCAGCTTGTACATCTTTGCTCTTAGATGTTGTTTCTAATTTTACATAAATCGTTCTACCATAAGCTACATTTGAAACCATAACAGGTGGAGCCGAATTACTTACGCCTTTTCGAGTTAACTCACCAAAAGTAACACTATTATCAAAAAGGTCGGATGGATTGTTAGGTAGTTCAGCACTTACCGTATAAAATATTTGCTTATATGCGGCAACCATCACTTTTTTCTCTCCATTTGCAACCGCATTAAAATCAATGTTTAGACTGTTATCAAGATATTTAGCGTTAACATTAAGAGCACTTGCGATTTGTGATTTACTATAAACCATAGATTCCGTATACTGCATTCTTGCAGGTAACGTATGTGTTGTAGAATACTTTTCATTCCAAGTAGATACTAAATCGTCTACTGCTCCAGCTACATTACCATATGTCGGATTTTGGACAGTGATTGTATTTTCTTTTCTCATGCCCGGTAAGTCTATACTAATATTCAAAGGCTTTCTCTTAGCCACTAATAAACTTGGTTGATTGTCTGCAAACGCTTTATTTGCAAGTTGTACAGCTCCTGGATACGTGCGATTCACTACAGAATCAATAATTGAAATATCGACTGGTGACGTTGTAAGTGATTTTTTCTCGCGTTCCACTACTACAAATTTACCATTTGAATTGATACTTTCTTTCGGAACAAAACTCTCTACTTTATCACCATTTACAGCTAAAACCTCTTGATTATTATATTTAAGATTTGCTATACCAGTATCAATGCCACTAGCATTTTTGGTTACATCAGTTGTATTACTTGCTTGTGTTTCTGCGAAGGAAATAGATGAATAATTAATAGTGCATAGACTAACTAATAAACATGCAAGGAACTTTCTTCTTTTAGTTCTTTTCTTAATATTCAGAAAAATCACCCCGTTCTTTTTTTAGTAGAATATGATAATGATTGATAAATGATAGCTAACTAATAAACTTACATAAATGCTTTTAAAAGTTCTTGAATTAACGGGATTACGCCACCTACAAATTTTAAAACTGCCATTGCGATTTCCATATCATTTCCTCCTTTTTATTGCTACGAAAATGTGATTTATCTTTATGCCCTCATTATAGTGACCCCTTACACTTTTATCAATACACTCTGATATGCAATATTACATATAAAAAAACAAGCTGAATTCTTTTAAAAAATTATACAGAGATATTTTTTTCGCTTGGTAGATACTTGAAAAGGTGAAGCATTCTTTTGCATTTTATGAGTAATCACATAAAAAAAGCTGCTGCCTATAAAATACAGACAGCAACTTCAACTAGAGTGGCTTACGTAATCTACGCAAGCTATAGTATTTTTTACATTTTATAACTAATAAACAGCGATCGGCCCATAAGGACCATTAATAATCTCTATTTTTGTTTCAAAAATATCCGTCAAAAGTGTTGGGTCCATAACTTCTTCTACTGTTCCAAAAGCAGCAATTTGCCCATCTTTCATAGCACAAATTTTATCAGAGTATTTAGCTGCAAAATTTATGTCATGCATAACAGTCAAAATTGTTCTTCCAAATTCATTAGCCGCACGTCTCAAATGCTCCATCATTTGAACAGAACGCGCAACATCAAGGTTGTTTAGAGGCTCGTCCAAAAGTACATATTCAGTCTCTTGGCACAATACCATCGCTACATATGCCCTTTGTCTTTGACCACCAGAAAGCTCATCTAAATATCTATTCTCTAAATTAGTTAAATCTAGGAAATCGATATATTTAGAAATAATAACTTCATCCTCTTTCGTTAATCTTCCCTTTGAATAAGGAAAGCGCCCAAATCCAACTAATTGTCTAACAGTAAGCCTAGTTACAAAATGATTTTCTTGTCGTAATATAGTCAAAACTTTTGCTAAGTCTTTTGATTTGGATTCAGAAACATCCATATTCGCTACCTGAATTTGACCTTCATCCATATCTAAAAGTCTGCCAATCATCAAAAGTGTCGTTGACTTTCCAGCACCATTTGGTCCAATTAAAGAAGTAAAGCCTGCTTTTGGTATTTCAATATCCAAAGGTCCTATTTTTACCTTATCAGTATAGAACTTTTTAACATTATCAATTTTTATCATAAAGCCCTCTTCCTTAAAACTATAGTTAAGAATATGATTCCACCAAATAATTCAATAATAACTGAAACCACACCTTGAGCATGGAATACATGATACATTAAAAAGTATGCACTCGTCATTATTAAAAATCCGATTGCAAAAGCCATTGGAAAAATATATCTATGATCATAAGTTGATGCCGCCTGATAACTCAAAGTCGCTACTAAAAATCCGTAGAAAGTAAGCGGCCCAATTAGAGCTGTTGAAATGGACATCAAAATAGCTACTAATACAAGCGTATAAATTACACTAGGTTGATATTTAACTCCAAAAGAAGTGGCAACATCCTTTCCTAGTGACAAAACATTCAAATTCTTAGAATGAGCAAAAATTAATACTGCTACAATTATGATCATAGGAATTACAATAGGAAAATATGCAGGATCTGCATGATTAACAGAGCCAAATAATCTTGCTTGTAAAATATCAAATTCTGAAGGCGCAAGTAGTTTTCTCATGAAAGTTGACACAGAATTTAGCCCGGTACCAATAATAATTCCAACTAAAAGCATAAGTTGTAAATTCCCGTATTTACCGGAAAGTAACCATCCATAAAGTATCAAACTCATGAAAACCATAACAACAACTTGGAATAAAAATGATCCGATTCCATTAAAATTTAGTAATGCACTAGCACCAAAGAAGAATATTGTACTCGTTTGAATCGCTGAATAAAGTGATTCGAAACCTAAAAGCGAAGGCGTAATAATTTTATTATTCGTAATAGATTGGAAAGCTACAGTCGACAAGCTATGACAAACAGCTGCAATAATCATTGCAACAATAGCTACTATCCTTCTCTTAACAACTGGGATAAAAGAAGGCGAATCTATCGGAACTGGATTGTTATAAACTAAAAGTCCATATGAAGAAAGAAGGCCTAAACCAATCAATGTGGTCAGTAAAATCCAATAACGTCTTGCTTCCTTCTTAGAACGAAAAGCACTAGCTGATCTACTTTCATTATGAAGGCTAGAATCGATTTCGACATTTTCTTTATTTTTATATTCTAATGTGATCATCGTAGCCTCCTTGGTTTTCTTTGTCTCAATAAAATAGTAATAAACACGACTGCTCCCACTGTTGCAAGTATTAAAGAAACAGGTACTTCAAAAGGCTTTATAATTGTTCGAGAAATGATGTCACAGGCAGTTATCGTCCCCATTCCGATCACACAAACCCAAGGTAAATTACTCCTAAGATCATCACCTCTAAACATGGAAACAATGTTTGGAACAATTAATCCCAAGAAAGGTAAGTGTCCAATAACAGCTGCAACAATTCCAACTGCAACAGAGATAAGAGCAGTTCCAAAAAGAACAATTCTATTGTAATTAACTCCAAGGCTTGTTGCGACATCTTCTCCTAGTCCAGCTAAAGTCAATCTATTGGCATACATAAAAATAAGAAAAGTAATGATAACAATCAGCCATAAATATTCATATCTTCCCACCTGAATGTTAGCAAATGAACCTACAAACCAAGTTTCAATACTTTGCGTCTTTTGAAAAAGGAGTCCTAAAAAAGTAGACACTGCAGAAATTACTGCTCCAAGCATCAATCCAATAATCGGGACAATTAAAGACGAACGAAGCTTAACTCTTCTTAAAAATAGAAAGAAAATCATAGTTCCTATAAAAGAAAAAATGATTGCACCAGTCATTCTTTGAACTAAAGTCGGGGCAGGAAATAATAAATACACAAAAAGCAGGCCTAAGCCTGACCATTCAATAGTACCCGTTGTAGTAGGTTCAACAAAGCGGTTCTGTGTAATGAGTTGCATGACGAGTCCTGCCATCGCCATCGCAGCTCCAGTAAGCATTAATGCAGCTGTTCTCGGAACACGAGTTATGAAAAACATCTCTATTCCGTCCTCTTGTCCACGTATATCATAAACTCCAGTAAACAGTGATATAATCCCTAAAATTATAACAACTATAATCGCTATTATAAAAGATTTTGTCCATAATTTATTGTGATTATAAAACTGGGGTTGAGAAATATTCTCAACCCTAGAAATTATATTTTTTGACACTGTTTCGTACTCCTTTACACTACTTAGCTAAAGTTTTTGTAATATTTCCAAATAACTCTATGTAAGTTTGAATTGATTCATTTGTGTAAGTATCTTCTGGTGCATAAATAACTTGTTTTTTAGAAACAGCAGTTGTGTTTTGAAGAGCAGGTGATTTAGAAATAACATCCTTAGCAGGTGTTGAAGTAGCTGCATCAGATGTTGCAGCATCACGATCTAATACGAAAATCCAATCAGGATTTGTTTGTGCAATAGCTTCAACAGAAACGTCATCACCTTTATGACCTGCAGTAGAATTTGAAACTTCTAATGCTGGAACCCAACCGAAAATTTCATACATTGGTCCCCAAACACGACCAGAATGTGGAGCAGCAAAACCAATATTACCACCAGTAACGATAACACTCATAACTTTATCTTTTCCGTTATAAGCAGATTTTGCATTTTCAATAGATTTATCAAAATCAGCCACTAATTTTTTAGCTTCTTTATCTTTATCAAAGATTTTTCCTAAAGTAATTGTAGAATCTTTAAGTCCTTTTACTAAGTTTTCTCCAGGCTTAGTAGCTTTCTCAGAAACATCAAAGTTAAGATCAATAACCGCTGCATTTGGTACTAATTTTTTAATTTCTTCATAATGGTCAGCAAATCTTTGACCAACGATTACAAGGTCAGGGTTTGCAGCTGCAATAATTTCAAGATTTGGTTCACGGTGATTTCCGATATTTTGAACTTTTTCATCCTTTTTATATGCTGAATCAGCAGGCATGATATCCTTTGGAGCAGCCGCTAATTTAATTCCCCAATCAGCTAAAGTTTCAAAAGTTCTATTATCTAAAGCAACTACGTTCTTTGGATTTACAGGAACAGTAACCTTTCCATGTGCATCAGTGATTTCAACCGTTTTTGGCTTATCACTACTATTACCTTTAGTAGCTTTCGAAGTTTCTTTACCTGAATCAGAGCAAGCTACTAACATTAAAGTGAAAATTGCTAGAATGCTTACTAATTTTAAAAGCATAGTTTTTTTCATACGTATACTCCTTATATTGTAATTTATTTCGAAAATGATGACGTCCATAGATTGAATTAGATAGTAACTGCTATTCACCTAAACCAATATTGATAATCATTTTCATTTGAATACCCTGTTAATTAGTATAAGCATTAATTCTGTGAAAATCTTGTGAATGGTGTGAATTAATAAAACCAAGCATACATTGGATGCCAGAAGTAATATTGGAAGTCAGGCATGTTGACTAACCTTGATTTCTCCTACAAAACACACCCATTAATAGCTAGTATTTTCATAATCCATTGCCTGATAGAAATATGCTTTTTACATCTTTTAATACTTCTCAGAAACTATTTGATTATTAGATTTAATAGAAAAAAACTGTACTCTACCTATCATCTTATTTTTATCATTCAATCATTGAATAGCCTCTGCCATGTATCGTTTGGATATATCTGTCTTTCTTCTCGCACTTTAACTTTTTTCTTACATATCCAATATATAAGTCTACTACATTTGGATTTACTACTACGTTATATCCCCAAACCTGATTCAAAAGCATTTCACGACTCAATATTGTATTTTTATTCTTGATTAAAAATACAAGCAAATCGTACTCGCGCTTCGTAAGTGAGAGATTTTCACTACCTTTTTTCACAATATTGCTAGATGCATCAACAAAGAGATCTTTAAACTGAAAAAAGTTTATCTCATTTTGCTGGTTACAGTCACTTCTCCTTAAAATAGCTTGAACCCTTGCTACTAATTCTTCTTTCGCAAATGGTTTTCTTATATAATCATCAGCGCCTGCTTGTAACCCTGCTACGCAATCCTTGCTAGAAATATTATCGGTCACAATAATGATCGGTGTCATTTTAACAAGTCGTATTTGTCTGCAAATTTCTGGTCCGGATATACTTAATGAATCCCAATCTAATATGATAATATCCCAATCTTGTTCATATATTATATTTAAACCTTCGTTTTCATTGTGAAGTTTTAAAATGAAATGGCCTTCTTCCGTTAAACCGCTTACGATTTTCTTCGCTAAAGACCGCTCATTTTTAATTACTAACACCTGCCTCACCGATGGTTCACCTCTACTTCAATATAACTTAGTTAAATAAAAAATTATCCCGAAAAAACAATTTAAGATTTACAAATATTAAATCCCTAAAAAAAACCATTATAACAGCTTATTAGGAGAACTCTATATAATCTTACAATAGATACGGATAAAAACACAAAGTATATGAAGATTTAAATACATATTATTTAATCATTAAGGGATCGCTATAGTATCTAACTGCTTATCATCAATAACTATTTCTTCATTTTCTGTTTTAGGGATACCGCCCCATGATAAAAAAATATAAGAAACGCACTTATCTATAGATAAGTGCGTTTCTTATATTTTCGCAATCGCATGATATTGATTCCCTTTAGGAAAATGTATTGTCACTTTTGTATATTCATTCTCTTTCGATTCAATAGAAATATCATGCCCTAATTTATGAGACAATCGTTTCGCTAAATATAATCCTAATCCAGTTGATTTCGTATGAATTCGTCCATTCACCCCTGTAAATCCACGTTCAAATACTCTTCCAACGTCTTCAAGCTTAATACCAATTCCATTATCTTGAATAATGAGACGCTTTTCCGCTTTGTCTTCTTCCCCAATAAACTTAATTTCTCCATGCGAATCAGTATACTTCAATGCATTTGCTACAATCTGATCGACAATAAAAGATAGCCATTTTGTATCACTCTCTACTAGAAGTTGTAAGTGTGTACGTTCAAATTGAATGCGCTTTGAAATAAATGACTTAGCATATTTCTTCATACTAGCTCCCGTAATCGCCTCTAGAGAAACTTCTTGAATAAAATAATCTTTTGAGAAGGAATCAAGCCGTGAATAATACAAGGCTTGTTCAACGAAGTAATCTATTTTCCCTAACTCATCCTCTAATTTATCAATTAAAATATCCGCTGGTTTTCCACTGCGCATCAATAGTTGACTAGCAGCAATCGGTATCTTAACCTCATGAATCCACGACATAATAAAGTCGTGATATTCTTTCTTTTCCTCATGCAATACGTACATTTGCTCTTGTTGCTCTAAGTACAGTTTTTTTAATATATCTGTATATAGTTCCTGTTCATATGTATGTGGATTTGGGATTGCAATAACTGTATCCTGCTCTAAATGAAGAGCAATATGAAGTTCTTTATAAAATCTTTTATGATAAAAATACCCGATTATAAGATAGATAAGAATAAAAATTGCACTTACAACATTGATATACAAAAGATTTTCTTTCGTATTACTTAATCCCTCACTTAAATAAATCATGGTAGAAATAAATAACATAATCAAGAAGTACAGAAGCATAAAATAACGACGTTCTTTTATGTAACGAAAAATACTCATGTAATAATGTAACCTTGCCCTTTCTTCGTATGTATAAATTCCTCTTTTCCAAGTTCAGCAAGCTTCTTCCTTACACGAGCAACGTTTACTGTTAATGTATTATCATCAACAAAACTTTCATTTTCCCAGAGTTTACGCATGATATTGTCGCGACTTACAATCGATCCTATATTTTGCATTAATATCTGTAAAATTTTAAATTCGTTTTTTGTTAATTCCAATATTTGATTATGATATGTTACTTCCCCGCTCTGTAAATTTAATACGACACCTTCATATTCAACAACATTTGTTTCAGTTTGTGTATAAGAATATGTACGTCTCATAAGAGCCTGAATTTTAGCCACTAAAACATCTGTATAAAATGGTTTCTGTACAAAATCATCTCCACCCATATTCATGGCCATTACCATATCCATAGGATTATCACGAGATGACAAGAAAATAATTGGTACTTTTGATACTTCTCGAATTTTTCTACACCAATAAAATCCATCAAAATAAGGAAGATTAATATCAAGTAAAACAAGTTGCGGAGATTGAGCGAAAAAATCGTTTAAAATATGTTCAAAGTTTGTACTCGCCCATACTTCAAATCCCCATTTCCCTAACTCATCGGCCACTGTTTCACGAATGGTTGGTTCATCTTCAACTAATAAAATTTTCATAAAAAGTTTGCCTCCTAGCACTATTTTAACCTTACAAGTTTGTAAGGTTTGAATTATAATTTGTAAGGTTGTCCTATGGTTTAGGGTATAAAATTACCATACAATAAGCTTATCATACAATAGAGGAGGATCCATATTGAACCCCGTATTACAGGCAAAACACGTAAGGAAGGTCTTTAGTAATAAAGGTAGCATATTTACTGCCCTCCATGATATTGATCTCACAATTTTTGAAGGTGAATTCGTTGGCATAATGGGTCCATCTGGATCTGGAAAATCTACTTTATTAAATATATTATCGACGATTGATATACCAACCACAGGAGAAATTATTGTTGGTGGAAGAAATATTATAAAAATGAAAGATGAACAACTGACTGCATTCCGTAGTGACACATTAGGCTTTATTTTTCAGGACTACAATTTACTTGATACGTTAACGATAAAGGATAATATACTTCTACCACTTGCTTTAAGAAATATGAATGCACACGAAATTGATGTACGTGTAGATGAAGTTGCAACAATGTTTGGCATTCAAGAATTGCTAAATAAATATCCGTATCAAATTTCTGGTGGACAACAGCAGCGTACTGCAGCAGCGAGAGCTATTATAGGAAAACCAAAATTAATTTTAGCTGATGAACCTACAGGTGCACTAGATTCTAAATCAGCAGTTGATTTACTACAAATCCTACAAGTGTTAAATAAAAAACAACTTGCCACCATTTTGATGGTTACGCATGATCCCTTTGTAGCAAGTTATTGCAAACGCATCCTCTTTATTAAAGATGGAAAACTTTTCACAGAACTTGTAAAGGGCGAGATGCCACAAGAAGAATTTTCCCAAAAACTGTTACGTATTCTTTCTGCTCTTGGAGGTAGTGGGCATGACTCCATTTAGTATCATCCAAAAAAACTTACAAAGAAATCTTAAAAATTATGTACTCTACTTTGCATCTATGATACTTAGTATTGTCATTTATTTTATTTTTGTATCCTTACAATATAACGACTATATCGTAGAACAAACGAGTACAGCCAAAGGTATTGCAGATGTTTTTAAAGCTTCTTCTGTTATTCTAATCATTTTTGTAGCAATATTCATTTGGTATTCAAACTCATTTTTCACAAAGAAAAGAAAAAAAGAAATTGCATTATATTCCTTACTAGGTGTTCCAAAACGGCAAATTGGTACCATGTTATTTTATGAAAATCTCATCATAGGAATTATTGCACTCATTATAGGAATGGGCATCGGGGCTTTACTCTCAAAGGTGTTTTCAATGTTACTTTTAAAAGTAATGCAATTATCAACTGCTATTTCATTTTCCATCTCTCTAGAAGCAATCATGCATACCATACTCGTATTTACCGTTATTATTTTAATAACATCTTTTCACGGTTATAGCATCATTTACAAGTTCAAATTGATTGAATTACTTCAGGCTGAAAGACAAGGTGAGCTCATTCCAAAAGGATCCATATGGACTGCTTTATTAGGAATTATTTTAGTTATTGCTTCTTACTGGTTCGCACTTCAACCTATTTTCTCTTCTATATGGCTGGACCATAAGATACGGAATATGTGTATTATTTTAGGTGGTTCTGTGATCGGTACATATTTCATATTTCGTTCTTTTACTGTTTTTTTATTACTTGGCTTACAGAAGAATAAAACACGCTATTACCGTGGGATTAATGTGGTTAGTGTATCTCAACTATTAGCACGCATTCAATCAAATGCAAAAACACTAACTGCCATTGCACTATTAAGCGCAGTCACACTGTGTGGAATCGGTGCTTCTTATAGTATGTATTATAAAAATAAGGTAATGATTGATAAAACCGAACCTTTTAGTTTTATGTATGTAAAAACAGATTCACATATAGATCAGCAAATTGAAAATACAATAAGAAACTCTAATCATACAGTAAAAGAGAAAATTGCTATCCCTTTAATAAAAATAAAAGCAGACTTACAAGTGAATGGCATCTTGCCAGTTGATTTTGAAAGAAATCCTAAAGAATTAAATTTATTATCGGAGAGCACATTCAATATGCTAGCCGATAAGACTAATAAGGATATACAAGTATCCCTTCAAAATACAGAAGTGGTTGCTCTCGATGCAAATAAGAGTACTACGTTTCAAACTGAATATAAAAACGGCAAAGTAGACCTGCATCTTTCAAGTAGTGATTATTCATTGCAATTTGTAGGGAAAATTCAAGACAACATCCTAAATGATTCATTACATGAATTTACTATCGTCGTGCCTGACAAAATTTTTTCTGATATGAGCAAACAACAAAAACCTTATATGCTACAAGCATATAAAGTATCCGATGACAAAAATACAGAAAAGTTAACGAAAGCAATTCAAATACTCCTTAAAGATATCAATTTAATATCCAAATACGGTGCTTATAAAAGTGCTGTGGAAGCCACAGGATTAGTCATCTTCGCTGGTGTATTTTTAGGACTCGTCTTTTTAGCTGCAACTGGAAGCATCATTTACTTTAAACAATTAACAGAAGCAACTATAGATCAAGACAAATATATCATTTTACGTAAATTAGGTGTAAGTAAGCAAACCATTTTTAAATCTATTGCAAAACAAATTGCCTTTATATTCATTTTGCCACTTACTGTCGGTAGCTTGCATAGTATTGTCGCTTTAAATGCACTTTCTAATACACTTGGTATAGACATTTTCATTCCAGTTTTAACTACCATAGTTGCCTATACATTGATTTATTTTGCTTACTATATACTGACAGTAAAATCCTACAATAACATTGTGAATAAATAAAAAAAGCATCTCAACAGATGCTTTTTTTATTTATTTGTTCTTTTTAAAAGTTATCACATTATACGTTTTACTCATTTTCTCATAGAATAAACGCTTATCTCGTTTAAAAATATGCAATGCAAAATGCAATAAGATTAAACCATTGAAAATAAAGAATAGTAAAAGGAAAATTATCTCTAATTGCTCATTCAATACTCTAGAAGCAATTAAAATATAATTGATACCACCAATCCCGTAATATAACAAGCCATATCGTTTACATAATTCAATGAAAGTAATTCTCTCTCCTTGCCCTTTTACTCTAAAATGAAGAATCCATTTCCCAATTGTTTTCCCATTTGTGAAATAAGGAACAACAATAAAATAAACGAATATCCAAACGAAGACAAGTAAAAGCTCGTCTAATTTTTCAGCAGGGCTAAATATAAATGCCACGGAAACTTTAACATTGAATATTAAAGAAGTCACAATCCCAATAACAAACCAATCCATCCAAAGAGCAAGGAAACGTCGTGTCATACGAACTGGTTTATTTTCAAGATCAACTTTTTCATCCATCGCATGTACATCTGGTAGGAAATAAGTAAATATTGGTGCAATCATATATCCTGCAAATCCACCAAACGTATTTAAGAATAAATCATCAACATCAAATAAACGATATGGACAATTATATAATCCATAGAATCCAGTTAATTGTGTAACTTCGAAGAATAAGGAAACAAAAAATGTAATAATAACAGTTTGTAACAGATTACGACGGAAATAATATCGTAAATAAACGCCTAATGGTAACAATAATAGAAAGTTAAATGCCACCTGTAAAAATGCACGCTCTTTCAAAATTCCAATGTATGACATTGGATTCGCAAAATTCACCTTTGTTTCTCTCAAGATGTCCATGATTGAAGTAAAAGGTGTTATTTGATAATGCTGTGTTCCTGGACGTTGCATACTACACGTATCAAACGTTGCCGGAAACGGTAAAATAATTAAATAATAGGCCGCCATTGAAAATAATAATAAAGAGTACAAAACAAACATACGTAAATAATTAATATACCCATGCTTACGATACTGCCAAATTAAAAAAGGAATTAATAAAATAAAACCAGCGATTGGAAATGTAATTATCGCCGTCTTAATCGGGAATAAATAAGCACCCAAGTTCTTCACCTCCAAAATATACAACATTCGCTATTATAACAAATTTTTCTTTTTATGCCATTTTCAGTTTTATTTGTTTTTTCATTCAATTAATTTAATTTTCAAGTGAACTTATTACTCATCAAAAAGTCTTTAAAGAATTAATAAAAAATATCTCCATGCAGGTTCCTTACAAAAATGTAAGATTCCAGTTAGATACATCGATGTTTGCAACTTTTAATCACTTGTAAACTAACAATAGTTAATCAAGCAATACTGGAGGGTTAATCTGTTATCGTCGCAGATTTAATACATGTACTAAAAATCATAATAGAAAGGATGTATGAATTATGAATGCAATAAAACAAAGTTTACCTCAAAAGAATCGAATTGTTGATTTAGATGTCATACGAGGTTTTGCCTTAATTGGCATTTTCTTAGTGAATATATCAATGTTTTTTAACGAAGCTGATGTATCCAATACTACTTTACCAGATGATAAATGGATTAACATTTTTGTAACCGGAAAGTTTTATGCCATTTTCTCACTACTATTTGGAGCTGGATCAGCCCTATTCTTAGCTCGAGCAAAAGCAAAAGGTCAACCATATTTTATCTATATACGCCGTATGATCATACTAGCAGTAATTGGTTTATTACACGCTAGTGTTTGGGGAGGAGATGTCTTAATTTCTTACGCCATTGTCGGGTTACTATTATTAAGTCTTCATAAAGTTCCTGGCCGATTATTGTTAGTAATTTCTTTAAGCTTACATGTAATGGGCATAATCGTAAGTATAATATCTTACGATTATATATTTCAGTTAAAGTCGAACATACCTCCATTTCTTGATGCTCTTCAAATATTAACTATGATAACTTCATTTTTAATCTATTTTATAGAAGGGTATTCACTAATGAAGTTGGATGTTCTTACTAAATTAAAACAACGCCCAAAACTTCATAAATTGCTCATTATTATGTTTAGTATTGTTTCTATTACTGGGGTTACTGTACAAATGCTAACACCAAGTGCAAAGCTATCTTTTATATTACTAAACATTTTACAACCATTTCTCACAATAACTTATATTTTAATCCTTGTAGCTCTGTTGAAAAGTACAGTAGGAAGCACTGTATTAAAACCATTACAAGCTTACGGGAGAATGGGAATGAGTAATTATTTAGGACAGACCTTTATTGGAATGTTCATTTTACCAATAACTCTAAGCGTATTTTCACCAGCAATCGCTATGGTGAGTATGTGTTTCCTAACATGGATTTTTCAAATCGTGATTAGTAATGTTTGGTTAAAATATTTTAATTTTGGACCTGTAGAATGGATCTGGCGTTGCTTAACTTATTGGAACTTAATGCCTATCCGAAAAAAATAATAGTAAGAAATAACATATAGGAGGATATAAAAATGCAAAGACCTGTTGTAGACGTAAAAAATGTTCAGAAAGTATATGGTAAAAAAGGTGAAAATCAGTCATACGCCTTAAAAGGTGTATCATTTTCAATTCGAGAAGGTGAATTTGTAGGAATTATGGGGCCATCTGGTTCAGGAAAAACAACATTATTAAATGTAATTTCTACATTAGATCATGCAACAGACGGCAAAGTTGAAATTGCAGGTACGGATATTACAAAAATGAAGCAAGGCGCACTCTCTGATTTCCGTTCCAAAAAATTAGGATTTATTTTTCAAGACTTTAACCTTTTAGAAAATTTATCAATCTATGAAAATATTGCATTGCCACTTTCCCTGCAAAGTGTTCCTTCTCGAAAAATTGGACCAAAAGTAACAAAGGTAGCAGAGATGTTAGGAATTTCAGCAATTCTTCAAAAGTATCCTTCAGAAGTATCCGGTGGCCAAAAACAACGTTCTGCCGCTGCACGTGCACTCGTTCATGAGCCAGCGATTATTTTAGGAGATGAACCAACTGGAGCACTTGATTCTAAAAATGCAACTAGCCTTTTAGATGCAATGAAAAGTCTCAATGAAGAACAAAATGTTTCAATTATGATGGTTACTCATGATCCATTTAGTGCAAGTTACTGCCAGCGCATTTTGTTCATTCAAGATGGAGAGCTGTATAGAGAACTACATCGTACAACAAACCGCGAAATGTTTTATAAAGAAATTTTAAATGTACTTGCTGATTTAGGTACACAAAAAGCATAAGAAAGGAATTTTACAACATGTTACTCAAACTTTCGATGTCAGGACTAAAAAGTAAAATAAGAGATTACATTGTCTTATTAATTGGACTTGTTATGTCCATTTCTATCTTTTATATGTTCCAAACACTAGCGATGAATGATTCATTTATTAAGGCAAATGCAATGGTTAGCACTATTGGAATCATCTTTCAAATAGGTTCGTTTTTATTAGCGACTATCACCTTCTTCTACATCTTATATGCGAATTCATTTTTACTGTCATTAAGGCAAAAAGAGTTCGGTATGTATATGATGTTAGGTGCGAAAAAATATAAAATTACAATGCTCATGTTTATAGAAACTTTAGCTATCGGTATCACTTCACTTATTATTGGGATTGGAATCGGTATCGGGCTTTCTAAAGGAATTGGACAACTTCTCATGAAAGAGTTAGAGTTTGCTTCCGATGGATACCATGCTCTTTATATTCCATCTATTCGTGTAACAGTAATATTTTTCTTCATTCTGTTTTTCTTAGCTGCCATTATGAATACAGCGAAACTATCTCGCATTACAATATTACAACTGGTTCATTCTGAGATGAAAACAGACAAACCTTCAGTAAAAGGAATCAAAACTTTCTTTGTATCATTAATTGGTGCTGGTTCATTAGCAATTGGATATGCAGCATTAATAAACATAGAAACTTTATCATTTGCTGGATTTCCTATCGCTACAGTAGCAACAACATTAGGAACATATCTTATTTTCATTTCTTTATTACCGCTAACTATGAAATTACTCAAAAAAATTAAGCCATTAAATGAAAAAGGATTAAACTCTTTTACTTTTGCTCAATTAACCTTCCGAGTAAATGATTTAACAAAAGTATTAGCAACTGTAGCAATGTTAATTGCACTTGCAGTTGGAGCAATTGCTGGCGGAATGGCTTTTAAAAACAATATTAGCCTAGCTACTGATATTTCTTACCTATATGACGTAGCAGTTCACAACCCAACAGCAGATGAGAAAAAAATATTAAAAAAGATCAAATTCGAAGAAAAAGCGGACTATCGATACAAAGTAGATCAGCAATTTGTTTACTACTTGAAAGAAGACTTAGAAAAGAATAGACCTCTCGTTCAAATTGGATTTGAGCAAAAGAAAATCGGTAAAGTAGAAAGAACTACAAGTGAGCTTCCAGTGGGAGCAATTGTAAAGAAAGGTCAAAACGATACAATTGACGGTCCTACTCTTTCTGAAGAATGGAAGAATGTATTCAATGGAATACAGCCTGAATACTTATACAAACAACAACATATAAAAATTGTAGACCAAAAGATGTACAATCAAATAAAAACAGCGGAACAATATGTTGTAATCGGAAAAACTAATGATTATGCAGCTTATAAGAAAGAATGGAAAGAACTTAATCAATTACAATTAACAAAATATAAAGATATAACTAAGGATCAGTTGAATAGTAAATTTAGCTTTTACGAATTTATGTACAATTTCACAAGTGGTACAGTCTTTATGGGCTTCTTCTTAGGAATTGCTTTCTTAGCTATGATGGCAAGTTGCTTAATGTTCAAAATTCTATCTGGTGCAACGAAAGATACAAAGCGCTATCAAATGTTACGTAAAATAGGAGTACGTCGCGAGCTATTAGCGAGATCAATCTATAAGGAGCTATTGCTAGTATTCTTATTCCCAGCTACCATTGGCATATCCCATGTAATTGTTGGTATGAATCTGTTCTCCTTCATTGTGGTTGACCCATACTTCCGTATTTGGGTTCCACTGACAATTTTCGCAGTGATCTATACAATTTATTACCTTATTACAGTTCAATTATATAAAGGGATTGTACTTCCGAAAGAAAGATAATAAAAAAGCTGGTGACATGCTGTCACCAGCTTTTTTATATCCCATATTAATCATTTATCCACTATACTAATATATGCACTTGATTCTATTTTAAATTTCAACAACTGATTGAATAAACGAAAGGAGCTATTTTATTGCAGCATGTGAAACAACTACTAAGAACTTCTCTATACTTTTTCTTCAGCAAACAAATCAGAAAATTTTCTGCCTATAACTTAAGAAAAAAAACAAATGCATTTATTCTTATTGCTATTTATATGTATATGGGAACAAAAATAATTTCTATTCTCTTTAACACTAGGGAGTCTTACGGATTGTGGATCGTTAATATTAGTTGGCTTATGGTCTTGTTACTTTATTTATATTTCGCTAAAAATATTTACTTCGAAATGAAACAAGAACATCAAAAGGTAAAAGAATTAACCTTCTTTTCTCTCTTTGACTCCCATAAAGAATTACCTTATCGTAGATACATTTACAAATGTTATACAAAAATATTGTACAGCCTACTTATCGCTGTATTGAGCTTCAATAGCTTATTACAAATTAATGCATCCATCTCATCGTCTTTTTCAGACCTATTCTCTAATGTGATGCAAATGATTTTACTTCTAAGTGCAGTAACAGTAACCAGCCTTTATCTTGCACTACAATGGACAAATATATTAATGACCATAGTATTAATACTCTCTTCAGTTATCACTGGAGCGATAATAAGTACTAGTTTATTATCAACAATAGGTAGTTTAACTCATTTTGACCTTTTAAATAACTTTTCTATCATCTTAACGATTTTCATCGGCATTATTGTCCAAATGGGAATTGTATGGATACGACCTCCTTATCAACTAAGTCGTACAGAAAATGCTTTTTTCATATCCAATTCAATGATTGCAACAACGCTATTATTACTCGTTATTTTTATTCAAGATGTTTCTGTACTAATTGACGGGGAAACGAATTTTAATATGAATGATTTTAAAACAAATTTAGAAAAGAAAGCTCAATTAGCTTTATTACCTTATACAATTGGGGCAACCATTAATTTCATGTATATAAAATTCAAATCTAATCGTATCGCCCAAAAAGCAGAAAAGAATATGTTAGAGGTTATTTATTTGTTAGAAGAAAATGATATCGATTGTCTTTCTCCTACACAAAAACAAACAATAGTTACTAAAATCAAAAAATGCGTTTATTACGGTGGAACATCCTTCCGCTTACTTCTCCTTACGAATCCAGAAACGAAACAATTCATAAAAAACATGAAGTTAGATGAGAGAACTCCATAACAACATCTACTTCAGCTTCGGCTATTCTTTCAATAGAATAGCCTTTTTTCATACTTCTGTAAGATTCCTTACAATACTGTAAGCCAATCGTTAGTTACTTCGATGTTTCCAATCTTACATTTTATATAAACTAAAAGTAGATAATCAATCAACAATAAAAACATTTTTAAAGGAGCGAATTCTCATGAAAGAAAACCAAGACTTATTATTCAACCAACTGTTTCTTGCTTAGGCGGTTTCGTTTTACTATCTGGGGTTCTGGTGGTTTAAAAAACCAACTCACTTAAACAAGCCAATTCTCATGCAAGAACTTATTATTCAACCAAATCGTTACTGTTTCTTGCTTAGGCGGTTTCGTCTTACTATCTGGTGTTGCTGCTATTATTAAAATCGCTCAACAACTTTTCATATAATATACACTTTTACTTTCATTGCAATTATAAATTATCAAATCACTTAAAGGAGCGAATTCTCATGAAAGAAAACCAAGACTTATTATTCAACCAAATCGTTACTGCTTCTTGCTTAGGCGGTTTCGTTTTACTATCTGGTGTTGCTGCTGCTATTAAAATCGCTCAACAACTTTTCATGTAATATACACTTTTACTCTTATTGCAATCATAAATTATCAAATTAATTAAAGGAGCGAATTCTTATGAAAGAAAACCAAGACTTATTATTCAACCAAATTGTTACTGTTTCTTGCTTAGGCGGTTTCGTTTTACTATCTGGTGTTGCTGCTGTTATTAAAATCGCTCAACAACTTTTCATGTAATATATCTTCATTACTACTTTAAATTTAAAATCATTCAAGATGACTAAAAATCACTTTTTATATAGATAGATTTCAAAATAGGGGTTCCTTACAAAAATGTAAGTTTCCAGTTAGATACATCGATGTTTGCACACATTTATTCCTTGTAAACTAATAATTAGTTAGTCCAGTTTAAATACACAAATAACTTATAGAGGAGTTTTTATATGAAAAAATTACTTGCTTCATGCGCTACTCTTGCACTATTCGCTAGCTTTGCGGTAGGGTGTGATGTATCTTCTCCAAGCAAAATTGGTACAGAAGAATACTACGTTCAAATCCAAGGTGAAGGTGAGATCAAAGATAATAAACGTGTCTATACTTTACCTACTTATGGTGAAGATGGAGACGAAAAAAAAGTTACTTTCACTAGTCAAAAACCAAATAATGAAAAAATGAAAGAAAATGCATTTTTACGCCTTTACATTAAACAAGAGGACGAAAAGAAAACAGATATACCAGACACAGAAGTTAAATCTTATGAAGAAGTACAAAAATCAGATTTACCTGCAAAAACAAAAGAAAAATTAGGTGTAAAATAATAAATAATTATTAAAAACAAATAAAAGGAGTATCTCTAAAAATCAGATTTACCTGCAAAAACAAAAGAAAAATTAGGTGTAAAATAATAAATAATTATTAAAAACAAATAAAAGGAGTATCTCTTGTTAGGCAAGAGATACTCCTTTTATTTTTGGAACCATGTCTATTCCTTAAACAAAACGAATCATAAGCTGGCCGTGAATTTTATCAAAAGTACATAAAATTCACTTTTTATGAGCTTTTAAAAGGGGACACCATCTCATTTCGAGCAAATTGTACCTTTAAATAAACTTTAGACAGAAATCAATTAATCCTCTTACAACAAAAAAAACATAATCTAAATAGATTATGTTTTAATGAAAGTTGCATTTTATTTTTTGTTAGAAATTAATTTCCAATAAGTGAATGTTCTCCATAGCCATTCTAAGGGACCCATTCTAAAAAATTGAAGCCATGCCGTACTAGCCAGTAGTTGAAATACATAAATACCTATACAAAGAAAAAAAGTTTGGAGATAAGTAATATTCCCTGTTAATTGAAAGTAATAGTCAGCTATTAGTACCAAAGCTACTTGACAAACATAGTTTGTCAAAGCCATACGTCCGTAATGTTTCAACGGACATAAAAGTTTTTGAACCCAAACAGATTGTAATAATAAAACTAACGCTCCTACGTAACAGGCTGAAATAATTGGACCAATCATAAGACCTATACGATAAGATGTACCAGAAACTCGTGTTCCATGATTGAAAGATATATAATGAATTACTAATCCAATTAAACTCAATCCTGCCATAATTACAGTAAAAACCTTAAATCCCCTTATGTTCTCTAATATTTTTTCAAATACGCAATACTGTCCCACTGCTAGACCCAATAAAAACAAAGGAAATACTAAAAGATCTTTCGAACCTAAAAAACTTAAACATAATATTCCTAATAATGCAAATACTAAATTGAACTGCCGTCTTACTTTATAAAAAGGTAATAAAAAGATTCCCCATCTTGCATATAATCCTAGGATCTCTCCTGAAAAAAATATACTAAGAATATATCCCATAATAGATAGTAGGATAAGCCTCCTAATAAATAAGAGGTATTCATTAGACCCTTTTGCTTTTGCACGAGCAATAAATATATAAAAACCTATACCAAACAAAAAAGTAAAAATTGTATAAAAACGTCCTTCTATAAACAAATATAAAAATCGTTGATATGACGTATCTATAGGACCTAGTGGTGGGGGATCCATCTTTAATAAAAACGGAGCATTCACCAACAAAATTCCTATCAAGCCAAAGCCTCGTAAATAATCTAATATATCAATCCTGTTGCTATTAATTTCAGTCTTCATCTTTATTTTCCATACTCCTATATTAAAATTCCATTGATTTTTATTGCATGGTACTAATCCAGCTCTACAATACTATAAGAAAGATCATATTAAGTACATAGTTTATATAATAGAACTATAAATTTTTATGGACAATCGCCCAAACTATCCTTTTTTCTATATGCTAAGAAATATATGTACAGAAAATTTTATGTTTATAAACAGAGGATAAAACTCAATAATACCAAATTTTTCTAACTACAATTGTGTTTATAAAGTGTGTAAACAAACCAATGTTCAATTGCACTTATATTTTTATCTTTCTGGACACTTATTCACCTTTAAAGAATGCTGTAAGAATTAAGACTTTTAGTCTTTAGTGTAAAATTTTCTTGAAATGATATAGTGTGGCCCTTAAAAGGTGATTTTTGATATCAGAATGGAAGAATGCCTTTTGAACATTCATTCCAAAACATCAGAACTACTGGAACCATAAATTTGCCGCAAACAAAAAGAACCATAAGCTTGCCGTTCCGGCAAACTTATGGTTCATATCACACACAAAATAAAAAACCACCAAATATGTATTGGTGGAGACGGTGGGAGTCGAACCCACGTCCAAAAATATCGGCACTTAAGCTTCTACGAGTGTAGTCGATATATTAGCATTTCGCGAACTCTTCGGCCTATCGACAGGCTTCCAAGTTGCTAGTCTGGTTGTTCTCTTCCTTTGTCCTCAGACGGCGAACTCCGGCGTAGTCCACTTAGTTTGAGTCCCTTACCCTACCACATGGACGATGGAGGGAGGAACCTTTAGTGCAATTAAGCAGCTAAAGAAAGATTGTTTTGTTTGCCAATTATAGGCTTTGACGTTTTAACGAGGCCGATCCCCTCGACTCGCAACCTAAGCTCGAACTATCCCTGTCGAATCCGTAACGTCCCCATGATAAAAATGGAGCATACGAAGAAATATCGTGATAGCTACTAAGAGCTGTTTTTCAATGTGCAACAATCTTACATAAGTTATTATAACATACGCGCGCCGTTTTACAAATGTAAATATCTGTATTACATCTTTTGGCGATCACGGAACACGCGTGCAATTTCACGTTTAGCTTCTTTCTCTTTTAAATCGTGACGTTTATCGTATTGCTTCTTACCTTTTGCTAAACCAAGTGCCATTTTTGCAAATCCATTTTTCAAATAGATTCTAAGTGGAACTAATGCGTAGCCTGTTTCTTTAGCAGCGCCCGCTAGTTTATCAATTTCTTTTTTATGAAGAAGTAATTTTCTCGTACGAAGTGGATCATGGTTGAAACGATTTCCTTGCTCATATGTATTAATGTGCATATTATGAACCCATACTTCACCATTATGTACACGTGCAAACGCATCTTTCAAGTTTACTCGTCCAGCGCGAATCGACTTAATTTCCGTTCCTTGAAGGACAAGCCCCGCTTCGTATGTTTCTTCGATGAAATAATCATGAAATGCTTTTTTATTTTGTGCAATAACCTTACCTGTACCTTTTGGCATACAACGTCCCTCCTCTATTTTTACCATTGTAACAAATGTAGATAAAAAGCGAAAGTGGCTTGCTTAGAATCTTTGGACATTGGAACTCCCGACAAAGAAGCGCTTTTTGCTTCGTCCGAGGGAGTGAAATGGCCAATAGATTCTAGCCACTGTAGCTGGATTACAATAAAAAGCGAAAGTGGCTCGCTCAGAATGTGAGGCGGATGGAGCTTCTGACCTTGAGGCGCTCTTTGCCTCTCTGGGAAGAAGCGAAGCCGCCGAACATTCTAGCCACTGTAGCTGGACTCCATTAAAAAGCGAAAGTGGCTCGCTCTCAAGCCACCAATAAAAAAGAAAAAGGCCCCGCTTTCCATCAAAGCGAAGCCACTCTCTTCTTACTTACGCTTTTTCTTTTTCTTCTTGAATCCTGGTACGTTTTCGAAGAATGCTTTTTTCTTCTTACCGTTACCATCTTTTTTCCCTGGCTGGCTAGCAGACGCGGAAGCTGATGCTGATCCTTTTCCTTTGCCTTTACCACCACGGTCAAACTTTCTTCCTGTACCGCGTTCGCCGCCGCGCTCATTACTGCGCTCGCTGCGTCCACCGCGTTTCTTTCTGCCTGTTCTTGGCTGTTCGATTACAACTGGACGATCTTTGAACTTACGACGAGGTGTACCTTTCATGCCAACGATTTCAAAGTCGATTGCGCGCTCGTCTTTGTTTACGTTAATAACGCGAATTGTAATTTCGTCACCGATGCGGAATACGTTACCTGTACGTTCTCCGATCATTGCGAAATGCTGCTCATCATAACGGTAGTAATCATCCGTTAAATAGCTGACGTGTACAAGACCTTCAATTGTATTTGGAAGCTCTACGAATAAACCGAAGTTTGTTACAGAGCTAATCATACCGTCATACTCTTCACCGATCTTATCAACCATGTACTCCGCTTTTTTCATTTCGTCTGTTTCACGTTCTGCTTCAACAGCACGACGCTCCATATTAGAAGAGTGCTCTGCAATCTCAGGTAACTTTTCACGCCATTTTGCTTGTGTTTCATTGTCGACTTTACCGTTAATGATATATTCACGGATTAATCTATGAACAATCGTATCTGGATAACGACGAATTGGTGATGTGAAATGCGTGTAGAACTCAGTTGATAAACCGAAATGTCCTAAGCTATCTGCATCGTAACGTGCTTGCTTCATAGAACGAAGCATAACTGTTGAAATTACTATTTCTTCCGGTTGCCCTTGAACCATTTCAAGAATTTGTTGCAATGCACGAGGGTGTACTTCGTTCGCACGTCCTTTTACTGCGTATCCGAAGTTTGTTACAAACTCGAAGAAGCGCTCCAGCTTATCTTCTTTCGGATCTTCATGGACACGGTACATAAACGGTACGTTCATCCAGTGGAAGTGCTCTGCTACTGTTTCGTTCGCAACAAGCATAAATTCTTCAATTAACTTCTCTGATACAGAACGATCACGCATGACCACATCAGTCGGTTTTCCTTCTTCATCTACTAATACTTTCGCTTCTTTAAAGTCAAAGTCAATTGCACCGCGGCGCATACGTTTTTCACGTAAAATTTGTGCCAATTGGCCCATTTCTTTAAACATTGGTACTAACGGCTCATAACGCTTAATTAACTCTTCGTCTTCATCTTCTAAAATGCTTCTTACGTCAGCATACGTCATACGCTCTGTCGTTTTAATCACACTTTGGAAAATCTCGTGTTTGACAACATCACCTAGATTGTTGATTTCCATTTCACAAGATAATGTCAGACGGTCTACTTTCGGATTTAATGAACAAATACCGTTAGATAGACGATGTGGAATCATTGGGATTACACGGTCAACAAGATATACACTCGTTGCTCTTTCCGCTGCTTCTACATCAATTGGAGAACCTTCTTGAACATAATGACTTACGTCCGCAATATGAACACCAAGCTTATAGTTACCGTTCTCGAGCTTCGTTACTGTAACAGCGTCATCTAAATCTTTTGCGTCCGCGCCGTCAATCGTTACAATCATTTGGTCACGCAGGTCACGGCGATCTTTTAAATCTTCTTCTGAAATCGTTTCTGGTACACTGTTTGCGTGTTCCATCACCTCTTCAGGGAATGCTAAAGGTAAATGATGTTTATGAATGACAGATAAAATATCTACTCCTGGATCATTTTTATGACCTAGAATTTGAATAACTTCACCTTCTGCACTTAAACGATTCTCTGGATAGCTCGTAATTTTCACAACTACTTTATGACCTTCTACAGCACCCATTGATGCACTTTTCAAGATAAAGATATCACTCGTCCAGCGCTTATTGTCAGGTATAACAAATCCAAAGTTTTTCGATTCTGTATATGTACCAACTAGTTCTTTCGTGCCACGTTCTAAAATGCGTACAATTGAACCTTCTTGACGCGAACCGCTCGATTGAGAACTAAGGCGTGCTAATACTGTATCACCATGAAGTGCACCGTTTAATTCTGTAGGTGGGATGAAAAGATCATCGTCTCCCGTTTTCTTCTCGTCTGGTACAACGAATGCAAAGCCACGTGCATGTCCAATTAACTTACCACGTACTAAATTCATTTTTTCAGGAAGACCGTAACGATTGCTACGCGTACGAATAACAAGTCCCTTCTCTTCCATCATTACAAGTGCCTTTACAAAATCTTTAAAGCCCTCAGAACCTTCAATTCCAAATGCCTCTTCTAACTCTTGTATCGTTAGCGGTTTATACGCTTCTTCTCTCATAAATAATAACAACTTATCAATATGTTCTTGTGTGATTTCTTCCAAGCAAAAATACCTCCTTTAAAACCTTATATTATTTAGTGTATCCGAAAGATAGGGGATGTATAAAGCGAAACTTCAATACTCCCCTTATGATTTTTACAGTTTTCACAAAAAATTCCTTATGAAAAAAAGAGGCAACTAGATCTTACCAATCTAGTTGCTCCAAGAAGTTATATACATCCTCATGTAGCTCGTCACGTTGTTTATCAAGTGTAATGACATGCGTAGAGTCTTCATACCATTTAATGTCTTTTAACGTAGATTCTACACCGTTATAAATAATGTTAGCACTATCTGTATTAATCATTTCGTCATGACGTGCTTGTACAACAAATGTTGGTGCATAAATCATATCCACATTGTTACGTACGTCAGCAATTAATTGTTGTAATGCTTTTAATGTATTCATCGGTGTCTGTTGGAATTCCAACATTTCTTGTTCAATTTGCTCTGGTGATTTTTGCTCTCGCTTCTTATATTCGCGGGCATATGCCAATATACCTTGGTACATCGTTTCTTCACTCTTAATATACATTGGTGCACACATCGGTACTACACCTAAAACCGGTACTGTATAACCTAATTTTAAAGAAAATACGCCGCCAAGTGACAATCCAACAACAGCAATTTTCTCAAAACCTTTATCTTTTAAAAGTTGATATGCTTCTGTTACATCTTGCCACCAATCTTCAGGACCTGTATGAACAAGCTCTTCTGGTGGTACACCGTGCCCTTTATAAATTGGTGCATGACAAGTATAGCCTTTCTTTTCTAAGAAACGCCCTAACATACGTACATCAGCTGAGTTCCCTGTGAATCCATGTAGTAATAAAACAGCGCGGTCTCCACCCTCAAATGTAAATGGTTTCGGAGATGCTAATTTCATCATGTACTTCTCCTCTTTCTCTTCTGTAATCTAGTCGTATTCTTTCTATATCTTAGTGTACCATATTTATATTTCTATAATCTAATTAGAAACTTTTTTCAAATAGCAAAATAAAAAAAGAAGAACCATTAGTACATCTTACTAACGCTTCTTCTTTCAATTCTATAAATTGAAGTACGTAACACCAATTGTTAATACAAAGAACAATACAGCTAAAACAATTGTAATACGGTTTAATACCGCTTCAATTCCACGTGCCTTTTGCTTACCAAATAATTGCTCCGCACCGCCTGAAATTGCACCTGAAAGGCCTGAGCTATTACTAGACTGCATAAGTACCATAACAATCATTAAAATCGATACAATAATAAGTAAAACTGATAATAACGTATGCACTTGGCGTACCTCCTACAAAGATTCAGTTATTGTAACTGTAGCATAAATTCTATAGAAAAGCGAGAGCTATAAGGTTGCTCTCGCTTTTCTTCTATTACATAAACATCATTGCAAATAACGGTCCAAGTAAACATGTCAAAATTGCTGTTAATGTCATTGTTACCGATCCAATAACACCTTCATGTTCGTTATTTTTCATCGCTCTCATCACGCCCATAATATGAGAAGCACATCCAAATCCGATACCTTTACCAACCGAGTTTGTAACACGGCTCCATTTTAATAAAAGAGGTCCTGTAATCGTTCCAGTAATACCTGCGATAACAACGAAAGCTGCTGTTAAGGAAGGTACACCACCAACTTGCTCTGAAACACTCATCGCAACTGGCATTGTCACCGATTTTGGTAAAGAAGATAAAATTAAGCTTTTATCTGTTCCCATAAGTGAGGCAATAGCAAAGTCACTTGCAATGGCAACTGTTGTACCTACTAGTACCCCGCCGGCAATCGGTACAACATATTTTTGCAGAACGTGACGTTGTTTATAAAGAGGAATTGCAAATGCTACAACACCGGGTCCCAGCAACTTCGCAATCCAGCCACCACCACTTTCCATATAATGTTGATACGGTATATCAAGCACGATAAATAAGAAAGCCATTAATCCTGTTGCTACAAGCATTGGAATGGTGAATGGTGTTGGAAATACTTTATAGATTTTTTTAGATAATTGATATAATAGCACCGTAAAAAGAACCCAACCGATTCCGATTAATATTTGGCTCATTGCGACTCTCTTTCCTTTCTATTCGCAAGATATTGTCCTGTATGTCCTGCGACAATAATGATCAAAAATGTACTCGCTACAACTGTAATGAAAAGAGAAATTCCTTTACTCATAAAAAAAGCACCGTAATTCATTAGGCCAAGCGTTGGCGGAATTAATAAAAACGGCATAATAGCAACGAGTGTTTCTGCTCCTAAATCGAACCATTTTACTGGAAGAACTTTTAGGCTAAGTAAAACAAGTAAGAGGAACATTCCAATCAAACTTCCTGGGATCGGAATATTTAACATTTCTTGTACCCAAGTTCCAACCATATAAAAAACGTAAAGAGCAGCAATTTGGACAAGAATCTTTGTAAATTTCATGTTCATCATCCCTCTTGTTTATACGATCTTCTGTTAATATCTTTATCATAGTATAAATTGTAAAAAGCTGCAATTTATCAACTTGACAGCAAAAAACGCCTATGTTATGCGCTTACAACCTTGATATGACTACATTTCCAAGAGAAAATTAAGTCAAAAACCTTGACCTAATATAAGAAGTTTTTATTTTCTGAATTTTAAAGGTTGTTATTTCAATAAAATAATCTTTTTACCTTTAAGCTTACATATATATAAACAAGATAGGTGGTGAACATATGACCAAAAAAGTTCTTATTTTTTGTGATCCTGGCATTGATGATACGATGGCTCTCCTCTTAGCATTCTTTATCGATGAAATAGAAATCATCGGCATTGTTGCTGATTATGGCAATGTTCCGAAAGAGATGGCCGTACAAAATGCTCATTTTCTTACGAAAGAAGCAAAGGATAGAAATATTAAAGTGTTTGGTGGGTCAGAGCGTCCGCTTACTGGTGCCCCGCCTGCTTTTTTTACAGATGTACACGGGAAACAAGGGCTCGGGCCAATTATTCCAAAAGGGAATGTGACAAACGGAGAAATGGAGAATTTTTTCGAAATCATTCCTCTTATTGAACAGTATAAAGATGAACTAATCATTGTAAGTTTGGGAAGACTTACCTCCCTAGCAATTTTATTCATCGTATGTAAACAGCTAATGCAGCAAGTTAAATCTTATTACGTAATGGGCGGTGCCTTTTTACATCCTGGTAATGTCACCCCTATTTCCGAAGCAAACTTTTATGGCGATTCTACTGCCGCTAATATAGTCCTTCAATCCTCACCTAACATGTACATTTATCCATTAAATGTCACCCAATATTCCATCATTACACCAGAAATGGCTGAATATATTGAAGCAAAAGGAAAAGCCCCACTCGTTAAACCGTTATTCGATCATTATTACTACGGATATTATAAAGACACCTTACCGAATTTAAAGGGTAGCCCCTTCCATGACACAATTCCAATACTCGCTTTACTTGATAACTCTATGTTTACGTATCACAAATCACCTATCGTTGTCATGACAGAATCTTATGCACAAGGAGCAAGCATTGGAGAATTTCGCTCTTTAGGAGGATCTAAACCATTTATTGATTGGCCGAGTCATCAAATCGCAATTGATTTTGATTATAACCGTTTCTTTAAACATTTCATGTCACTTATGACGGGGGAACAATTTTAGCATAAAAAAACAGACCGTGATTTCTCACGGTCTGTCGTTATTTTCTACAATTATCGTTTGATGTTATAGAAAGATTTTACACCATCGTAAACAGCGATTTCGCCTAGTTCGTCTTCGATGCGTAATAATTGGTTGTACTTAGCAATACGGTCAGTACGGCTCATAGAACCAGTTTTGATTTGGCCAGCGTTAGTTGCAACTGCGATGTCAGCGATTGTAGCATCTTCAGTTTCACCAGAACGGTGAGATACAACTGCTGTGTAACCAGCACGTTTAGCCATTTCGATAGCTTCGAAAGTCTCAGTTAAAGTACCGATTTGGTTAACTTTAATTAAGATTGAGTTAGAGATACCTTTTTCGATACCTTCAGCAAGTTTTTGAGTGTTAGTTACGAATAAGTCGTCACCAACTAATTGTACTTTATCACCGATACGCTCAGTTAATAATTTGTGACCATCCCAGTCGTTTTCGTCTAAACCATCTTCGATAGAGATGATTGGGAAGTCTTTGCAAAGCTCTTCGTAGAAATCAACCATTTCTGCAGAAGTTAAGCCAGTACGGCCTTCGCCTGCAAGGTCATATTTACCAGTTTCTTTGTTGTAGAACTCAGAAGAAGCAACGTCCATTCCTAAGAATACGTTCTCGCCAGCTTTGTAACCAGCTTTTTCGATAGCTTCGATGATTACTTCTAGTGCTTCACGGTTAGAACCAAGGTTTGGAGCGAATCCACCTTCGTCACCTACTGCAGTGTTAAGACCTTTGTCATGTAATACAGCTTTAAGTGCATGGAATACTTCAGCACCCATACGGATTGATTCTTTGAATGTTGGAGCACCAACTGGTAAGATCATGAACTCTTGGAAGTCTACGTTGTTATCAGCGTGAGAACCACCGTTGATGATGTTCATCATTGGAGTTGGTAATTGTTTTGCATTGAATCCACCAAGGTAACGGTATAATGGAAGACCTACGAAGTCAGCTGCTGCGTGAGCTACTGCCATAGATACACCAAGGATAGCGTTAGCGCCTAGTTTACCTTTGTTTGGAGTGCCATCTAATTCGATCATAGCACGGTCGATACCAGCTTGGTCAGTTACGTCGAAACCAACGATTTCTGGAGCGATTGCTTCGTTAACGTTGTTTACTGCGTTCATAACACCTTTACCAAGGTAACGAGATTTGTCACCGTCACGTAATTCTACTGCTTCGTGTTCACCAGTAGATGCACCACTTGGTACGATAGCGCGTCCGAAAGCGCCGCTTTCTGTGTAAACTTCTACTTCTACAGTTGGGTTACCACGAGAGTCAAGGACTTCGCGAGCATAAACATCAATAATTGTTGACATAATAAATTCTCTCCTTTTTATATAAGCAAATTATTTAATAATTGTTTTACCTGTCATTTCTTTCGGTTGTTCCACATTTAAAAGTGTAAGCATTGTTGGGGCGATATCTCCTAAAATACCACCTTCACGAAGCTCTACATCATTTTTTGTAACGATGAAAGGAACCGGGTTAGTTGTATGAGCTGTCATCGGCTCACCATCAGCAGTTAACTCCTGATCAGCATTACCATGGTCAGCAGTAATAAGTGCTACACCATCTTTTGCAAGAATCGCTTCTACAACTTTTCCTAAACATTCGTCAGTTGCTTCTACTGCTTTAATTGTTGGTTCCATCATCCCAGAATGGCCAACCATATCACAGTTCGCAAAGTTAAGAATGATAACATCATGTTTATCATTTTCAATTTCATTTACTAAAGCGTCCGTTACTTCGTAAATGCTCATTTCAGGTTTCAAGTCATACGTTGCAACCTTTGGTGAGTTAATTAAGATACGCTCTTCTCCTGGGAATTCAGCCTCACGACCACCGCTAAAGAAGAATGTAACGTGCGGATACTTTTCAGTTTCCGCGATGCGAAGTTGCTTTAATCCCGCTTGCGCAACAACTTCACCTAAAGTGTTATCAAGGTTCATTGGCTTGAATGCCACGTAACCATCTACTGTCTCACTAAAGTGTGTCATACATACGAATTCTGGAATGTGAGGTACTTTTTCACCACGATCGAACTCACGGAAGTCTTCGTTTGTAAATACACGAGCAATTTGAATTGCACGGTCTGGACGGAAGTTATAGAAGATAACTGCATCATCATCATTGATTGTTGCAACTGGCGTGTTATCTTCGTTAACAATTACAGACGGCAATACGAATTCATCGTAGATACCATTTGCATAAGAGTCTTCTACACACTCTTCTGCTGATTTATAAGTAGGGCCTTCACCATTCACCATAGCACGGTAACATTTTTCTACGCGATCCCAACGCTTGTCACGGTCCATGGAGTAATAACGACCAGAGATAGTCGCGAATTGACCTACTCCTGTTTCTTTAATTACTTCATTTGTTGCATCGATATAGCTTTGTGCTGTTTTTGGTCCAACATCGCGGCCATCTAAGAATGCATGAATGTATACTTTCTCCACGCCTTCTTTTGCTGCTAAGCGAAGAAGGGCAAACATGTGGTTCATGTGACTGTGCACACCACCGTCAGAAAGTAAACCGAATAAATGAAGAGCAGTACCTTTTTCTTTTACGCTTTTAATTGCATTTTGGAAAGTTTCATTCTGATCGAACTCACCTTCACGAATTGCAACGTTTACGCGTGTTAAGCTTTGATATACTACGCGGCCAGCACCGATATTTAAGTGACCAACCTCTGAGTTACCCATTTGACCTTCTGGAAGACCTACTGCCTCGCCACAAGCTGTAAGCGTTGTGTGAGGGAACTTGTTCCAGTAACCATCAAAATTAGGTTTCTTAGCTTGTGCTACAGCATTCCCGTAAGTTTCTTCACGAAGTCCGAAACCATCAAGAATGATTAAAGCTGTTGGCTTTCTCATTTTACCGCCCCCAGAAGACCTAAGAACGAAGCAGGCTCTAAGCTAGCACCGCCAACTAAAGCGCCGTCGATGTCAGATTGTGCCATATACTCTTTAATGTTTTCTGGTTTTACGCTACCGCCGTATTGAATACGAACAGCTTCTGCAGCTTCTGTAGAAACAGCTTCTGCAACAACTTTACGGATGTGCGCACATACTTCGTTTGCATCTGCAGAAGAAGAAGATTTACCTGTACCGATAGCCCAGATTGGCTCATAAGCGATAACAGTTGCTTTAACTTGCTCTTCTGTTAAACCTGCAAGTGCTTTTGTTACTTGACCTGCTACTAGATCAAATGTTTTTCCGCTTTCGCGCTCTTCTAAAGTCTCACCACAACATACGATTGGTGTTAAACCATGTTCAAATGCTGCAATAGTCTTTTTGTTTACTGACTCATCTGTTTCAGCAAACATTTCACGACGCTCAGAGTGGCCAAGCACTACGTAGCCTACTTTTAAGTCGCTAAGTGCTACTGGGCTAATTTCGCCAGTGAATGCACCATTTTTTTCGAAGTGCATGTTTTGTGCACCTACTTGTAAATCAGTTCCTTCAGCCTTAGCTACTAAGCGCTCTAAGAATAGAGCTGGAGAGCAAACTACTGCATCAACAGCTGAAGCTGCTGGGATTTGACCTTTAACTTCCTCTACGAAGCTAACTGCTTCAGATAGAGTTTTATTCATTTTCCAGTTACCTGCGATAATTGGTTTACGCATGCTTTGCACCGTCCTTTTTCTTTGGCTGCTACTTATTTGTCGTTAAGACAAACTACACCTGGAAGCTCTTTACCTTCCATGAATTCTAATGACGCACCGCCGCCAGTAGAAATGTGGCTCATTTTATCAGCCATACCGAATTTTTCAACAGCTGCTGCAGAGTCACCACCGCCGATAACAGAGTATGTACCTTCTGCATCTGCTAATGCTTGTCCTACTGCTTTTGTACCTTGTGAGAATGGAGTCATTTCGAATACACCCATTGGTCCATTCCATACAACAAGCTTAGAGTTTTTAATTACATCTGCATAAATTTCACGTGTTTTAGGGCCGATGTCCACGCCTTCCCAGTTAGAAGGGATAGAGTCGATACCTACGATTTGAGTTGTTGCAGTTTCAGAGAATTCCTCAGTGATTACAACATCAACTGGCATGTAGAAGTTTACGCCTTTTTCTTTTGCAAGTTGCATAAATTCTTTAGCTAGTTCAATCTTGTCATCTTCACATAGAGATAGACCAATTTCATGACCTAAAGCTTTAACGAATGTGTAAGCAAGTCCGCCACCGATGATTAAGTTATCTACTTTGTCTAATAGATGACGAATTACACCGATTTTATCTTTTACTTTCGCACCACCGATGATAGCTGTGAATGGACGTTCTGGGTTAGAAAGTGCTTTACCAAGTACATCTAACTCTTTTTCCATTAATAATCCAGATACTGCTGGTAGGTAGTCTGCGATACCTGCTGTAGAAGCGTGAGCACGGTGAGCTGCACCGAATGCATCGTTTACGAAGATGTCAGCAAGAGCTGCAAATTCTTTCGCAAGTTCTGCATCGTTCTTTTCTTCGCCCGCATAGAAACGTACGTTTTCAAGAACTAATACGTCGCCTTCGTTCATTGCTGCAACCATTTCTTGTGCAACTGGTCCGAATGCTTCGTCTGCTTTTTTAACGTCTTTACCAAGAAGCTCGCCTAAACGTGCTGCTACTGGAGTTAAACGCATTTCTTCTACTACTTGACCTTTTGGACGGCCTAAGTGGCTTGCTAAAATAACTTTCGCACCTTGCTCTACTAAATATTGAATTGTAGGAAGAGCTGCACGGATACGAGTTTCATCTGTAATTTTGCCTTCTTTCATAGGTACGTTGAAGTCAACGCGGCAAAATACACGCTTACCTTTTAAATCTACGTCACGAATTGATTTTTTGTTCATTGGATTTCCCTCCGACTACTAGTTAGGATTGACAAAACCCACTCAAAAGCTTAACACATTTGCTTTTAAAACGAAAGAAGAGAGAGAGGGAACAAACCCTCTCCCTCGTTTTGTCATTGATAACTTATATAATTAAGAATTAAAGACCTTTTGAAGTCATGTAAGCTGCTAGGTCTACTACACGGTTAGAGTAACCAGTTTCGTTATCGTACCAAGAAAGTACTTTAACCATGTTACCTTCCATTACCATTGTAGATAATGCATCGATTGTAGAAGAAGCTGTACATCCGTTATAGTCGATAGATACTAATGGCTCTTCGCTGTATCCAAGGATACCTTTTAATTCGCCTTCAGCTGCTGCTTTGAATGCTGCATTTACTTCTTCAACTGTTACTTCTTTATCAAGTTCAACAACTAAGTCAACTAGAGAAACGTTAGCAGTTGGAACACGTACAGCGCCACCGTTTAGTTTACCTTTAAGTTCTGGTAATACTAATGCTACAGCTTTAGCTGCACCAGTAGATGTTGGGATCATGTTTTCAGCTGCTGCACGAGCACGACGTAAATCTTTGTGTGGTAAGTCTAAGATTTGTTGGTCGTTAGTGTAAGAGTGAATTGTTGTCATCATTCCGCGTTTTACGCCGAATTTTTCGTTTAATACTTTAGCGAATGGAGCTAGACAGTTTGTAGTACAAGAAGCGTTAGATACTACATTGTGGTTAGCTGCATCGTATTGTTCGTGGTTAACACCCATAACTACAGTGATATCTTCGTCAGAAGCTGGAGCTGAGATGATAACTTTCTTAACTGATCCACCTAAGTGTTTTTCAGCGTCTGATTTTTTAGTGAAACGGCCAGTAGATTCTACTACTACTTCTACTCCGTAGTCGCTCCATGGTAATTGAGCTGGGTCACGCTCAGCGATAACTTTAATTTCTTTACCGTTAACAACGATGCTGTTTTCGTTAGCAGATACTTCTGCATTTAAAGTTCCGTGAACTGTGTCATATTTTAAAAGGTGAGCTAATGTTTTAGCATCTGTTAAGTCGTTGATTGCTACTACTTCTACCTCAGAGTTGTTAAGAGCTGCGCGGAATACGTTACGTCCGATACGTCCAAATCCATTAATACCAATTTTAGTCATTTGAATTTCCTCCTTGGGGGATTATATTTAAAGGGTAATACCCTTTGTTAACTGTTTTGCTGCACCTTCATCTGTAATTAGAATTGAAGTGTGCCCTTGTTTAATTACAGCCTGTATTGCCTTTGCCTTTGAAGAACCTCCAGCGACTGCAACAACGTGAGATACATTTTGTAAATCCTCAAGTTGCATACCAACTGTTCTTACTTTATGAACAACATTTCCTTGTTCATTAAAGTAGTAACCGAAAGCTTCGCCAACTGCTTCGCTTGCCTGAATCTTTAACCAATCTGCTTCTGAAGTATTTCTGCGACGTGCCATTGTTAACGCATCACCTATTCCATGAATGACGATATTGGAAGATCGAATCAACTCAAGAACTTCTTTCACGGAAGGCTCTGTCACAATAGACGCATATGCTTCGCTACTAACATGGTCTGGAACATACAATAAGCGATAATTACTCATCGTATTTTGCGCCATTTTGGCACAAATGGTATTGGCTTCTAATTCAACGCCTTCTCCAATTCCACCACGTGCTGGGACAAATAGCATATGTAAATCTTTGCAATCAAGCTGCATCATGTCCGCAGCAGCAGCTAGCGTAGTTCCTCCAGCCACAGCAACGATATTATTCGCTGTCAGACGGTCTTTTATACAAGTCACACAAGCACGGCCCATCTCCAGTTTGACCCAAGGCGATTCATCACTATCACCAGGGACAACGAAAACTTCATCCAAGTCTAATGTTTCCTTAAGTTGTTTTTCTAAAACCTTTAACCCGGAAATTTCTTTCATAAAGTCTTCCAAAGCAAGAACTAAAGCTGTTCCTTCTTCTGTCAATGTCATTCCAGAAGAAGCGATGTGAACTAAGTTTTGTTCTTTCAAAACTTGAACTTCACTTCGCAATACTCGTTCTGTCATACCGAGACTTGCTGATAAATTTCTTCTTCCAATCGGCTGCATAAGCCTAATGTACTGAAGAATTTGCATTCTCGTTTGCATAACAGGTAGCAGATCAGGTAATAATTTTTTTGTGTTCTGAATCCATGAGCGCATATCTTTTCTCCTCACTACATTGGTTCATTTCCTCTCGTGGTCACTTTATGTCCCGTAGTGACATTTTGTGTCCCACATAGATTAAAAAAATAATCCCTGCTACGTGTATTATTGTAACAGGAGATAGAAACTTATTCAACTCTTAACTGCATTCTTTATATAGTTTATTATGACACCTTTGTGAATGTTACCATATTCTACTTGTTTTCCGCCTATTTCTACAACCGGAATCATTAAGTGATATTTTTCTAAAAGGTCATTATCTTCATATATATCTATTTCCTTGATTTGAAAAGAATATTCACATTGTACTTCTTGTAAAACTTGTTTCGCCTGCACACAAAGGCCGCAATCTGTTTTTGTATATAGTACAACTTCCATCTTTTTCACCTATCCGATCGTTTTTCGTAATGACGAAGCTGGAATGTGCATTTGTTCTCTATACTTCGCCACTGTTCTTCGAGAAATAACAATTTCATGCTCTTCTTCTAACAATTTTGAAATCTTTTGATCTGAAAGTGGCTTTTTCTTATTCTCTGCCTCAACGAGCGTTTGAATAAATCGTTTCACACGCTTTGTAGAAACTGCTTCATCTTCAGTCGTCGAAACAGCATTGCTAAAGAACGATTTCATCTCAAATAAACCGTGTGGTGTTTGCACATATTTATTTCGCGTTGCCCGACTAATTGTAGACTCATGCACACTTAACTCTTCCGCTACCTCTTTTAAAGCAAGTGGCTTTAAATGTTCTGGACCTTCCCAGAAGAAATCTCGTTGTTTTTCCATAATAATAGTCATCACTTGCAGAAGCGTTTGTTTTCTCTGTTTTAAACTGCGCATAATCCACTGCACATGCTGATACTTTTCTGATACGTAAGACGCTACTTCACTTTCACTATTATTAAGAAGCGCACTATACTCAGAATGGATTTCAATTCTCGGCATATTTCTCTCGTTCATCTGTAAAACGAGACGATCGCCATCTTTTTTTACCGCCATATCAGGCACAATATAAAGTGGTTTATCTGAAGAAAACGCAAGACCCGGTTTCGGCTGTAATGACGTAATACAGTTCACCGCCGATTGCAATTCCTCATTACTACACTTCAACACTTGAACGAGCTTTCGCCAATCTTTTTTCACAAAATAAGCGAAGTGATCCTCTATAACCTCTTCCGCTAATCCATTCCGTCTTTGTAAGCGCTTCAATTGCAAGGTTAAACATTCCTGAATATTACGTGCGCCTACCCCTGCTGGCTCTAATGATTGGACAAGCTCTACAGAGCGGTCGACTACATGAAGCGGTGCGGAAAGAAGATTTGCTAACTCTTCATTCGTTTCTTGTAAATACCCATTTCCATCCATGTTCATAATAATGAAAGAAGCTACTTTGCGCTCTTCTTCATCTATTTTATAATACTGTATTTGATTTAATAAATGTTGCTGAATCGTTGTAGAATCCACACTGTAGATTTCCATCTGATTCTCGACTTGTTTGCTGGTACTTTTACTTGTGTTAGAGCTCTTTTTCTTCTCCCTCTCAAAACCACCTAACTCAATAAGGGGATTCTCTAACGATTGCTCATACAAAAACTCCGATAATTCTTGTACATTATACTGAAGCATTGTAATCGCTTGCCTTAACTCTTGTGTCATTGCCAAACGTAAGCTTTGTTCTTGTAAAAGACTTGCCTTCAAACTAATCTCCCCCTTGTTTCTATTGTACAATAAGTTTGGTAAAAGGAGAATCCTATCACAGACACCCATTCCAAAATATTATTAATTTATATGTATTAATGAGATTTACAACTTACAACCGAAATTTGAATAATATTGAAAGAAAATAATAAGTTTAAAAAATTATTATCAAGTACTAATAGTAAATCTTATTATCAGATATAACAAGAGGGAAATAAAAAAAGTCCTAACCTACAAAACGTAAGTTAGGACTTTTTGACGCGCCCAGAGGGATTCGAACCCCCGGCAGACGTGGTACCGGAAACCACCGCTCTATCCGACTGAGCTATGGGCGCATGATAAAATTTTATAAACCGTTTATTATCAAGGTTTTAAGCCTTCTTCTATTTCGCTTTTCCACATTTAATTTCTTGCGAAAAACCTCTAATAGAAGTGAAATATAACAAGTAAATACCTGCTTATTTTCTCTTCATATAATAGCAATAAAACCCAGCCAAATCAATAAAAATATCTGATAACACATTACATAGAAGAAACTGCTCTACCAATAAATTAAAAGCACCCTTGACCAATTATCCCTCTGATTTCACATTTCATTTTACAGCATTTTCAAAAAAACACGCTAAGATTATGCAAGTCGGCTAATCAAGTAACAAATGGGATCCCCAATAGGAATGTATAAGAACATGAATAGAGTCATAGAAAAAGAAAAAAGCGGACCCTCACTCTCGTAAGTAATCTGCCTTGTCCTTGCTATCGATAATGTTACGTTATGTCAACTAAAAATGTATGCGATATTCATAAAACCTGGACTGTTCAATTTGTTATGATTAAAAAATTATAGCTGGAATTCTTTCTTTATAATCTGAGCGACTTCTGTAGCGTTTATATTTGTATTATTGATTCTTATATAATTTTCCTCTGTAATTTCTCCTTCTTTTGAATTCAATCTATGACTTTCAAATGTGCTTAATAAATTCTGTTCAGATTGTTCAATATTCCTTTTCGTTGGCTTATGTTCAAGTCTATTAGGTGTTTTATTCCGTTGAAGTCTTTCTTCTATATCAGCTTCTAGTTCAACAAAATAAATATCAACTCCTTGAGAACGAAAAATATTACATATTCTTTCAACATCATCCCAATCTTTCTTTTCATTAAACGCCCATACGTATGTAAAAATCATTCCATAATGGTCACTTTCTGAAAATGATTGGAATATTTCTTTTCGAAAAAGATGTGTTAATCGCCACATTTCCGGAGAGAACCCATACAGCGGCTCCAATAAATCAATTGTCATATGGTTATGAAATAATTTTAAATCAGTTATCTTTGCTAGTTCTTGTCCAACTGTCATTTTCCCAACTGCTTGTGCCCCAAATATTAAAACGAATTTTTCCATCGAATCCCCTCCACTAAGATATCAATTGCAAAACAAGAGATTCCATAAATGTATCACAATCAATACGCTATGTAGAATCTAGATGATTTTATTTATAAAAATAAAGTATTCATGTACAACCTCCGTATTAAAATTCCACAAGTACCCATTATAAACGGATATACCATGCTAAATAAAAAAATTTTATATTGGTATTAAATCCCTTACTTTCTATCCTTCCTATGAAATCACCTTCATTCTATACACTCGTTCCCTTTCCCAGAAGCTCTACCCCTAAATTTTCCAATCATAAATTCACCCCAACTCACAAATTATAATCTTTGAATTGATATTCCAAAGGGGGCTTCATTCAATGACTGTAATTACAAAACTAAAGCAAACTGTTTCTGGGTTAAAAAGTGCACAAGCTAGCTTAGAGGGATTCGCTCTTGATACGGATAACCAACAAGCTAAGCAACTTTTCCAAACAGCTGCGCAGCAAACACAAACGATTATCGATTCTTTAAACCCACGTGTTGAAGAAGTCCAACAAGAAGAACCACAATACTCACAGCAATAACGAATTCGTCATGCTGTGAAATAGAAAAAGGATGATATGCAGTCATCCTTTTTCTATCACATTACATATTGCAATAGAAATGGAATGATAATCATGCGAAAACTCGGTCTCATAACCGCATTATTTGCCCTTCTATTTAGCTCTTTTACTGGATGTGATAATAGTCCCTTAGATAAAAAAGTGAAAGAAGAAGCAAAACGAACGGAGAAAGAAAAAGGTCCTAAATTAACAAAGACGAGTACGGAATCCTTTAATCAATCTATATCACAAGGAGCAAAGAAAAGAGCTCTCGCTATGGATGAAATTATAAAAAGCACAGCAGTAAATTCAAATTTAGATCTCTACATAGCAGTTCTACCCGAGCATCACGAAAGGTTCGGATTAAAACCTCTGCGTAAGAAACTTCAAAAGCAGCTAAGTGATGAGAATCCTACTTTCGATGTTCGTGTAAGTACAGATAAAAAAATCTTTATGTTACTCGAAAAACTGGAAAGAAAAATTAAGGAAAAAAAAGTATCTAAAGATGAAATTAATAAACAGCTAAAATTCATTGGTAAAAAAATGGAGTCTAACACTTAACGCTTTTTTTAAAGAAAAGGAAGGATTGCAATGTCTAGTAAAGATAAAAACTTAACCCCTGTGCAACAGGAGTATAAAAAATTCGAACAAGAACGAGAACCGAAGCGCCCTGTTTTAAAAAATTGTATAAAAGCCTTTTTCGTCGGTGGTTTTATTTGCTTCATCGGACAACTCATTTCTACGTTTTATATCACATATTTCGATTTCACCGAGCGTTCAGCAGGAAATCCAACAGTCGCAACTCTTATTTTCATCTCCATGTTACTAACTGGATTTGGTATATACGATCGTTTTGGACAGTTTGCTGGAGCAGGCACAGCTGTACCTGTTACTGGATTTGGTAACTCTGTTATTGCCGCTTGTATCGAACACCGAACAGAGGGATTTGTCCTTGGTGTTGGCGGTAACATGTTTAAATTAGCTGGTTCTGTTATTTTGTTTGGTGTATTTTCCGCTTTCGTCATCGCACTTATTAAAACGATTCTCGTTCAATGGGGAGGGCTATAAATGTTACAAGGACACCGAACGTGGGTATTTGAAAACAAACCAGTTATCATTTCAACTGGAGTCGTTGGCGGGCCATTTGAAGCAAAGGGGAACATCCCTGAGGACTTCGATATCCTTCATGAAGATTTATGGCTCGGACAAGATTCTTATGAAAAAGCACACAAAATTTTATTCGAAGAAGCTTGTAGCCGCGCTACTGAAAAAGCAGAACTTCGTAAAGACGATATTCAATTCGTACTCGCCGGAGATTTAATTAATCAAATTACTCCTACAAGCTTTGCGTGTCGTACACTAGGCACCCCCTATCTCGGATTATTCGGTGCTTGTTCTACTTCGATGGAAGGCTTAGCACTCGGGGCAAGTATCGTAAATGCAAAAGGCGCAAAATATTTATTAACTGGTGCATCCAGTCATAATACAGCTGTAGAAAAACAATTCCGCTATCCTACCGAATATGGTGGACAAAAGCCACCTACTGCACAGTGGACAGTAACTGGAGCAGGAGCCGCTATTTTAAGCGATACTGGACACGGTCCTAGGGTAACATCAGCCACAATCGGAAAAGTGATTGATATGGGATTAACGGATCCGTTTAATATGGGAGGCGCAATGGCTCCAGCTGCCGTCGATACAATTGAAGCCCATTTACGTGAACGCCAAATTGACGCCTCTTACTACGATTTAATCGTAACGGGTGACCTCGGACATGTCGGTCGCGAAATTGCTTATGACTTACTACATAAACACGGAACGAAAGTAACGAGCGAACAATTTCAAGATTGCGGGATACTCATTTATAGAGAAGGACAACCTGTCATAGCTGGTGCTAGCGGGCCTGGATGTTCCGCAACGGTCGTATACGGTCATTTATTAAACCGAATGAAAAGAGGAGAGTTCAAAAAAATACTTGTCGTTGCGACAGGCGCTTTACTATCTCCACTTACATTCCAACAAGAAGAAACGATTCCGTGTATCGCTCACGCCGTTTCGATTGAATTTGGAGGTGCAACGCAATGATTTTTTTCTGGGCTTTCGTCATTGGCGGACTCATATGTGTAATCGGACAACTTATGTTTGATGTCGGCAAACTAACACCCGCTCATACAATGGCAACACTCGTTGTTGCCGGAGCTATATTAGATGGATTCAACTTGTATGAACCATTAATTGACTTCGCTGGAGCTGGGGCAACTGTACCTATTACAAGTTTCGGTAATGCCCTCGTTCACGGCGCAATGGAAGAAGCTGCAAAACATGGCATCGTTGGCGTTATTACCGGTATGTTTAAAGTAACGAGCGCCGGCGTATCTGCAGCTATTATTTTCGGCTTCATTGGAGCATTACTATTCAAACCGAAAGGATAAGGTGTTCGTATGACAGTTATTGCTAGCGTTAAAACCTGCCTCGCTAGTGTAAGGGGCGCTCAAGCAAGTTTAAGCTCTCTTTCACTAAATTCACAGGACGCGGAATCAAAACGTGTATTTCATGAATGCATGTTAGAAATGGACAGCATCATTGCTGATTTACAGAATAGAGTTTCAGTATTAGAACGTGAAGAACCTCAATATAAAGGGTTTTAAGTAGACTGGAGGAAATGACTATGTCTCACCTGCCGGAATGGACACTTGTCATTCTTCGCTCTGTATTCATATTAATTATTTTATTCGCTATTACGAAATGGTTAGGGAAAAGACAAATCTCTCAGCTCTCCTTTTTTGAATACATAGCCGGAATGACAATCGGTGACATTGCTGCCCAAGTATCTACAGGGCTCGATTCAAAATTTTTCCACGGCGTCTTTGCGATACTCATTTTCGCTGTGGTACCTTTTTTCACAGGAATCCTCTCTTTAAAGAACAAAACAGCTCGAGATTTTTTTGAAGGAAAATCTACCGTATTAATAAAAGACGGAAAGATACTCGAAGATAACTTAAAGAAAGAAAAATATACAAGTGACGAATTACTGGAACTTCTCCGTGGAAAAGATGCTTTCAGCGTAGCTGATGTTGAATTTGCTGTGTTAGAACCGAGCGGAGAATTAAATGTATTATTGAAAAAAGACCGCCAACCACTTACAGCAAAAGACATCGGCTTAAAAGTACCGAATGAAAAGGAACCACAAACTGTTATTATGGATGGCAATGTCTTAGATGAACCCTTATCCTCTAGTGGACATAACCGCGCTTGGTTACATTCTGAGCTCGAAAAACTCGGTGTTGTCATCGAGAATGTCTTCCTTGCTCAAGTTGACTCATATGGACAACTTACTATCGACATTTACAATGACAAACTCCAAATGCCTTCTCCTCAAAACAAGCCTTTATTATTGGCATCTTTAAAAAAATGTCATGCTGATCTTGAACTATTTTCTTTAGAAACCAAGTCCAAAACAGCAAGTGAAATGTATAGTAAAAATGCGAAACAAGTCGAAAAGATTTTAAATAAAGTTACCTACCTTTTAAAAGAATAGATAGTGAAAGAACGCTCCCGTCAAAAGGCGTTCTTTTCTTTTTTCTACAGCTTTCATGACGTTTAAATTTATGTAATTCGGTTATGATGTTGAAGATACATAAGCAGGGAATTTCAAAAACATAGCGAATAATTCATGGTACAACTACATATTTTTTTGATTTAAAGTGGTTTCGTTTGACCTTTATTGACCATAATTGTATTATAAGACTAAGAAAGCTTTAGAAGGAGGAAATAACAGATGAATTTAATTCCTACAGTAATTGAACAAACAAATCGTGGAGAACGCGCTTACGATATTTACTCTCGACTATTAAAAGACCGCATCATTATGCTTGGTAGTGCAATTGATGACAACGTAGCTAACTCAATCGTTTCCCAGCTTTTATTCTTGGAATCTCAAGATCCTGAAAAAGATATTCATATCTACATCAACAGCCCTGGTGGTTCTATCACAGCAGGTATGGCAATCTACGATACAATGCAGTTTATTAAACCGCAAGTATCAACAATCTGTATCGGTATGGCGGCATCTATGGGTGCATTCTTACTAGCAGCAGGTGAAAAAGGAAAACGTTTCGCACTCCCAAACAGTGAAGTAATGATTCACCAACCACTTGGCGGAGCACAAGGTCAAGCGACTGAAATCGAAATCGCTGCAAAACGTATCCTATTCTTACGTGAAAAACTAAACCAAATTCTAGCTGACCGTACAGGTCAACCACTTGAAGTACTACAACGCGACACAGACCGCGACAACTTCATGACAGCAGAAAGAGCTCTAGAATACGGTTTAATCGATAAGATCTTTACAAATCGTTAATACTTAAAAGCGGAGGCGGCTCGTTCAGAACAGGAGGAAGTTGGAACCCCTGATTCCGAGGCGCTTTTTGCCTCGAATGAAGGGGTGAAACGACCGACTGTTCTAGCCGCCGGAGCTGGATATAACTAAAAGCGGAAGCGCCCTATAATAGGGCGCTTTTTTTATAGTCAAACCTCCGCACACACATACCCCACCCTGTATCCACCTAAATATATCAGTGATTTTTCAAATATATCGACCGTAACTCCAATTATATCGGCGATTATTTTAATATATCGACGTTTCGACACAACTTATCGACTTACCGACAATTCTCGACAAACACATAACCCCTACATACCCCGCCCCGACCAACAAACAGTAAAAACAAAAAAGCTATCGCACATATGCGATAGCAGTTTTATTGTACATATGCAGCTAACGCTTCTAAAGCCTCTTCTGCATCTGAACCTTCCGTTGTAATTGTTATCATGCTACCAGTTCCAATCGCTAAGCTCATAATCCCCATTATGCTCTTTGCATTCACTGTCTTTCCATCTTTCTCGATGAAAATATCTGCATGAAAACGATTTGCCTCTTGTACAAACAACGCAGCCGGACGTGCTTGTAAACCGTTTTTTAATGAAACTTTAACCTGTTTTTGAACCACAGCTCCATTTCCCCTTTAACCTCTTATTTTTTTACTACTGGTTCCCCCGCGCGTAATTTCTCTGCAATCTCATCGATTTTACGCAAACGATGATTAATACCCGATTTACTAATTTTCCCCCCGGATACCATCTCACCTAACTCTTTCAATGTTACATCTTGATAATCTCTTCGTAGTTGTGCAATTTCGCGTAATTTATCTGGCAAAATATCAAGACCAACCGTCTCATCAATATAGCGGATATTTTCAATCTGTCTTAGCGCTGCACCAATTGTTTTATTTAAATTAGCTGTTTCGCAGTTCACTAAACGATTTACTGAATTACGCATATCGCGCACAATTCGAATATCTTCAAATCTTAAAAGTGCATTATGAGCACCTATAATATTTAAAAATTCCGTAATTTTCTCTGCTTCTTTCAAATACGTAATATACCCTTTTCTTCTTTCCAACGTCTTACTATTTAAATCAAATCCGTTCATCAGTTCACATATAGCATCATTATGTTCCTTATATAACGAAAAGATCTCTAAATGATAAGATGATGTTTCTGGGTTATTTACTGAACCACCTGCTAAAAATGCACCGCGTAAATACGATCGTTTACAACATTTCTTCTCAATTAATTCTTGCGATATATTTCGAATAAATGAAAAGTCGTCGCGAACGATATGAAGATCTGCTAATATTTCACGTGATTTCTCAACAAGCCTCACAATATATACATTATTTTTCTTCAATCGCATTTTTTTACGAACAAGTAATTCTACCGTTACGTCATATCCCTTTTTCAAAAGCGTATAAATCCTTCTTGCAATTGCTGCATTTTCCGTTTGAATATCAATAGATAGACGACGGTTTGAAAAAGAAAGTGATCCGTTCATTCGAAGCAACGCTGATAATTCTGCTTTCTCACAGCATTCCTTCATCTCCAGATTCGTCAACTCTTTCTTTGTTTCTGATGCAAATGACACAGTCAACACCTCCTTATACGATTATTGTGGAACAAAAATCTTGTCCTATATGAATGAAGGAGCGCTATCTCATAAAGAGATAACGCACATCTACAACAGTGAATATAAAATAGAAGCTAACTTTAATGTATCATGCCTTACAACATGATCATCATACTTCGCTAATTGATCTTGAATTACATTAACATTATTTTCAGCAAAACGTTCTTCATCCACTACAACTGGTCCCGACATTTCTTCCTCATATAATTTACGTAATTCACAAGGAATATCACGGTTATTTACAATTGCAGTATCGATAAATGGTTGCCCTAAATGATCATGCAACGCCTGCACATGGTCAAACGCTGTATATCCCATCGTTTCACCCGCTTGCGTCATAACATTACATACATATACCTTCTTTGCTTTTGCAGCAAGAACAGCGTCCCCAATTTTGTTAACAACTAAATTCGGCAATATACTCGTATACAAACTTCCAGGACCGAAAACAAGTAAATCAGCTCGCTTAATCTCAGCTAGCGTTTCATGTAACGGTTCTACATCTTCTGGAGTTAAAAAGACACGGTTAATCTTCTTTCCGTAATAAGGAATCTTGGATTCACCCGTTACAATTTCTCCATCTTCAAGTTCAGCATGTAGTACCGCACTTTGATTCGCTGCTGGTAATACACGTCCTCTGACATTTAATACTTTACTCGTTTCCGTAATTGCATGGAAAAAGTCTCCTGTAATTGAAGTCATACCTGCTAATAGTAAATTTCCTAACGCATGACCTTTCAGTCCGTCTCCCGTTGTGAAACGGTGCTGAAATAAAGCTTCCACCAGTGGCTCTACATCCGACAACGCAACAAGTACGTTACGAATATCACCTGGGGGCGGAATTTCTAGCTCATCACGTAATCTACCTGAACTGCCACCATCATCAGCGATTGTAACAACTGCTGTAATATCAACAGGATATTGCTTTAATCCTCGTAATAAAACAGAGAGTCCAGTCCCTCCTCCCATGATGACAATTTTAGGTTTTCTCTCTTTTTTCATCCCTTAATGGCCCTTTCTTTTCTCCACATCACGATGAGATACATGAACGCTATACTCTGGTTTCAAATGTTTCCCAAGGTATTCTGTAAGCGTAACAGAACGATGTTGTCCACCTGTACATCCAATTGCAATTACAAGTTGGCTCTTGCCTTCTCTCTTATAATGAGGAAGCATGAAAGTAATGAGATCCGTTAGTTTCTCTAAAAACTTATGCGTCTCATTAAATTTCAGTACATACGATGAAACTTCTTCATCTAGTCCTGTTAATGGCTTCATATGTGGAATGTAATATGGATTTGGTAAAAAACGAACATCAAATACTAAATCGGCATCAATTGGAATACCGTACTTAAATCCAAATGACATAACATTTACACGAAATGCTTGCTCAGTTTCAGTTGAAAACAGTTGAACAATTTTTTCACGTAATTCTTTCGGTTTTAACTCTGATGTATCAAGCACAATATTCGCTCGTGCCTTCATATCAATTAATAAGCTACGCTCCGCCTCGATTCCCTTTAATGGCAAGCCAGTTGGCGCAAGTGGATGCGAACGTCTCGTTTCTTTATAACGAGTTACAAGTGTGCTATCTTTTGCATCTAAAAATAAAATATGAGGAATGATCCATGTACGTTCTGATAAATCATCAAGTGCTCCCCATAAATGTTCGAAAAACTCTCGGCCACGTAAATCAACGCCAAGTGCTACTTTATTCATTTTCCCTTTTGAATTCGCCATAAGCTCAATAAACTTTGGCAATAACATTGGTGGTAAATTATCTACACAAAAATATCCTAAATCTTCAAAACTTTGTAAAGCTACTGTTTTTCCAGCTCCAGACATTCCTGTAATAATTACCATTTTTATATCATTATTCTCTGTCATCGTATCCTCTCCTTGCCGGTTTAACTCGGATCTAATCGATATGAAAGCAACTCAAAATCTGGGGTATATACAAATGTACCGTAGATTATGCCATTCCCTTTAATTAAATAATCAATAATGTGATAATCTCCTGGCGCCATTGCTAAATCATCAATTTTATCAAATGTATGCCAACCAATGATGCCTTCTTCGCTCTCTAGTTTGTTTTCTCCTGCAAAATCTGTTGCTAAAAAGGAGAACATCATCCATTCAGAAACTACCTTATCACCTTCTTGAATGACAAAGGTGAAGACCCCCTTTAACGCTGGGTTCTTTAAATAAATACCTGTTTCTTCACGATACTCGCGAACAACGGAATCTCTCACTGTCTCACCACGCTCCATTTTCCCGCCTGGTGCAACCCACCAATTTCGACGAGGCTTTTGGAGTAAGAGTACTTCATTATCTCTAATTAACACACAGTTTGTCACTCTTTGCATGTTTCTTCACCTCAGCTACTTGCAGCGAAATTTCTCACTGCATACTCATTTCATTATACTATCAAAAACAGTTTGCTACAACGAAGGAGCCAGTCCTCTTTTGTTAAGCATATGCTACTCAACAATTGTAGAAAAGCTTTCTAGAACAAGCAATGTAAATGCTTGAACTGTCAATAAACAGCATAAAAAGTCCCCTTAACGATTTTTATCGCTAAGGGGACTAAAACCCTTATTTCTTACCGAAATAAGTAACAATTGCAAACCCTAGAATAAAGGTAATAATTGAACTTACAATTGAAAATCCACCAGTTGGAATACCAGGGAACACAATTACAATCGAACCGATAACTAGTCCAATAATTGCCGCAAATGTCATACTTTTATAACGATCCAGTAAAAAACTAATTCCTTTACTACTTACAACAAATCCGACCATAACACCTGCACCAATAACCACGATTAATGGTAAATTAAGTGTAGTTAAAGCGTTAATTGCTGTTGGATACACACCAATGATTAATAAAATAAACGATCCGCTAATTCCAGGAAGAAGCATAGCCATACTAGCCATCCATCCTGCGAAAAACAAACCAATTGCATTTAAAATTGTTAACGTTGTAATTGGATCTGCTGCCTTATCTGGCTTAAAGAACGCTGTTATCGCAACAAGAATTGCTGCGATTATTAATAAAGCAATGTGCTTACCTTTAAATGACGCCTTTGCATCAGCTTCTCTCATTAACATCGGTAATATACTAATTATTAAACCGAGGAAGAAAAATTGAGTCGGTTCATAATGATTTGCAAGTAAATATTTAATAACATGACTTAGCGTTAAAAACGCTGCCGCCACACCAGCAGCAAGGGGAATTAAAAATCCTAAATGTTTTTTCCATTCACGACTAAAGAACCCGCTAATTGCCGCAAGCAATTGTTCATAAATCCCTAACACAACAGCGATTGTACCGCCGCTCACACCAGGAATTAAATCACTAACGCCCATACAAAATCCACGATATATATTACGCCATTCCATACTGAATAAACTCCTCATTTCTTATAGTGATTTTTTCCGTAAAGTCCAGTATATCAATAAGAAAGCTTATAATCCTACTTATTTTTGACAAAACTTTGACATTTACAAAAAAAAGAAGAAAGCCCCCTATCGGTAGCTTTCTTCTCAAAGGTATAGTACCCCTTATTTTTCTGTTACAGTTTTTAGTTCTTCTAATAGCTCTTCTACGTAATGTTGTGCGCTTTGTGCTGCAATACTACCGTCACCTGTTGCTGTTACAATTTGACGAAGCATTTTTTCGCGAACATCACCAGCCGCGAAAATACCAGGAACTTTCGTTTCCATACGCTCGTTTGTTTCAACATAACCATTTTCATTTGTAATACCTAGTTCAACGAATGGTTTTGATAATGGTAACATACCGATGTATACGAATACGCCGTCAGTTTTGACTTCTTTCTCTTCTCCACTGTTTACGTCTACAAGCGTTACGCTTCCTACTTTACCATTCGCTTCGTTAATTTCTTTAATAGTGTGATTCCAAATGAAATCTACTTTCTCGTTTTGGAAAGCACGATCTTGTAAAATTTTCTGTGCACGAAGAGTGTCACGACGGTGAACGATTGTTACTTTTGATGCGAAGCGTGTTAAGAACACACCCTCTTCAACAGCAGAGTCTCCGCCCCCAATAACAACAAGTTCTTTCTCTTTAAAGAATGCGCCATCACATACCGCACAGTATGATACACCGCGGCCGCCAAGTTCTGTTTCACCTGGTACACCGATTTTTTTATATTCTGCACCACTTGCAACGATAATTGCACGTGTTTTATATTCTTTTTTACCAGCAATAATTGTTTTGTACTCTTTACCATCGATGACTGCTTTCACATCACCATATGCATATTCAGCACCAAATTTCTTCGCATGCTCGAACATTTTATTTGATAAGTCTGGTCCTAAAATAGACTCATAACCTGGGTAGTTTTCTACATCTTCTGTATTTGCCATTTGTCCGCCTGGAATACCACGCTCAAGCATTAATGTGCTTAAATTCGCACGAGATGTATATACTGCAGCTGTCATACCAGCTGGTCCTGCACCAATAATAATGACATCATAAATTTTTTCTTCTGACACACTATTCACTCCTATCCATTCCTACACAATTAAGTTACCCTCATTATACTGTTAGCATCATTTTTTTCCCAATGATTTGCTTATCTTATGTGTGCGTACGCTTCACAGCCTGCACATACTTTCGAACAGTCGCTACAGAAACATTATATACATCTCCAAGCTCCGACTGTGTCATCTTATTTCCTTGTTCGCCGCGCACAATATATTCAACCGCCGCTGACCATCCGTACACGTTTGTAAAAACCGCTCCAGATGTATATAAACGTATGAATGTACAAAACCAAAATTGTAAACACTCTTCGATTAATTCATCATCTTTTTTCGTATAATTGTATAACGCATCCGCAATTCGCACGCACTGTTCAAATTGCTGTAAATCAGCTGGAATACTCTTGTGGCTATTCAGTAAAAAGAAGTATTTTGCAAGTTGCGATACAATTGGAACACCGTTCTTCGCTTGCGTTACATCAAAGAAGAATCCAACCTTCTCTGGTGTTGACAATTCATTCATTAAATATAAAGCTAGCATTTGCTCCTCTAGAGTCGCACTTTGCTGAAATGATTTTCGTAATTCTTCAAATAATACATTTTGCCCTTCATCTGCTAAATTCAGTGCATTCCACGGTTCTTTTCCTTTTTTATCAGGATGCAATTCTACAACATGTTGCCACATTTTTTCAGCCACTTGCTGATCTTTCACCATATAAGCAGAATATGCAAACCAATAATAAAAACTAACGTCTCCTTCGTATCCTTGACGTTTTAATACTTTGAACCATTTATATGCAGGTTCGAAATGACCAATTGTTGCAAGTGTCGTTCCGAGTTTCAAACGATGTTCAAATGAAATTGGATATACTGAAACGAGCTGCCCAGCTAATGCTTCTACTTGTTTATGCTCTCCAATTGAATATAGAAAAATAAGCGTATTACAAAGCGCATGTATATTACCAGGATTTTTCTCTAAAATCATTTCTGTTAACTTCAGCGCCTTATCTACATTACCAGATTGGAAATGTGCGATGGCTAAATTATTATGACCTGACCAAAATTCCGGATAATCTTTCGTAACAATTTCTAACGTAGCAATTGCTTCCTCTAATTGTCCGTTACGAATATAACGATTCGCTTCTTCCTGCATAACAATTAAATCATCTTCATCTTCAATCTCTTCCGCACCCATCGCTTCTTCTTCCATAATTTCAAGCAATTCTAATGTATCTTCTACAAATTCCTTCTCTTCTGCAACATCTAAATAGCGCTCCGCATACTTCTTCGCCTGTTGAAATAGCCCCATATATGCATAATTATTTGCAATAAAATAATAACACTGTTCAAGTTCTGGATTAGATTTTATTAGCTTTAAGAAGATTTGATTCGACTCTTGATATTCACCATATTCAGACAATGTTATTGCTAATTGGCATAAAATAAACGGCTCCTTCTCACTTTGTGCCGCTCTTCGAAAATATTTAATTGCATCTTGCAATTTCTGCCCTTTGTAAGCTCTCATCCCTTTTTTATAAAAGAAGTCCGCTAATTGATTAAAAGAGATAACTTGTCCGTTCTCCTTATATATTCTTTGATTTTTCCCCATATATCCTCCAGTTTTTTGTTTTCTTCGCTCACACATTCTTCTATCTATAAGTATAAACGATTCCGTAAAAAACAAAACAGTATATTATACTCAATTATTTCCTTTTTATTCATAAAAAAAGAGGAGAAATGTTACATTTTTAGTATGAGACTTCTCTAGCCGCCATTTGCTCTTTCGTATAAATAATTCGCATTGGATTTCCGCCTACGAAAGCACCGCTCGGTACATCTCTATGAACAAGTGTGCCTGCTGAGACAATCGCGCCATCTCCAATTTTCACACCTGGTAATATCGTTGTATTTGCTCCAATCATCACTTCATCTCCAATGACGATTTCTCCAAGACGATATTCACGAATTAAATATTCATGTGCTAAAAGCGTTGTGTTATAGCCAATAATCGAATTTTCTCCCACAGCTATCTTTTCTGGAAACATAATATCTGGCATTACCATAAGTGCAAATGATGTTTTCTCTCCTACCTTCATACGTAAAAACGTACGATACAACCAATTCTTCACAGATAAAAATGGCGTGTAACGTGCAATTTGGATAATAATAAAATTCTTCATTACCTTCCAAAAAGAAACTGTTTTATACACATTCCATAATGAATTCTCTCCTGAAACAGGATAGCGCGTTGTCCGTCGCACTTAGCTCGCTCCTCCACTAAAAAAAGTAAAACTTTGAGTTAGTAGGGACACGCATCCCTACTAACTTACTCGAACCTTTATGAACGATTCATACCGGATAAAATCGGTAGTAAGTCACTCATTTTATCTAACATAAAATCTGGTTTATAAGCTTCTAAATATGCTCTACCTTTCAATGTCCATGAAACCGCAGCTGTTTTCGTACCCGCATTTTGTCCGCCAACAATATCGTGATGATTATCCCCAACCATCAATGTTTCTTCTGGTTTTGCATCTAGTAATTCGAGCGCTTTTTGAAGTGGTTCTGGATGTGGTTTCACATGCGTTACATCATCAATTGTCACGACCACATCAAAAAACTCATCAAGCTTCGACAACTTTAAGCCCATCTCAACCGTTTGTCTCGCTTTCGTTGTAACAATACCAACTTTATAACCTTGCTTCTTCAAATCTCGGACTGTTTCATATACAGTTTCATATTCTTCTACTAATTCATCGTGATGCTCATGGTTAAATTGGCGATAACATGCAATCATCTCTTCAACCTTACTTTCATCAATCTTGCTGAAAGTATCATGCAAAGATGGACCGATAAATGGCAATACATCTTCACGCTTATACTGATTTGGATAATATGTATGTAACACATGTAAAAAAGAAGAGATAATAAGTTCGTTTGTATTAATTAACGTTCCATCTAAATCAAATAACACTGTATTTATTTGCATTGCATTTCGTCCTTTCGCTTTCCTGAATATGAAAGAAGCAGCATCTTATTATAAGATGCTACTTTTCTAAATATCTTTTATCAGCTTGCCCCATTTTTCGTCTCACGATAATGAAAATAATAGAAATAACAATAAGCCCAATTGACATTACTTGTGCAATACGAAGTGGTCCTAACATTAAACTATCTGTACGTAATCCTTCTACGAAGAAGCGTCCTACTGAATACCAAATTAAATATGTGAAGAATAATTCCCCGCGGCGTAAATTCACTTTTCGTAATGCAAGTAATAGAATTACTCCCGCGAAATTCCATAATGATTCATATAAAAACGTCGGGTGATAATACACACCCTCAATGTACATTTGATTAATAATGAAATCTGGTAAATGAAGACCTTCTAAAAACTGTCTCGTTACTTCATCACCGTGCGCCTCTTGGTTCATAAAGTTTCCCCATCGGCCAATTGCTTGTCCTAGTAAAATACTTGGCGCAGCAATATCCGCCAACTTCCAGAACGAAAGCCCGCGTCGTTTCGCAAAAAGAACACCTGTAATAACAGCTCCGATTAAACCACCATGAATCGCCAAACCACCTTGACGAATATTAATAATTTGACTCGGGTTTTGCGCGTAATATTCCCATTCAAAAATAACATAGTACATTCTCGCAAATAGAATAGCGACCGGTACTGCAATTAATACAAGGTCAACAAATGTATCTTTTGGAATACCTAGCCTTTCTCCCTCGCGAGTTGCTAGCCAAAGACCTAATAGCACACCTGTACCGATAATAACCCCGTACCAATATACAGGGAATGGCCCAAGTTGGATAGCTACGCGGTCAAGCTGTGGTACAGAACCTAACAGCATATGTATGACCTCCCTCTCCAATGTTTACTCCTGATTGCCTAACTCAATCGCACTCATTAATCGTTCAGAGAACTGTTGTGCTGCATTAACTCCCATACGTTTCAAACGGAAGTTCATCGCTGCCACTTCAATAATAACAGCTAAGTTTCGACCAGGACGAACTGGAAGTGTAATCTTCGTAAGTTCTGTATCAATAATCTTCATCTTCTCTTCATCAAGACCTAAGCGATCATAATTTTTCTTTTGATCCCAAATTTCAAGATTAATAACAAGTGTAATACGCTTATAATTTCGCACCGCTCCTGCACCGAATAACGTCATAACGTTAATAATGCCTAAACCACGAATTTCTAATAAATGCTCAATTAAATCTGGCGAGCTTCCGACTAACATGTCTTCATCTTCTTGACGAATTTCTACACTATCATCCGCAACAAGGCGATGACCACGTTTTACAAGTTCAAGAGCTGTCTCACTTTTACCGACACCACTTTGACCTGTAATTAAAACACCAACACCATAAATATCTACTAACACACCATGAACAGCAGTTGTCGGTGCTAACTTACCTTCTAAATAGTTTGTTAAACGACTTGATAATCTCGTTGTCGTTTGAGAAGAACGTAATAAAGGCATACCTGATTCACGTGATGCTTGCAGCAACTCATCTGGTACATCTTGATTACGAGTTACAATAATACATGGCGTCTCCTCAGTACAAAGCGCTTTCATTCTCTCTTGTTTTTGCTCTGACGTTAACGTGTCAAAGAACGTAAGCTCCGTCTTTCCAAGAAGCTGCACGCGATCAGCTGGATAATATGTAAAAAATCCTGCCATCTCAATTCCAGGTCGTGATAAATCACTTGTATCAATCGGACGATGAATTCCTTCTTCACCACTTATTAACTCCAATTGAAATTGTTCAATTAAATCTTTTGTCCTTACTTTCGGCATATGTATAAACCTCCACTCCGCTGCGGGTTCAGTCTCATTTGATGTAAAATTCCATTCTACCGGATATTGTACCATTTTTTTCTGGAAACAAGAAATACGGTTTCTAATAAATAGAAAAAAACATTTCATACGAATGATGAAATGTTTTTCCTTTTGTCACTTTCTCTTTTTTTCATATAACGGTTCAACAATTGCTTTTTCAATGATCATATTGAAAATTGAAATACAAATTGCCGCAACAATAGCTACACCAAACCCTGTTATATTGAAAGCATCCCCTAATAATGAATCTGTTATTTTTAACGTAATCGCATTAATAACAATTAAGAAGAACCCGAAAGTTACAACAGTAATTGGTAGCGTAATTAAAATTAAAAACGGCTTTACGAACACATTTAAAATCGCTAATATAATACTCGCAATAATTGCAGTTTGTATATTTGCTACGTAAAACGCGTCTGGTGCAATCCCTTTTAAAAGTCCCGATACAGCGATTAACACAACGCTATTTACAAGAAGTGATACAATCCATCTCATTTCGTTACACATCCTTTTAACATATATATTTCATCATACGCTAATAGACAATAAACGCAAGTATCCTACGAGCGCTTATATCAACTTATTCTACCCTTTATGCTTGTATACCTACTAACACACTTACCAGTTTTCCTCGTAAAATAAAAACCGAGCGTCATTTCCACTCGGTTTTCATCAATAAATTTATTGCGATAGCTCTACTTCTTTTATTTTCTCTTTCATTCTTGCTTTATCACGATTTAAAATCTCTTTTAAATACTTACCTGTATACGAGCGCTCTTCTTTCACTACTTGCTCTGGCGTTCCTGAAGCAACAATTTGTCCACCTTTGTCTCCACCCTCTGGTCCAAGGTCAACGATATAATCAGCTGTTTTAATAACATCTAAATTATGCTCAATTACAAGAACTGTCTCTCCGCTTTCAACAAGACGCTGCAATACCTCTAGAAGACGTGCAATATCATGTGCATGTAAACCAGTCGTTGGCTCATCTAAAATATATAACGTACGTCCTGTAGAACGACGATGTAATTCAGAAGCTAATTTCACACGCTGTGCTTCACCACCAGATAATGTCGTTGCTGGCTGACCTAATTTCATATAACCAAGCCCAACATCTACAAGCGTTTGAAGTTTACGCTTAATTTTTGGGATATTAGCGAAAAACTCTACCCCGTCCTCAATTGTCATCCCTAACACTTCAGAAATGTTCTTATCTTTATACTTTACTTCTAACGTTTCACGGTTGTAACGTTTACCGTGACAAACTTCACACGGAACGTATACGTCTGGTAAGAAGTGCATTTCAATTTTAATAATCCCATCACCGCGGCACGCTTCACAACGTCCACCTTTTACGTTAAAACTGAAACGTCCTTTTTGATATCCACGTACTTTCGCTTCATTCGTTTGTGCAAACACATCACGGATGTCATCGAATACACCTGTATACGTCGCTGGGTTGGAACGTGGTGTACGACCGATTGGCGATTGATCAATATCAATAACTTTATCTAAGTGTTCAAGACCTTTAATTTCTTTATGAGTTCCTGGCTTCGCTTTCGCTTTATATAACTTTTGAGCTAACGATTTGTATAGCACTTCATTAATCATCGTACTTTTACCAGAACCAGATACACCCGTTACCGCTACAAACGTACCAAGTGGGAATGACATTTTCGCATTCTTTAAGTTATTCTCTTTTGCACCGACAATCTCTACTTTACGTCCGTCACCTTTACGTCTTTCAGGTGGAACCGGAATAAACTCTTTACCGCTTAAATACTTCCCTGTTAATGAATTCTCATCTTGCATCACTTCAGCTGGTGTCCCCGCTGATACGACTTGCCCACCGTGAATACCGGCACCTGGTCCGATATCAAGTAAGTAATCAGCGGCCATCATCGTATCTTCATCATGTTCAACGACAATTAACGTATTACCTAAATCACGCATTTCTTGCAATGTACGAATAAGGCGATCGTTATCGCGCTGATGCAAACCGATAGAAGGCTCATCAAGAATGTAAAGTACACCAGTAAGACGAGAACCAATTTGCGTTGCTAAACGAATACGCTGCGCCTCACCACCTGATAAAGTTCCTGCGGCACGACTTAGCGTTAAGTAATCTAAACCAACGTTTACTAAGAACCCAACACGCTCCTGAATTTCTCTTAAAATTAAATGAGCAATTTTTTGTTGTTTCTCCGTTAGCTCCACATTCGAGAAGAATTCTTGTACTTCTTGAACAGAATACTTCGTTACGTCAGCAATCGTTTTATCACCAACGAAAACAGCTAAACTCTCAGGCTTTAAGCGCCCACCCTTACACTTCGGACAAGCTTGCTCTGCCATATACTTCTCCATTTGCTCACGAACATAATCAGAACTCGTCTCACGATAACGACGCTCTATATTCGGAATAACACCTTCAAATAAAATCTCATTTTCCTTCACTTGACCAAATTCATTTACATAGCGGAAGTAAACCTTCTCTTCACCGCTTCCGTACAACACTTTATCAAATAAATCTTTCGGTATATCTTTCACAGGCATATCCATATCAACGCCGTAATGATTACATACAGATTGTAAAAGTTGTGGGTAATATTGTGAACTTGTCGGTTCCCAAGGCGCAATCGCATGTTCATTTAACGATAAATCCCAGTTCGGAATAACAAGCTCTAAATCTACCTCTAGCTTTGAGCCAAGTCCATCACAAGAAGGACATGCACCGAACGGACTATTGAATGAGAACATACGCGGTTCTAATTCTCCAATTGAAAAACCACAATGCGGACAAGCATGATGTTCACTAAACAGAAGTTCCTCTTCTCCCATAACATCAATTAACACTCGTCCCCCACCAAGCTTTAATGCACTTTCAAGTGAATCCGCAAGACGGCTTGCAATTCCTTCTTTCACAACAATACGGTCAATTACAACTTCTATGGAATGCTTCTTATTTTTATCTAGCGTAATCTCTTCAGATACATCAAGCATTTCCCCATCAACACGTACACGAACATAACCTTGCTTCTTAATATCTTCAAGTACTTTTACATGTGCACCTTTACGTCCTGACACCATAGGCGCTAGTACTTGCAATTTCGTACGTTCAGGATATTCGAGAACACGGTCTACCATCTGTTCTACTGTTTGCGATGTAATTTCAATTCCATGATTCGGACAAATTGGCGTACCAATTCGCGCAAATAATAAACGCAAATAGTCATAAATCTCCGTCACTGTTCCGACAGTTGAACGTGGATTCCGACTCGTCGTTTTTTGATCGATTGAAATCGCTGGTGACAACCCTTCAATCGTATCTACATCCGGTTTATCCATTTGTCCTAAAAATTGGCGTGCATACGCAGATAACGATTCTACGTATCTGCGCTGCCCTTCTGCATAAATCGTATCAAATGCTAATGATGATTTCCCTGAACCAGACAATCCCGTTACAACAACAAGCTGATTTCTCGGAATGGTTACATCAATATTTTTTAAATTATGTGCTCTAGCACCTTTTACAACAATAAAATCCTTGCTCATGCTCACTCTTTTCACCCTTCCGCTTTTAATTCTAATAGTAAATCTCTTAATTCAGCTGCACGCTCGAAGTCTAACGCTTTTGCTGCTTCTTTCATTTCTGCTTCCATCTTCGCAATTGTCTTTTCACGCTCTTTTTTCGTCATCTTCTTAGCTGGCGTTGCTTCATATGTTTCCGGCTCTTCAGCAGCTGTCGTTGCACGAATTACATCACGCACACCTTTTTGAATCGTTTTCGGCGTAATGCCATGCTCTTCATTGTAAGCTTCTTGTATAGTACGACGACGCTGCGTTTCTTCAATCGCAATTCCCATCGATCTCGTTATGCGATCTGCGTACATAATAACGCGGCCGTTTTCATTACGCGCTGCACGACCGATTGTTTGAATTAATGAACGTTCTGAACGTAAGAACCCTTCCTTATCAGCATCTAAAATAGCTACAAGTGATACTTCCGGAATATCTAATCCTTCTCGTAATAAGTTAATACCGACAAGTACATCAAATTTACCAAGGCGAAGATCACGAATAATTTCAATACGTTCTAACGTTTTAATTTCAGAGTGAAGATAGTTCACTTTAATCCCTACATCTTTTAAGTAATCCGTTAAATCCTCTGACATTTTTTTCGTTAAAGTCGTAATTAATACACGCTCATTCTTTGCAATACGATCTTGAATCTCTCCTAATAAATCGTCAATTTGCCCTTCAATTGGTCGTATATCAATCGGTGGATCTAAAAGCCCTGTCGGACGAATAATTTGTTCTATTACTTCTGGCGACTGCTCTAACTCGTACGGTCCTGGCGTTGCCGAAACGTAAATAACTTGATTCGTTTTTTCTTCAAATTCATCAAACGTGAGCGGTCTATTATCTAAAGCTGATGGCAGACGGAATCCATGATCCACAAGCACTTGTTTACGTGCTTGGTCCCCGTTATACATCGCTCTTACTTGCGGCACTGATACGTGCGACTCATCCATAACAATTAGGAAATCTTCAGGGAAATAGTCTAATAACGTATACGGCGTTGCACCCGCTGGACGAAGTGTTAAATGACGGGAATAGTTTTCAATCCCTGAACAAAAACCCATCTCGCGCATCATTTCTAAATCATAACGTGTACGTTGCTCTATACGCTGTGCTTCTAACAACTTACCATTATCATTTAATTCCTTTAAACGCTCTTCTAATTCTTTTTCGATATTTTCAATAGCGACCTTCATTTTTTCTTCACGTGTAACGAAGTGAGATGCTGGGAAAATTGCTACATGATCACGTTCTGCTAATACTTCGCCTGTTAATGCATTTACTTCACGAATACGATCGATTTCATCACCGAAAAATTCAATTCGGATACAATGCTCATCAAGTGATGCCGGGAAGATTTCAACTACATCTCCGCGCACACGGAATGTACCACGCTTGAAATCAATATCATTACGTCCATACTGCACATCCACAAGTTCACGAAGCAATTGATTGCGGTCCTTTTCCATACCAACTCGAAGTGAAACAACTAACTCACGGTACTCTTCAGGAGAACCTAAACCATATATACACGAAACACTCGCAACGATAATTACATCTTCCCGTTCAAATAATGCAGACGTTGCTGAGTGACGCAATTTATCGATTTCATCATTAATCTGCGCGTCTTTTTCAATAAACGTATCTGTTTGCGGCACATACGCTTCTGGCTGATAATAATCGTAATAACTAACAAAATATTCAACTGCATTATTAGGAAAGAAATCTTTCAGCTCACTATATAATTGTCCTGCCAACGTTTTATTATGAGCCATCACAAGTGTTGGCTTCTGCACTTCTTTAATGACATTTGAAATTGTAAATGTCTTACCCGTTCCTGTCGCTCCAAGCAACACTTGCTTTTTCTTTCCACTATTAATTCCCTCTACAAGCTTCTCTATAGCTACCGGCTGATCACCTTGCGGGGAATACGCTGATATAATTTCAAATTGATGTTCCAAGTAAAATCCGACCTCCTCATAAAAATCTGTATTATTATTTTACCACGAATGCCCATAAAAAACCTAAAAAAACGAACAGATATTCGGTAAAGTTTTCGACAATATATACATAGAAAAAGGAAGGAGTAAACACTTCCTTCCTCTACTAACTCTATTTTTTAGGTACATATAATAATTCATACCCATTGCGCCCAGCTTCATTCGTACAATCTATTAGCCTATAAGTGTTTCCTGATTCACGCTGCTCTTTAACAATACTTCTACAACTATCTTTATGTACCCCTTTATCGTCACCAGCAAATTGATCTTGCCTATTATCTAACACATAAAGTATATCTTTCTCACTATGCTCTAACGTTTGAAAAATCGGGTCACCTTCATGTGTGTAATGTACAATTTTTATTTTATCCACTTCCCCTTGTTCAACATTCAAAATGAACTGTTCAAATTTATCTAGATTGGAAATTCCTGCTCCCTTTACAATGACATCATTCTTCTTATCAATTGCAACGTTAGATTGTGAGCAGGCCACTAAACTACAGAGAAGTAGACATATAAAACCACTTCTTTTCCCTATTGCCATCCTCTCCTATAAGAATTATTTGTATACCCAAAAGCTACTTTCAACTATGAAAGTAGCTTTTCTTTTCCTTTCTCCTTCTTCGGAAAAATCACATATGAAAACGAAATCGCCGTATCAACTAAAAATATAATCGCCCACACTTGGCTCACGCGACTTGCAGCTTTATTTAAAACGATTCCTGACTCTAACCAATTGCCCCATTGTTCAAATGGAATCAATCCGTACGCGAAGAAAAAGAATAGATGAACAGCAACGAATAAAACAAGATGTACTACCCAATTTTTCACTTCCTGCTTCGCATAGGCCATACCTGTTAATTCTACCTGTTCTTCCATAATAGGCGCCGGTTCATTCCGCCATTTCGCAACTAGCTTTTGCACAAATATATCAAACTTCTTCAAATCCTTTTTCCCGTAAAAGACTGCGTACAATAAAATAATTACAGTAATAATTTGAAAGTTAGAGAACTTTCCTGTTTGATAATAGTCCACTACCCCTAAAGTTAAAATAAACACTTCATTTACGAGGAGTACAATCCCCATGATAAAACTCGCCTTCTTCAAACGAAATCCGTAACGGAGTAAAAAGAAACCGATAGCCGATAACCAAAATATAATCTCTGCCCCAATTAAAAAATACCAACGATATTCTGCGAGTATACTCATTTATCCCTCTCCCTTTCATCATAAATACGAAAAGCTTTGTCCATATATAGTAAAAGTTCTTCTTCAATTGGATACATACTCATCCTTTGTGAATCCTCTTTTGACTTTCTAACTTCCCATAACTTATCCAAAAATGCTTCGTCACCATTAGCCATCTCTAAACATTTCTGCATTAATTTCTTCATTGCCTCTTGTACCTCATCACTAGCGGCTTCTTTACCTTCTTTCATAAAAGTACGTAATTGCTTTAACAAATCTACAAACTCTAACACATTCGGATCTTCCTCACTCATATTTGGCAAATTGTGAAGCAATTTTTGTTCTTCCTTTGAAAACACTTCATTTTGGAATATTTCACGTATACGAGGAGACTGTTTCGAAAGCTGAATAAGTTCAAACATAACTTTCCAATCGAGCTCTCCCTCTATATCTACTGAATAAACAACCGCTTGTAAAACACGCTCCATTCGATTAAATTTCTTTTGTTCTTCCTGTACAAATCGAAGTTGTTTTTCAAGAGAATCCTTTAAATCCAGCTCACCTCTTACTAACATATTCGCAGTTTCTTTTAACGAAAATCCCATTTCCTTTAAAAACAAAATTTGTTGCAGACGTATTACGTCAGCTTCACTATATAACCGATGTCCACCTTCTGTTTTTCCACTCGGCTTTAATAAATCTATTTGATCATAATAACGTAATGTACGTACCGTAACCCCTGTTTCTCTCGTCAATTGTTGTATTGAAATCACTACCATCACCTCTTCCCCTTCATTATAAAAGATGACGTTACGTAACTTTCAATCTTTTTGTAAAAAAAATACAAAAAGCTGTTTATACTCTTTGTATAAACAGCTTTTACGGAAATAACCCCTTTTGTACTGCACGACCACAAAATAAAATAAGTGCTCCTACAACAACGCTCGTTGCTGTTTTATGATAATGTGCCGATAGTAATAAATAATACGATAAACCTACAGTACCAATCATAATACAAATACTTGGCACTGGATTACGAGAGAAGTTCTGCATTCCCCAAAACAAAGCAAAAATAGCCGTAGCAACACATAATACCGGTAATCCCATCCCAGTTCCCCTTTTTCTATCTATTCCTTGTTGCGAAAATACTCGTCGATGCCATACTTATTAACAAACCAAAAATAACGATATATAATAACTCATTTACATGTACTACTTGCCTATCTAAATACTTATTTACACACAGATACATAATGAACAAAAGAACGAAGCACGTCATACAAATCGTAAAATACGACTTCATCTTATTCACAACCCGCTCATCAATCAACGGTATTCCCTCTTCTTTCAAACGCTTCTGTTCTCTATATTCCGCAATTGCATATAAAATAACTAGCGCTACGTTCGATATGAAGATCGTTCCCCATGAAATACTTAAAATCATTAAACTCGTATTTAGAAGAATCCCTGCTAAAAGCAAACTCCCTACGAATCTCATGACCTCTCTCTTACTCATACATGATCAGCCTCTTTACTATTTCTATATCTCCATTTCGGCCAATAGTTCACAAAGAAATAAACAAACTGCCCTAATACAAATAACACAAACGGCATACCAGCATTTCCGTAAACGATTAAATTATATAAACTCCATATTGCTAAACTAATTGTAAAAAACAACCCTACATATTTAAACGCTTTATCCGACTGAAATCTCTCAAACTCATCTTGCATTTTTCATTCCTCCTATCGCTATGCTCGTTTTCCTACCATAACTCCTATGACGAGACTACCTGCAAATAAGAAACTACATATCATAAATATCTCTTGCACTGGTATAACAGCCCTGCCTATTGCTTTACTCGCAACAATATAAACAATAAGCAACAGAAATGCGAATACAAATGAAACGTTTACATACTTTTTTATATTTTCATTTACTCGCTCATCTATATCTGGAAGTTCTTCTTTTTTGTACTTACGATTTTTGTAATTTGTATACAACACTAGAAATACAATCGCTAAAATATTACTAACTACGAGCGGTAAAATTGGTATAGCCGGATTCATAATACGGACTATAACGTCTCCCAACAACAATCCAAAAAACAAACCGACATATAACTTTCTAGCATTGTCCATTTTCTCTCCCTTTACTCTAGCGTAAATATTTCTTCCACCTTCACTCCGAAATATTTGGCGATTTTTAGGGATAACTCTAGACTCGGGTTGTAATGATGGTTTTCAATTGCCACGATCGTCTGCCGCGTCACCTGCATCGCCTTTGCCATTTCAACTTGTGTTATATGATGTTGCTTTCTTAATTCTTTAATTTTATTTTTTACACCCATAGGCTCCACCTTCGAAAGTAAAGATATCTTTACTTGAATTATAAATATTTTCCAGTTACAAGTAAAGATATCTTTACAAATTTTAGAAAAACGTTTCACTGAACATCTACTCTAACAAAGTACAAGAGTAATTCAATTTATATCAGCGATTTTTTAAATATATCGACTTACCGACAAATACCGACATTCCTAGCACGATAAGCATAAGAAAAAGCTGTTCCAAAATACCTTTTGGAACAGCTTCTTCCTACTACATAAATCCTAATCCCCATACGAGAACATACCCAAGAACCGATAGACAAACCGAGCCAATCAGCCCTGCCATGAATGCTTTACTTCCTAATTTACGGAACGTTTTAAACTCTACATTTAAACCAAGTCCTGCCATCGCCATTGCGATTAGCATATAAGCGATGACTACAATGTATCCCGCAACAACTTCTGGAATCACGCCGAGCGAATGCACCGCGCTCATTGCTAAAAACCCGAATATAAACCATGGAATTGGGATATCACGCCAAGTACCTTTTTCTTTGCTTCCCTCGCTCTTGCCAAACCATAACCCGATTAAAATTGCTACTGGCACGAGCATTGCGACGCGCGTTAGTTTCACGATAACTGCGATGTCTACAGCTGTGCTGCCCCCTGGCGCTGCAGCTGCGATGACATGAGCAATTTCGTGCAGCGTCGCACCCGAAAACACGCCGTAACCGTACGGAGAAAAGCCAAGCACTGGGTATAGTAGCGTATAAATAAGTGTAAATATTGTACCTAAAATTGCAATAATCGCTGCCCCGACTGCCGTTTCCTCATCCTTCGCTTTCACTTGCGGTGCAATTGCCACGACCGCTGCCGCGCCACAAATTGCTGTCCCGCACGCCGTTAAAATCCCAAGTTTCTTGTCCACTTTAAATACTTTCGTTAGTCCGTATACAACGAAAATAGTAAATGTGATAACAACTGCTGCGATGACCAATACTTTTGGACCCGCCTTCGCAATATCAACAAGATTTAATCGCATTCCAAGTAAGATAATCCCAAAGCGAAGCAACTTCTTACTGGCGAAATTCGTTCCAGCTATCGCTTCTTGCGGAACTCCGACAGCTGCTCGCCAAACCATCCCAATTAGAATAGCAATTACTAATTGTCCCATAATATTTAAAAATGGAAGCTCTGCTAAATATTTCGCGACAATGGCGATTAATAACGTAATCCCAATTCCTTGCGAAAATCCAAAGCCCTTCTTCTTTTGTATAACAAGTGTTTGTTCCACTTTGAACCACCCCAATAATCGTATTGGAACATGCATGTTCTTTCTACTTACATTATAAGAGAGTTTCTATAATAAGTTTAATACCAATACCAAATCTCTATCATCAGAAATACTTATGATAAGATGAAAGAAAAACGAAAGGAGCCTAGAACATGAACGTAGATATTTTAAAAATTTTTGTTACGGTTGTTGAACAGAAACACTTCTCTCGTGCAGCGGAATTATTAAATCTTTCACAGCCTGGCGTAAGTATGCACATTCGCAACTTAGAAAACGAATTTGGAACTACACTCATTCAGCGATCCCCGAAACATGTCCAAGTTACGGAAGCTGGAAATATTCTATACATACATGCAAAGCAAATGCTCTCTCTTTATGAAGATGCTAAGCAAGAAATTAACGAACTACATAACGTTGTAACAGGAACACTTCGCATCGGTGCTAGTTTTACAATTGGCGAATACTTACTTCCAAAAATACTCGCTAATTATGCCAATGAAAATCCACGCGTCGAAGTTCATACCTTTATCTCAAATACAGAAGAAGTTTTGCAAAGTCTTCGCTCTAATCAAATTGATATCGGCTTAGTGGAAGGGCAAGTCGTATACGCTGATGTTAACGTTGAAACATTTATGCAAGATGAAATGAAGCTCGTCGTTCCGCCAAATCATCCACTGCTCCGCACAAAGGAAATAAATGAAAGCACACTCCAAGACCAAGTATGGGTATTAAGAGAAAGTGGTTCTGGTACACGTGCTTATAGTGACCGCTTTATTCATCAACACCATTTAAAAATGAAGCGCTTCTTTACATTTAGCAGCATTCAAAGTGTGAAGGAAGCAGTTAGTGCCGGGCTTGGCATCGCTATACTTTCTGATTGGACTGTACGGAAAGAGCTACTGGCAAAAGAGCTATTTCACGTCGAAGTTCCAAATGAACAACTCATCCGTCCATTCTCCATCGTGCGCGGCAAATATTTTATTCCGTCTAAAGCTATTCAAGTGTTTTTAAATCATGTAGATTCTTTTGCGAAAAAACAGAGTTGACCCTCACATTAGTGTGAAGGTTTACAATACATGTAAAAGGAGTGAAACGCATTGCGAATCGGGGAGTTATCAAAAGAAACTGGCGTTAGCGAAAGATCACTAAGACATTACGAAGAAAAGGGATTACTTCCTTCGAAGCGCCTCGCAAATGGCTATCGTGATTTCGACGAAAGTGCCGTTGAAAAAGTAGATCTTATTCAAATGTACTTACAGCTCGGCCTAAATTTAGACGAGACAGCAAGGATGCTGCGTTGCCTCGAAATCGAGCCGCATCTATATGAAAACCCATGTAGCAGTATCCTTACGCTTTACGAAGATAAACTCAATGAAGTAACAAAGCAAATCTCATTACTTTCTAGCATTCAAACGAATTTGCAAAAACACGTTTCACTCCTAAAACAAGCAAAAGAAAAGGGATGATTACATGTTTGTTATACATGGCAGTTCAAGACGAAACGGGAATACGGAAGCTCTAACACATATAATGATTGATGGAATTGAAACAGAACAAATTTACTTGCGTGACCATACAGTTCATCCAATTACAGATCAACGTCATGATGCAGAAGGATTTCAACCTGTAAACGATGACTACGAGCAGTTAACGAAACGCATGTTAGATCACGACACGATTATCTTCGCTACACCGCTATACTGGTATGGAATGAGCGGTCATATGAAAAACTTCGTCGATCGCTGGTCACAAAGCTTGCGCGATACATCCCTTCATTTCAAAGAAAAAATGAAAGGCAAAAAAATGTACGTTGTCATCGTTGGTGGAGATAATCCGAAACTGAAAGCATTACCGCTTATTTCTCAGTTCCAATACATCTTTGATTTTGTTGGTTCATCATTTGAAGGGTATATTGTTGGAGATGCGAATGGACTAGATGAAATCCAAAATGATGCTGAGGCACTAGCAAAGGCACAAATTTATAATAACGAATTCAAAAATCACAAGCTGTAATAAGTTTGACAAACTCATTTGTATGCGCATACAATAAAAGTAATATTATGAAAGGAAGGTACTTTGACCAATGAAGTTCTAATTCTCTTATTTATTTCATCCATCACAAATAGTGAACAAAAATGATGAAAACTAGCAGAGGATTAGTCTGTCCATTTGTCGATACTTTCTTTCGAAGCGATCATGTGAAAAATCGTTTATTTATGTACGATTTTTACATGCAAGGGCGACATTTATCCTCTCTAGTGAAACTAGGGAGGTTTTTTTATGACTATTTTATTCGCACGTAATATTGAAAAGAGCTTTGGTGATCGTACCCTATTTACGGTACCATCACTGGAAATTCAAGCGCAGGATCGTATAGGAATTGTCGGAGTCAACGGAGCTGGAAAATCTACGTTACTACAAATATTAAGTAAAGAAATAGAAGCTGACGAAGGTACAGTAACTCATCATAGTTCTATCTCCATCATTCCTCAGCTTAGCGAAGAACTACCAGAAACCGCTTCTTCTCTCGCAAAAGGAAAATGGAGTATTTCAAACGTTACAGATTCAATGAGCGGCGGTGAACGAATGCGTCTAAAGATTGCCCACGCTCTTGAACAGAATGCGGGCATTTTATTCGCTGATGAACCAACAAGCCACTTAGATATGGTCGGTACAGAGCAATTAGAAAAGGTACTTTTATCTTATAAAGGGGCACTTGTTTTAATATCACATGATCGTGACTTTTTAGATGCGATATGTACAAAAATCATCGAAATCGAAGATGGTACTATTCAAGAGTATAAAGGTAATTATTCAAACTATCGAAAGCAAAAAGAACGTAAGCGAATACAAAAACAAGCAGAATATGAGCAATATGTACAAGAAAAAAATCGTTTAGAGCAGTCCATTTTACAAAAAAAGCAACGTGCTTCTCGCATGACAAAAATCCCAACACGGTTCAGTTCATCTGAATCTAAACTTTATAAATTAAGTGGGGCTCATGGCCAAGAACAAGTTAGTAAAGCAGCGAAAGCATTAGAAACACGTCTCGAAAAACTAGAAAAGAAGGAAAAGCCAAAGGATCTTTCTCAAGCTCAGTTTGACGTGCAATACCATACACCGATTCATAGTAAAGTGGCAGTACAGTTCAATAAAGCAACAAAGAAAATAGGTGACCGCACACTATTTAAAAATATGAATGGAACTATTGCTCCTGGTGCAAAGCTTGCTATTTTAGGGGCAAACGGAAGTGGCAAAACAACTTTGTTCAACATGCTTCTCGCAAACGAGCGCGGCATTCAGCTCTCGAAGAGTTGTAAAATTGGATACTTCGAACAAACACTATCCATTTTAAAAACAGATAAAACCATTTTAGAAAATGTTCTAGAAGAAACAAACTATACAGAGTCGTTCGTTCGCACAATACTTGCAAGGCTTTTATTCCGCCGTGAAGATGTTCATAAACCTGTGCACGTTCTAAGCGGGGGTGAGCGAATGAAGGTTGCACTCGCAAAAGTATTTTTAGGAAACTATAATATGATTCTGCTCGATGAACCGACAAACTATTTAGACTTAGCGACGCAAGAAGAATTAGAAAGCATGTTACAAGAATATCCTGGCACTATACTTTTCATTAGTCATGACCGTGCCTTCATTCGTTCTGTTGCAGACCATATTCTACAAGTAGATGAGAGCGAGCCAAGAGTATTCCACGGTAATTACGAGCAATACACAAAAAGAACAACCGGGGATTCTGTAAACGTTACTGAACAAAAATTATTACGATTACAAACAAAATTAACAGAAATCATCGGTCGAATTTCCATACCAAATCATCACGATGACATCAAATCTCTCGAACAAGAATACGAAACATTATTAGTTGAAATCCGGAAATGTAAAGAAGCACTCTAATGTCTTCCCTATATATCGACAGGGCCTTCCGCATTTCCCAAGAAATATTGGAACTTCGACATAGAATATAAAAGGCCGTGCATCAGCACGGCTTTTCACTTTTATATACGGACGGCAGTCCCGCTCACCGCAACCATTAGCATCCCTTCGCGAACGACTTCATAGTCCACGTCGATACCAACAATTGCGTTCGCATTTTTTTGTCTTGCGAGAGTCTTCATCTCTTCCATCGCGATATCGCGCGCTTCTTTTAATTTACTTTCGTAAGCGCCCGAACGACCGCCCACAACGTCACGGACAGAAGCGAAAAGGTCACGAACGATATTCGCACCCATAATTGCTTCTCCATTGACGATATCGACATACTCAATAATTTCTTTTCCTTGAATTGTAGATGTTGTTGTTATAATCATACTTTATAGCCTCCCATATGAGATTTTCACCTACTTATGGTGCACTAATTCAGCAGAAATTATATTTACGAACTAAACTGCGCTTCGTATAACCTACTATATCCTCCGCCACGCTCAATTAATTCATCATGTGAACCTTGCTCTGCAATACCGTCTTTATTTACAACGACGATACGATCTGCATTTTTAATTGTTGCAAGTCTATGCGCAATCACTAATGTTGTACGGCCAACTGCTAATTCTGCAAGCGATTTTTGAATTGCTAGTTCCGTCTCTGTATCTAGTGCAGAAGTCGCTTCATCTAAAATTAAAATTGGCGGGTTTTTCAAGAACATACGGGCAATCGCTAGACGTTGCTTCTGTCCACCAGAAAGTTTCACGCCGCGCTCACCGATAACTGTATCTAAACCTTCTGGCTGCGAGTAAATTAAATCCTCTAACTGCGCTCTCTTTACTGCCTGCCAAATGTCAGCCTCTGACGCTTTTAAATTTCCGTAAGCAATATTTTCACGAATCGTTCCCGAGAATAAGAACACATCTTGTTGCACAATTCCGATTTGCTTACGAAGTGACGATAATGTCATCTCTTTCGTATCAATGCCATCAATTTGAATTGAACCAGATGATTGCTCATAAAAACGTGGTAATAGGCTACATAACGTTGTTTTCCCCGCCCCAGATGGTCCAACGAACGCAACTGTTTCACCTGCATGGATTTTCAAACTAATATCATTTAAAATCGGTTCTTTATTTTCATATCCGAACGTAATGTTGTTATATTGAATATCGCCATGTACATGCTTCACTTCCATCGCATCTTTAGAATCTACAATATCTGGCTCTGTTTCAAGAAGCTCTACATATCTCTTAAAACCAGCAATCCCTTTCGGATAGCTTTCGATTACCGCATTAATTTTTTCAATTGGGCGGAAGAAAATATTCGTTAATAGAACGAATCCGATAAATCCACCGTACGTTAATTCACCTTGCAGAACAAACCATGTACCGCATATTAAGACGAAGAGCGTTACGAGACGCATGAGCATATAACTAATTGACGAATTTAACGCCATAATTTTATAAGCCATTAATTTCGTTGTACGGAAACGAGCGTTGTTCACAGCAAATTGCTCTTTCTCAAACTTTTCATTTCCGAATGCTTGTACAACGCGAATACCACCAACGTTGTTCTCAATACATGCATTGAAATCAGCAACATCTGAGAATAAACGTCTAAACGTACCTGTCATTTTTTTGTTGAAGTAAAGTGCCAACCATAGTAGGAATGGAATGACGAAGAACGTTAATAGCGCTAACTTCCAGTTGATCATCATCATGAATGAGAACGCCCCAACTAAAGTCATAACAGCGATAAATAAATCTTCTGGCCCATGGTGAGCGATTTCCCCAATTTCCATTAAATCGTTTGTAAGACGTGAAATTAAATGACCTGTTTTATTATTGTCAAAAAATCTGAATGATAGCTTTTGAATGTGATCAAATAATTTCTGCCTCATATCTGTTTCAATGTTAACCCCAAGCATATGTCCCCAATATGTAACGACATATTGTAAGCCTGCATTTAACATATAAACTGCAAATAAACCGAAACACGCCCATAAAATAAGCGTCCAGTTTTGCCCTGGCAATAACTTATCAATAAATTGGTTTACGATAAGTGGGAAGCCAAGTTCCAGTAATCCTGCGATAACTGCACAAGAAAAGTCGAGTATAAATAAACCTTTATACGGTTTATAGTAAGAAAAAAATTTACGTAGCATATCTTCCCTCCATTTTCCAAAATTAAAAAGACTCCCTAAATGATAACCATTATCAAATAATTATTCAAGTTATCCGTCTATGAAACAGAAAATAAGGTTTGCGATAGTTGTCGTTTTTTGCCGGAAAGTCGATATATTCGAATAATCGCTGATATATTCCGATAATCGCCGATATAAATTTCATTTACTACTGCCCCCGCCAAACAAAAAAAAGGAGTCACCTATTGGTGACACCCTCACTTCTATTACATCGCTTCCGAATCCCACTCATGATCCTGCTGAACAAATACAACACCTAATTCGTGATGTCCTCCAGCATATAATGCAGTTTGAGCAAGACGAAGCTCACCATTTGTATCTAATACTTCTAATTTACAAAAAGCTCCTGTCGTCTTCGTTTGAAGTGCATCATAAAATTCCTCGGCACTTCTTGGAACGACTCCATTTACTTTCGTAATAATTTCTCCAGGTAGTAAATTCAGCTCCGCTCCAATTGTATTTGGAATTGTATCTAACACAACAAGTCCGTCATTACGTGCAGCGAAATAGGCTGGTCTTGTCTCATCCACAATTTTTTCTTGCATCGAGATTGTGAAACGTCCAAGCATTGCGACTCCCATCGCGATAATTGCAAGTACGTGCCACCAGTAACTTGCAACTCCTAGAACAAGCACAAGCCCTGCTAATCCATAAACACGTCTTCCTGTAAATAATAAAGCTTCTGTCGGCTCATAACTTCTAATCTTTCTCATAAATCCAATTAAAAACGGAACGAGGAATAAAGAATATGTATTTGAACCTATCGAAACGACCGGCCACCATGAAATGAACTGCGTTACCGCATCACCCGGTACAAGAATAAAAATAGGAATAATCCATAAACGCTTCGATTCGTGTAAACCGATCTTAAGCCCACGCTTCCCCTTCCTAATGTTTGGTGTAGAATATCCCACCGCATTTTTAGAAATCAATAAGCCTTCTACAAGAAGCATGACGCCTAGTAAAATAGCAAGAGATACAATCGTACCCTCTTCTCCTTCTCTAAGCTGTAAGAAGGAAACTGGTAGCTTAGAAGATAGTAAAACACATACAATCGCAATACTAAACGTATAAGCCGCCGATAAATATCGATACATAGCAGTTAATCCAAATAGCAACGTCCAAAGTAAGATTACCCATAAACTCGCTTTAGAAACAACAAGTCCAAGCCCAACCGTAATAATAGATACGATTAATCCGTATCCAATCCCTGCAAATAAAGATGTTCGCAATTCAAACCAAATATCATAAACTTTAAAAGAAAAATCTTTTCTCTCTCGTAATATACGTAAGTATCCAACGAAGATACTACTTATTAAAAATACATAGACAGCAGGGTGTAAGAAAAAACGTCCAACTGCCCGCATTATTTCAAAAATCCATGCTTCCACGAACTCACTCACCACCATTTATATCATTCTTTCTTTTTATCTTATCATAACTGGAGAAACGTGTGTTTAACACAAAAAAATACAGGCAATAAAATGCCTGTATTTCTTCTTATTTTGCCATTAATTTTAATGCGGATTGTAATTGCAAATCATTTTCTCCAGAACGGATTTTTTCAATGATTTTCGTTTGGATTGCTTCAGCTGTCTTTTTATCAAGCTGTCCTGTTGCTTCCATCTCATTTGCATTTTGGAATGCTTTCAGCGCTGATTCTGTCTCTTTACTAAAGTATCCATCTTCACGACCTGGTACATATCCTAAGCTTTTTAGCATTTCTTGTGCATGCTTTACTTGGACATCATTTGAGTTGTATGAAAGTGTCTTTTCAATTTGAATTGGCGTCGCATGGTAGTAATCTGGTTGTTTCACTTCTACAGTTGGCTTGATTCCTTTTTTATGAATCCAATTTCCATCTGGAGTTAACCATTTAAACATCGTTAATTTAATATTGCTACCATCTTTAAATGGAACAGCTTGCTGAACAGTCCCTTTACCAAATGTTGTTTCACCAATTAAATCGTAACCTTCTCCTTCTTTCAGCGCACCAGCTAAAATTTCTGAAGCAGAGGCACTTCCTTTATCTATTAACACTGAAATTGGATATGGTTTTCTCTCTTTCAGTTCTGTGGAGAATTTCTTTTTCTCTCCATTTCGCTGCTCTACTTGGAGCATTGGCTTTTTATTCGTCATAATTTCTCCTAGTATATCTTCTACACTATTCAAATAGCCACCAGGATTACCACGCACGTCAATAACTAAACCTTGTATGTTTTTCTTCTCTAACTCTTTTAACTGATCCTTAAATTCTTTCGCTGTATTTTCAGCAAACGAAGTAATTTGCATATAGCCGATATCTTTTCCGCTCTCTTGTTTCACAGAACTAAACACCGTGAAGATTGGAATTTTTTCACGCTTAATTTTAAATACAATCGGATCAGCTACTCCTGCACGTTTAATTTCAATCGCGACAGTCGTTCCTTTTTTACCACGAATTTTTAGTACTGCTTCTTCACGTGATAAGTCTTTCACACTGTTTCCATCTACAGATAGAATTTGGTCATTCGGTTTAATTCCTATCTTTTCTGCTGGTGAACCTTTAATTGGAGATACGATAATAAGCTTACCGTCCGTCTTGTTCACCTCAGCCCCAATCCCCTCTAACTCTGGATCAAGCGATTCACTAAACTGTTTGGCTGTTTCTTTATCCATATACGTGGAATAAGGGTCCTTCAGCGTAGACAACATACCTTGTATTGCACCTTCGACTAACTTGTCATCTTTCACGTCTTCCACATAACGTGAATCAATTAGTGCATACGCCTCATTAATTTTTGCCAAATTCCCTTGCGTTGTGCTAGCGTTTCCATTCGAAATTGTTTGCGTTACTTCTGCTGGGCTAACCCCAAATACAGACATTCCTGCAAACATTCCGCCAGCACCAATTAAAAATGCAACAACCATTCCAATAATCGCAACTCTACGTTTCAATGCGGAATTCCCCTTTCCAAAACACACAGGTGGTGTAGCAAAAGGCATCACACAGTGTGTGATGCCTTTACCTATTTCTACTATATGATAAGCTTGTACGAATTATGTTTGCAACTTTTTATACTTTTAAGAAGCGACGAATTGACATTACACTTCCCCACATACCGATTAATGCACCGATTAACACTAATAAACCAGCTAATTGGAATACGAATGGGCTGTATGGTAGAAGCTCGAAAATTGTTCCGCCAAGTTTTTCATTAAACACACCTTGCAACGAATTATACGTCACTAAAATTAGACCAATTGGAATAATTGATCCTAATACTCCTAGGAATAATCCCTCTAGCAAGAACGGCCAACGAATAAACCAGTTTGTTGCACCTACAAGTTTCATAATTTCAATCTCAGTACTACGAGCATAAATTGTAATTTTAATTGTATTAGAGATTAAGAACATCGCTGTGAATAAAAGACCTGCAATTAACGCAATCCCGATATTACGTCCTGTTTTTACAGTATCAAATAATTTTTCAACTTGGCCTTTACCATATTGAACATTACTTACAAATTGCATTTTTTCAATCTTTTTCGCAATAGTTGCTGTATCTGTTGGCTCTTTCGCCTTTACAACAAATACGTTTTTCAGTGGATTATCTTGCTCAAATAACTCGAACGTTTTTCCACTATCGCCTAAACTCTTAATTAAACGTTTTAACTCTTCTTCTTTAGAAGAATATTTAATAGAATCTACTTTCGAGATCTTACTCATATCTTCTTCTAATTTCTTTTGATCAGCTTCTTTTGCTGCTGGATCAATGTGTACACGAATCTCTACATCTTGCTCTACTTTCGTCGCAAAATGGTTCATATTCATAATCGCTGTTAAAAAGACACCTACAAGTAATAATGTAACTGTTACTGCACTAACAGAAGCAAACGTCATCCATCCGTTACGTGATAGATTTTTTACACCTTCTCGCAAATGTCGACTAAGGGTCTTAGCCTTCATATCCGTATCCTCCCTCAATCTCGTCTCGAGCAATTTTTCCATCTTCAATCGCAATTACGCGATGACGAATTGTATTTACGATATCTGCGTTATGCGTTGCCATAACAATCGTTGTACCACGCTCATTAATACGTGTGAAAATCTTCATAATATCAAGAGCTGTTTCAATGTCTAAGTTACCTGTTGGCTCATCGGCAATTACAACCTTTGGTCTATTAACAATTGCTCTTGCAATTGCAACACGTTGCTGCTCTCCACCTGAAAGTTCGCTTGGAAGTGCATCTGCACGATCTTCTAGACCTACTAGTCCTAATACTTCTGTTACACGCTCACGAATTGCTTCTGGCTCTTCTTCAATTACTTCTAAAGCAAACGCAACATTCTCATATACCGTTAATTTAGGTAGCAATTTAAAATCTTGGAAAATTACGCCTAATTGACGGCGGAAATACGGAACATCTCTTTCTGCCAATGTTTCAATTACAAGTCCATTTACGTTAATAGATCCTGTAGATGGTTTCTCTTCACGATACATCATTTTAATAAATGTAGATTTTCCGGCTCCACTCGGTCCAACTACATATACGAATTCACCTTGTTTAATGTTAACTGTAAGACCAGAAATGGCTTTCATACCATTCGGGTACTCCTTATAAACATTCGTCATCTTTATCATTATTTATCACCCAATACTTAATGATTTTTTTTCGAAATACTTTTCTGTCCATTTGAAAATAAAAGTTAGCCTCTTATTCCCGCTTGACCATTCTTGTTGAAGGTAGTTTACTTACACTCTTTGCATAAACTACTCTATGTAATATATTTCAGCAAAATTCTACAAACCCCATTGTAACATCAAACGGTTTCCAATTCGGATACATTTTTGTTACAGTTATGTTACATCCTAAAATAAGGAAACGAGTTGTTATAGTTCTTATCCAAAATCATTTTTAGATAAGATTATATAATCAACTCGTCCAGTTTACCCTTTTTATTTATGTTCAGCTAACCACTCAGCTACTTTTTTCGCATCTTCACCTTGAATAATTCCTGGTGACATTGAACCGCGACCTTTTTCAATGATTTTTTCAATATCTGCTGCGTCATATTTCTGTCCTACTTTTCGTAAATCCGGTCCAGTTGCTCCTGATAAATCTTTAGCATGACAACCGATACAACTTTTTTGATAAATTTGCTCTGCGCTATCTGTGCTTGCAGATTGTTTCGAAGGTTTACTCTCTTCTTTATTTCCGCATGCCCCTAAAGCAAAAACAACTGATGTCCCTAACGCAATAGCCAACAATTTCTTTTTCACTTCTATCGCTCCCCATTGTTGATATTCTTTTCATTTCTAACACACTCATTTTCATTATAAGCATTATCTTTATATAGAAAAACTAAGGTATATTTCATATTCTTCAAAAATGTAGTGAGAACCCTGATAGACCAAAGCTTTCCTAAGTTGTTTCAATTATGTGAACATCGTAGAAACTTCAACAAAGTATCTTTTTCCAAAAATCAAACTAGAAAAACTCCGTATAAAGTCCTACTCTATTACTGCTCTGTTTTACTATTCTCTACTTTTTACAAAACAATATACAGCATTGTATTCTACATATACTCCCATTAAAAAGAGAAGTTGTCGTTTCCAACTTCTCTTCCTCTATACTTCATTCATATAAATAAAACAAAACGCTGTATATCCTCTATTCCCTCAGCATGAGCCAACAATTTCGTTGGCTTTTTTTCGCATTAAATACGAGAACGTAAATATGCATCAATAAATGGATCAATTTCTCCATCCATAACAGCTTGCACGTTACCAACCTCTGTATTTGTACGGTGGTCTTTTACAAGAGAATACGGGTGGAATACATAAGAACGAATTTGGCTACCCCATCCGATTTCTTTTTGTTCACCGCGAATCTCATCTAACTCAGCTTGTTGCTCTTCTAATTTCTTTTGATATAATTTCGCTTTTAACATTTTCATCGCATGTTCACGGTTTTTAATTTGAGAACGCTCTGACTGACATGTTACAACTGTGTTAGTTGGTGTATGTGTAATACGAACTGCTGAATCTGTCGTATTAATATGCTGTCCACCTGCACCACTTGCACGGTACGTATCAATTTTTAAGTCTTCTGAACGTATTTCAATTTCAACTTCATCATTGAACTCAGGAACAACTTCACAAGATACGAACGATGTATGACGACGGCCTGAAGAATCGAATGGTGAAATACGTACTAGACGATGTACACCTTTCTCTGCTTTTAAGTAACCGTAAGCGTTATGACCTTTAATTAATAAAGTAACACTCTTAATACCAGCTTCGTCACCTGGTAAGTAGTCAACCGTTTCTACTTTAAATCCACGTTTCTCAGCCCAACGTGTATACATACGTAATAGCATAGAACCCCAGTCTTGTGACTCTGTTCCACCTGCACCTGGATGTAATTCTAAAATCGCATTATTTTTATCATAAGGATCACTTAATAGTAACTGAAGCTCATACTCATTCATTTCTTGAATTAAGCCTTTTACTTCTGATTCTAACTCCTCATGTAAATCTTCATCGTACTCTTCTTTTAAAAGCTCATGCGTTATTTCTAAATTTTCGAATGTCTCATCTAACTTACGGAACTTTCCAACCATTTCTTTTAACGCATTTGCTTCGTTAATTACAACTTGTGCGCCTTGTTGGTCATCCCAAAATCCTGCGCCCATCATTTTTTCTTCTAATTCTGCAATTTGTTTTTCCTTAGTAGGGAGGTCAAAGAGACCCCCTAAAAGCCGCTAATCGCTTAGCCATTTTCTCTAATTCCTGTCTAATTTCTACTAATTCCATTTCCTTCACCTCTATGTAATTGCTGTTACTTTCGTATGAAAACAAGGGAAACTCTCTCCACTTATTACGGAGAGAGTTCAAACCTTCTTAATTATACATTTTTGATGTAAAAGTTTGCAAAACAGTCTGGGCTACCGACCTGTATTACTTCCCAATACCACAACAGTTTTTATACTTTTTACCACTACCACACTTACATAAATCGTTGCGGCCCACTTGGTCACCTTTTACAACCGGCTTTTTCTTCGCTTCTTCGCCATCGCTAGATGGATGAATAGCTTCACCTTGAGCAACTTCTTGACGCTCTAAGTTTTGTTCAATCTCAGCCTTCATAATGTAACGAGCGATTTCCTCTTCAATAGAAGCAATCATTGACTCGAACATTGCGAACCCTTCCATTTGATACTCACGAAGTGGATCGATTTGACCGTAAGCACGTAAATGAATACCTTCACGAAGGTGATCCATCGCATCAATATGCTCTGTCCATTTCGTATCTACAACACGGAATACAACAACTTTTTCGAACTCACGCATTTGCTCTTCTGGCATAAGCTTTTCTTTTTCATTGTAACGCTCTATTAATTTCGCGATAATTGGCTCGCTCATTTCTTCTGGAGCAAGGCGACGTAATTCTTCTTCTTTTATATCTCCTTCTTGCAGAAGGGTTGTATTTAAGTAGTCAACAAGACCTTTAATGTTCCAATCTTCTTCAATTTCCTCTTGTGTATGAAGCGCAACAGCACGTTCTACTGTAGATTTCATCATACCTTCAATAATGTCACGTAAGTTTTCAGACTCCATTACTTCTTGGCGCTGTTTGTAAATAACTTCACGTTGCTGACGAAGTACATCATCGTATTGTAGTAACTGCTTACGTGCATCATAGTTATTTCCTTCTACTCGTTTTTGCGCAGACTCTACCGCACGAGAAACCATTTTACTTTCAATCGGCTGTGAATCATCCATACCAAGACGATCCATCATTGATTTCATATTATCCGAACCAAATCGGCGCATTAATTCATCTTCCATTGATAAGTAGAACTGCGTAACACCAGGGTCTCCTTGACGACCAGCACGACCACGTAACTGATTATCAATACGACGACTTTCGTGACGTTCTGTACCGATAACTGCTAGACCAACGTTTTTAATATCGTCCCCAAGCTTAATATCTGTACCACGACCAGCCATGTTCGTCGCAATCGTTACGGCACCTTTAATACCAGCTTCAGCAATAATATCTGCTTCACGCGCATGGTTTTTCGCATTTAAAATGTTGTGGCGTACACCTTTACGAGTTAACATTTTTGAAATAAGCTCTGACGTTTCAATTGCAACTGTACCTACAAGAACAGGTTGCCCTTGTTTATGACGGTTTACAATATCCTCAACAACTGCATTGAATTTACCTTCCATTGATTTGAAGATTAAATCAGCACGGTCATCACGAATAATATCTTTGTTCGTTGGAATCACGATAACATTCATATTGTAAATGTTACGGAATTCTTCTTCTTCCGTTTTCGCTGTACCAGTCATACCAGATAACTTTTCATACATACGGAAGTAGTTCTGGAATGTAATTGTCGCAAGCGTCATACTTTCATTTTGAATCTCTACGCCTTCTTTTGCCTCGATAGCTTGGTGTAATCCTTCGCTATAACGACGACCTTTCATAAGACGACCTGTAAATTGGTCTACAATTACGATTTCGCCTTCTTGTACAACGTAATCTGTATCACGGTGCATAACAACGTGCGCACGAAGTGCCTGATTAATATGGTGAAGAAGTGCTACATGTTTTAAATCGAATAAGTTTTCAATATGGAAAGCTTTCTCTGCTTTCGTAATACCATCTTCTGTTAACATTACATTTTTTGTTTTCACATCAAATGAATAATCTTTTTCATTTTCTAACGTACGTACGAATGCATTTGCAAACATGTATAGCTCTGCTGATTTTTGAGCTTGTCCAGAAATAATAAGTGGCGTACGTGCTTCATCGACTAAAATAGAATCGACTTCATCGATAATAGCAAAATGAAGTGGACGTTGCACACACTGCTCTTTATATAAAACCATGTTGTCACGTAAGTAATCGAATCCAAGTTCATTATTTGTGCTGTACGTAATATCAGCAGCATAAGCTTCTTGTTTCTCTTCACGTGACATACTATTTAAGTTAATTCCTACTGTTAAGCCTAGGAACTCATGAAGTTGTCCCATTTCGCTCGCATCACGTTGTGCTAAGTACTCATTGACTGTAACAACGTGAACCCCTTTTCCTGTTAAAGCATTTAAATATACAGGTAATGTCGATGTTAACGTTTTACCTTCACCCGTTTTCATCTCAGAGATATTCCCTTCATGTAAGGCAATACCACCCATTAACTGCACGCCATACGGACGCATTCCAAGAACACGAGTCGCTGCTTCGCGAACAACTGCAAAAGCTTCAGGAAGTAGATCATCTACTGTCTCACCTTTTGTTAGACGTTCTTTAAATTCAAGCGTCTTTCCTTTTAATTGCTCATCAGTTAAAGGCTTAATAGATGATTCTAATGCATCAATTTGCTCAACTGTCTTCTGCATACGTTTAATTTGGCGTTGATTTACATCAAATACCTTTTTTAAAATACCGATCATAGGAAATACGCTCCTCTTTTTATTAAAATAAAACTTCCGATTGTTTTTCTTTTTCTCTATTACAATCAGTCGTTATAAAAATCAAATGTATGTTATGCCAATTTTTTCTCCTAATTAAAAAAACTAAAATGTATATACCTAATGATAATTGTAACACTTGTCTTATAACTATGACAACAATCGGCAGAATCTCGAGTTCTAAATTAGGAAAAGTTTTTTGAAAATCTATTTGCAGCAAAAAAAGCGCAGCCTCTTTCGGCTGCGCTTTCGAATCATTATCTTGTTTCGATTAAACCATATTTCCCATCTTTACGGCCATATACAACATTTGTTTCATTTGTATCAGCATTTGTGAAGACGAAGAAATTATGTCCTAGCATATCCATTTGTAGGATCGCTTCTTCAACGTCCATCGGTTTTAAATCGAATCGTTTTGTACGCACAAGTTCTAATTCATCCTCTTCTACCTCATCCAGAACAGCTACTGCTTCTGGAAGGATAAAGTTCGTTTTCACAGAACCTTTCTCACGTAATTTACGATTTACTTTTGTTTTATGTTTACGAATTTGTCGCTCAATTTTATCAACTACTAAATCGATAGCAGCGTACATATCGCTATTAGTTTCTTCTGCACGAAGTAATAAATCAGTAAACGGAATTGTTACCTCGACACGTTGCTTGTCAGAGTATACTTTTAAATTAACTTTAATCTCTGGGAATGTATCAAAATAACGCTCTAACTTACTTAGTTTTTTCTCTACATATTCCTTTAATGCTGGAGTTACTTCAATATTTTCACCACGAATGTTGAATTTCATAGATGAATTCCTCCTTTCAAGCCTATGTACTATAATTTCGACACCGGCTTAAAAACTCCTTCTAACTTTTTTAAAAAAATTAGTGGAATTGCGATTTTTTTATCGTTTTTTGTTGAAATGAAAAGATGCATCGTTTCTATCTTTATTTTATCCTATTAACATCATGAATAACGAATATAACTGTGGACAATTCGTTACAGAAAAGAAACAACTTTTTGACAACTCTGTTCATAACAAAAACCCCTTGTAAAAAACAAGAGGTTCTACTATATATAACGTTGCCACAAACGCAGCTTTCTCTCCCCAAAAACAATATCCCTACAGTTTTACAACATTAGCTGCTTGTGGTCCGCGCGCTCCATCAACAATGTCAAACTCTACTTTTTGCCCTTCTTCTAACGACTTATACCCATCTTGTTGAATAGCAGAAAAATGAACAAACACATCGTCACCATCTTCACGCTCAATAAACCCAAATCCCTTTTCTGCATTGAACCATTTCACTCTTCCTTGCATGTTCATTCCATTCCCTTCACTCTAAAAATCAGGGCATTTACCCCATATTTTGACTATAACGAATGACAACATATGAAGTCAAAGAAGACTTATCGTCTTTTTATTATACCTTTCGACAGTTACCGATTAACTTCTGCAAAGCGTCAAACTAGAAACTTCTCTCGCTCCTCTATCGTATAAAAGACTTCCAATTTGCCTAACTGTAATTCCTGTCGTATATACATCATCAACGAGTAAAATATGTTGCCCATGAAACATCTCTTCTCCTTGAAAATAAAAAGGATTACTTCCCGACAACCTTTCTTTACGCGTCTTTTTACTTTGCTTTTCTGTTTCCCTTCTGCCTAACGATGCATTAGAAACGCTAATAGGTAAACAAGCTGCAACCAGGAAACGATTAATTTCAAGACAAATATGCAGCAACTTGGGGAGAGCCTTAATTATCGTCAAATTACAATTTTCGTGAAAAACATACCTAGTCAAGAACATGAATACTGATGAAAAATTTAGAGCTGATAAACACGACTTTAAATAATCCAAAAAGAAGGAAAACAAGTTAGAAAGGTATCCAATTTGTAATTATTTATTCTACTTTATTTAATTTCCCAACGATAAATTTAAAAAGTAGAAATTAGCGATTCATGATACATACTGTTATGATCAATATGCGTTCTACTTCATTATCCATAATTTTAGCCGCCTCAATTAAAAGGCGGCCTTTCTTTGTTTAATGAGAACTGGCTATAATATCGAACAATATCCCCTATAAATACTATTAAAAGAGAGCATTATTCACCTTCTTTTTAATAAGTATTTAATGCAGTTTCTAAAGTTCCACCAATTGTCACATTTATATATTTTTATTTTCCAACAACTTTCTCTTGAATAACCACTTTTTCTCAAAGCCAAAAGAGAGACGACACTTGCCTCTCTTTTTTATATAAGCCATATTCATTTGAAAATCTTTATTTTTCAATCCACTTATCTGGGTTATTTAAAATCATTTGCTTTTTCTCTTCTGCACTTAATCCTATCCGGTTCATTGCATATTTTTTGTATTTATCTCGATATTTTTCAACTGTGGTCACAATACGAGCGGGGTTACCTGCAATTACAACTCCCTCTTGTAAAAAACTTTTGGTTACTACACTTCCTGCACCCACAATAATGTCGTCAGCAAGTTCTACACCAGGTAAGATAATACTATTTAAGCCAATAAAACAATTATTACCGATTGTAATTTTCCCAAAAGAGTCTGTAGCTTCAGGGATAGCCTTTCCTGTCGCGTTATCATGTGTAATAAATTTAACATCAGAACTTATAGTAATCTCATCTTTAAATTCTAGTAGATAGGGTTCAGCCGAAGTTAATGGCGAGAAGGTTCTCATATTACTTCCGATTTTAACTCCCATATCTCTATAATATTGCACCTTCAATTCCATTAAATCTCTCTTAAGGATACGCTTATATAAAACATACCTAATCAAATATTTTAATTTCTTCTTCATTTTTCTCTCCATTCAAGACGTAATATATATACATATAGTATAATATCCCCCTCAAAAAAACGATATATTTAATAGTGAAATTTATACTATAGTACTTATTGAATCCTTCCATTAATTGGCCATATAAATAATTACTTTATTAATTGTCACCTTGAGATAAATTCCTTATACGTACATTCAAGTGTATACTTGTAAAACTTCTCTATCAAACTACATTCTCTATTGCATCCATCCCTGCAGTATCTCCGTTTCTAAAAACTTCTTTCCCCCATTGTTGTATTATAATACCCTAGACCAGGATATGATGACTTAAAAAGACGTTCACTCTTTGGATAATACGATTTTGGAATAAAATTGTGTTCTTCCTTTCAGGCTTAAGGAGAAATATGCTCCAAACACCACACATATTTAGAAGCTCCCTTTTTTATACCTTGTACACATGTAACCTCCCTCTTCTTTTTCAAACCATCCAAATTATCCCGCACACCTGAAGAAAGTTCCTCTAGTAATAACTGTTTCCCAGCTTGCATCAGCAACCACCTCCAGCTCTACTATAAACCTTCCTCATACTCTCGTAAAAACTCAAAAAAGCCGATAACCTACTTATAAAATAGTAAGCTATCGACTTTATACACATCTTTTATTCAATTATAATCCTATAATCTACCGTAACCTAAGAAATGTTTTTGGTTGTATGAACTATTTACACTACCGTAAGTAACGCCTGTTGACTCATCAGCAGCATGAATCATTTGACCGCCACCAATGTAAATACCAACGTGAGATACGCCTGCTCTGTAAGTACCTTGTAAGAAGATAAGATCTCCTGGTTTCGCTTCAGATGGGCTAATCTTTTGTACAGAGTTCCATAAACCTCTAGTATCTTGACGACCTAAACCATAAACATAAGAGATTAATCCACTACAGTCAAATCCACCATTTGAAATTGACGCACTACCCCATACGTATTTTAGACCTACTAAACCTTTAGCTTTTGAGACAACATCTTGTCTTCCGCCACCATTGTCAGCTGGTACTTCTGGAGCTGGTGTTGCTTTTTTCTCTTCTTTTTTCTTAGGCTCATCTTTTTTAGCTTGTCCATCATTGTTTGCTGGAGCAGCTTGTGTTTGTGCTGGAGCCTGCGCCGGTTGTGCTGGAGCTTGTGCTTGTTGAGCAGCCTGCTCTGCTTGTTTTTGAGCAGCAGCTTCTTGTGCAGCTTTTTCTTGCGCTTCTTTTTCAGCAATTTGTTGTAACTTTAACGCTTGTTGTTCAAGCTCTTTTAATTGACTTTCCGTGCTTGTCATCGTAGTTACAACTGTTTCCATTTTACCGCTTAAATCATTTACTGCAGTTTCTTTTTTCGCTTTTTCAGCGTCAAGTTCTTTCTTAGCAGTTTCAATTTGAGCTTGTGCTTCTTTTAATTCTTTTTGTTTTTCTTTTACTGTTTCAACATCTTTTTTCACGTTCGCTTGATCTTCTTGTTGTGTTTTCATGATATCTTCGTCAGACTCAAGAATTTTAGAAACAGAATTTAAACGATCAACTAAATCTGCAATGTTTTTAGAGTTTACAAGAACTTCTGTTACAACGTTCGTATTTGGTTGTTCTTGAAGTGCAACTAAACGCTTTCTTAATAACTCTTCACGTTTTGCAATCTTTGTTTGTAATTCTGCAATATCTTTATTTTTCTTTTCGATTAACTGCTCAGTATCAGTAACTTTTTTCGTTGTTTCATCAAGTTTTGCAGCATTCTCTTGAACAGACTTATCTAAACCTTGAATTGTTTTGTTTAAGTCATTCATTTGTTTTTGTAATTCATCACGCTCTTGTTGTTGTTTATGTAAAGTGTCATTTTGTGTATTAATTTGTGATTTCACATCTGAAATATTATCTTCTGCAAATGCATTTGGTGTTAGTCCTGAAAACATTAACCCTGCAACTAATGCGCAAGATGCCATTTTTAGCTTTTTCATTTTATTTTTTACACCGCTTTCTTTTTTCATTTTCCGTATATAACCTATAAATTTTATACCATAATTCGGGATTTTTTTTACCAATGTTACGCTTTTGTAAAACAAATGTAATATTACATTACCTCTCTATTGCAAAATGCGTATAATTTTGTATGTATATGTAGAATTTCAAAAGATTTACACCGCTTATTATCGCGCGATTTGTGTGCAGGACTCCCCCTAAAAATTCGGCAATTGCAAGAAAGTTAGGCGTGAGATAATTGCCCATAAATGCCCAATTGGTGAAACTTTATAAAAAAGAAAAAAACGCAAGGATTCCCTTACGTTTTATTGCATATACAAATAAAATCGAAACGCTATTTCATCCATTTTTCAGCCCAATTTTGGACTTCATCCATAACACTTTCTAATGCTTTTCCTTTGTCAGTTAAGCCGTACTCAATTCGAACCGGTACTTCTGGATAAACATTACGAACTACAATGCCTTCGCTTTCCAATTCTTTTAAACGCTCTGACAACATACGATCGCTCATATTTGGTATAATATCCGCGATTTCTCTAAAGCGTTTTGATTCTTCGAGCAAAGATTTAATAATTAAGCCAGTCCATTTTTTACTAAGCAAAGTAAAAGCAGACTCAAACTTTGGACATAAGCAAGAATTATGCTCCATATGTTTCACCTCTCCTCTATTATAATATAGTTTCTTGTAAAAAGTAAGTAATAAAACTTTCCTCATTATTTTATTTTACGTACATTTTACCATTTCCAAATATTAACTTGTCAACTACATGGAAAATATCCGTAAAAAAACCCTCTTCAAAAAGAGAGCTTTTTATATCATTACTTCGTATACCATCCAAGACCTAGTGCACCTTCACCTAAATGCGTTCCAATTACAGCACCAAAATAACCTGTACGGATGGTAACATGAGGATATGTTGCTTCTAATTCAGCCTTCCATTCATTCGCTTCCTCTTCACGTTGCGCATGAATGATAACTGCTTCCATAGGTACACCTTTACTTGCTTGCTCATCAAAAATCTCAATAATTCGTTTTAATGCTTTTTTACGCGTACGAATCTTTTCAAATGGAATGATGATTTTATCTCTGAAATATAAAACTGGCTTCACTTGTAACAAACTACCAATGAAAGCTTGTGCGCTATTTAATCGTCCACCACGCTGTAAATGATGTAAATCATCCACTACAAAATAAGCGTCCATCGTTTGCTTCATTTCATCAAAACGAGCAATGATCTCTTTCGGACTTTTTCCTTCGCTCGCTAGTTTTGCCCCTTCACGTACATAGAATCCTTGCACTTCACAACTAATTTCAGAGTCGTACGTATATACATCAATACCCTCTACCATTTGACCAGCTGTCGTTGACGTTTGATATGTACCACTAATCCCGCTTGAAAGATGAATGCTAATAACTGCATCATAATCCTTAGATAATTCTTCATATAGCTCAACAAACTTTCCGATTGCTGGTTGAGAAGTTTTCGGAAGCTCTTCTTGCTCACGTACTTTTACATAAAAATCATCTGCTGAAATTTCAGCTTCTTCTTGATAAGATTCCGTTCCAAACACAACGTTTAATGGAATCATATATATATTGAGTTCATCACGAATATGCTTCGGTATATATGCTGTACTATCAGTAACAATAGCTGTTTTCATTTTCGTACCTGCCTTATAAAAAAGTTTTTATTTCCTAATTTTACACGAAAACTAAAAATGGTGCATCCATACATAAAAATGCGGGTTTGAAATTATACTCATCATCTCGACAAATTACAACAAAAAGGTAAAATACTCACCAAAAATTTCAACTTATTTATAAAAAATGTTTGAATATAAAAACGCCCGCTTTTAAAATGTAAAGTACTAGTCATTTTGATGGATAGGGGCGTATACAAGTGCTATTACAATATTTAACAATAAAAGACTACGGTGAACACGAAATTGTTATTCAAAAATCAAGATTCATCTGTTATGTTAGTCGTGCTACAACCGAAGAAGAAGCTCAAGAATTCATACAAAAAATCAAAAAACAAAACTGGAATGCAACACATAATTGTTCTGCGTATTTAATTGGCGAACAAGATCAAATCCAAAAAGCAAATGATGATGGTGAACCTAGCGGTACAGCTGGCGTACCTATGTTAGAGGTACTAAAAAAACGCGGTTTAAAAGATACCGTCGTTGTCGTTACCCGCTATTTTGGTGGCATCAAACTAGGCGCTGGTGGATTAATTCGCGCATATGGAAAATGTACAAGTGAAGGCATTAATCATGTCGGTGTTGTCGAGCGAAAACTAATGCGTGTTATGCAGACCGAAATTGATTACACATTACTTGGCAAAATCGAAAATGAATTACGCAATTCAAAATATGCCATTAAAGATATACATTATCTCGAAAATGTCACATTTGATACGTATGTAGAAGAAGATGGAAAACAAGCATTCACGGATTGGATGATTGAATTAACAAATGGGAAATGTACAATTACAGAAGGAGATATGTTGTACTTAGAACAAGATGTTATCTAAGAATAACTACTTTATCGCCTTTAAATATTAATGTAGTGAATTACTTTCCTACAAATGGACTAAGGAGATTATATATGGAAGAACGTTATTATCATCTCCAAAATAGCAGAATAAAAAAGAAACGAAGAAGAAAGTTTTTCTACTTCCTTATTTTCTTACTTTTATTTGGTAGTGTAGGGCTTTATATATTAAATTCCTACTCTTCTCTGATGGGGATGTATAGTGGTTTTACTCGTGAAAAATCGGATTTGAGAACCGAAGATGTAGAAATTACAAAGGAGCCTTTTACACTCCTTATTATGGGTATAGAAGATTATGCAACAGACGGTCAAAACGGTCGTACAGATTCATTAATGTTTGCGACAGTCAATCCGAAAACGCAGAAGATTTCGCTTATGAGTATCCCTCGTGATAGTCGCGTTCCAATTGTCGGAAAGAATAAAGAGGACAAAATTAACGCTGCGCATGCTTACGGCGGAGAAGAAATGGCAATCAAAACTGTCGAAGGTTTTCTAAAAGTGCCTGTAGACCATTATCTTAAAATTGATTTCCAAGGCTTCAAAGGCATTGTTGATGCTGTTGGCGGTGTTACTGTTGATGTCCCCTTCGATTTTTGGGAGCGTTCAGACGTGGATTACTACAAAAAAATCGAATTTAAGCAAGGACAACAAGAATTAAATGGTGAAGAAGCACTCGCTTACGTTCGTATGCGAAAGCAAGATCCAAATGGCGACTATGGTCGGGCCGCTAGACAAAGACAATTACTTGCTGCTGTTGCTCAAAAACTAAATTCGACCTCTACCGTATTTAAAATTAAAGATTTGACAGCAGTCGTTGGAAAATATATAAAAACTGACATTCCTATTTCAGATGGCCTTGCTCTTTACAATAAACTTTCTGGGTTTGATCCTTCTACAATGCAAACGTTCAAACTTGAAGGAGAAGACAAAAAAATAGGCGGTATTTATTACTTCCTCCCAGATCCAAACGGTGTTGAGGCAGTACGTAACGAAATAAAAAAAGAATTAGGAGAAAAGGTAAACACGCAAGAAAATCCAACAACAAAAACCGAATCAAATCCTTCTTCAAATTCTAACTCTAACGAAAAAGCGAAGAAAGAAACGAATCAAAACAAAACACCAACTGATCCCCCTCCTTCTACAAATGCTCATGCAGAGTGGATTATGAGAAATCAGCCATAACAAAAAGAGCCAAATCCCATAGGATTTGGCCCTTTTTTATTTACTTATTGAAGTGTTGTAAAATTGCTTCTACAATACGTTCTGATGCACGGCCGTCACCGTAAGGGTTAGACGCTTTCGTCATCTTATCGTGAGCTTCTTTATTTGATAACAACTCATCAGCAAGGTTAAAGATTGTCTCTTCGTCTGTTCCTGCTAATTTTAATGTACCTGCTTCGATTCCTTCTGGGCGCTCCGTTGTATCACGAAGAACAAGAACTGGCACACCAAGTGATGGTGCTTCTTCTTGTACACCGCCAGAATCAGTTAACATTAAGTATGAACGAGCTGCAACGTTATGGAAATCAATTACGTCTAACGGCTCAATTAAATGAATGCGGTTATGTTCGCCTAAAATATCATTCGCTGTTTCACGAACAACAGGGTTCATATGAACAGGATACACAACTTGTACATCTTCATGCTTATTAACAAGACGCTTAATTGCACGGAACATATTACGCATCGGCTCACCTAAATTTTCACGACGGTGAGCTGTCATAAGTACAAGACGATCATTTCCAAGCTTCTCTAGTACAGGATGACTATATGTTTCTTTTACAGTCGTTTTTAATGCGTCAATTGCTGTATTTCCTGTTATGAAAATGCGTGACTCATCTTTATTTTCTTTCTGTAAGTTCGTTGCTGATTTTGCTGTCGGTGAGAAATGAAGGTCCGCCATTACGCCTGTTAATTGACGATTCATCTCTTCTGGATATGGAGAATATTTATCCCATGTACGAAGTCCTGCTTCCACATGACCTACTGGAATTTGATTATAAAAAGCAGCTAAGCTTGCAATAAATGTTGTCGTTGTATCACCATGTACAAGTACAATATCCGGCTTCGCTTCTTTCATCACTTTATCCAAACCTTCTAAACCGCGCGTTGTAATATCAATTAAAGTTTGACGATCTTTCATAATATTTAAATCGAAATCTGGCGTAATTCCAAAGATATTTAATACTTGATCTAACATTTGACGATGTTGTGCTGTTACAGTCACAATCGATTCAATTTTTTCTGGGTGTTTTTGCAACTCTAATACAAGAGGTGCCATTTTAATTGCTTCTGGACGTGTCCCGAAAATTGTCATTACTTTTAAACGTTCAGTCATTTGATTGCCTCTTTTCTTTCGCTAGTTACAACTTCTATTATGACATATAAGAATATACATGGATACATGCCTTTTTAACGAATAACAGAAACATTTCTATTACAAATACTTTTCCTGCCAATCGAGTAATAATCAATCGATTGCTTCTTGGCATCCTCATCAGTATAGCAATTTCTTCCATCAAATAAAATAGGCTTTCTCATGAGTCGTGCGTACTTTTCTAACGGGTAAGATCGGATCGCTTCCCATTCTGTTACGATGAAGGCCGCACTCGCTCCTCTAATCGATTCATCTATACATTCACTATATTGTATAGTCTCCCCAAATATATTTTTTACATTTCGAGTCGCCTTTGGATCATACAGAACTACATCTGCACCTACATTAATTAATTCTTCTATTATAATAAGAGATGAAGCTTCTCTAATATCATCAGTATTTGGCTTAAACGCTGCTCCAAGAACCGCAATCCGCTTCTTGTTCATATTTATGACTTTCTTTGCCTTTTCAATCAATAACAACTGTTGTTTATTATTCACTTCAATAACTGCTTTTAACAAGCGAAAATCATGTTCCACATTACCTGCAAGTTGCACAAGCGCTTTCGTATCTTTCGGAAAACACGATCCTCCGTAGCCGATGCCAGCATGTAAAAAGGATTCACCAATCCTCTTATCCATCCCCATTCCTTTTGCAACCTCTAATACATTTGCGCCTACCTTCTCACATATATTTGAAATTTCATTAATAAAACTAATCTTCGTAGCTAAGAAAGCGTTCGACGCATATTTAATCATCTCTGCACTTTTAATATCAGTAACATACGTTTGTAAGTGTAGTTCACTATACAAACTCTCCACTCTTTGCGCTACTTCCTCATTATCTGCGCCAATTACAATGCGATCCCCCTGAAAAAAATCGTAAACACCTGAACCTTCCCGTAGAAATTCTGGATTCGATACGATATGTAATTCATGCCTACCCTTTAGTTTCTCCTCAATCCATCCTCTCATAGCATCATTCGTCCCTACAGGAACCGTACTTTTCGTAACAACAATAATGTCGTTCGTCACATATGTTCCAATATCAGCACAAGCACTTTGAATATATGTTAAATCTGCTGTCCCATCTAATAAAGATGGCGTTCCAACTGCAATAAATATAAACGCTGCATCGTGAAACGCCTTTACTTTATTTGTTGTAAAAGTTAAACAATCCTTCTCACATGCATCATGAATTAATTCATGTAAGCCGGCTTCATAAATAGGTAGGTTCCCTCGTTTTATCTGTTCAATCTTTTCATCATTTATATCAAAACACGTAACTGAATGTCCCAACATTGCCAATCCTACACCTGTAATCAATCCAACATATCCGGTACCTATTATCGTAATTTTCATTTCCCTTTCGCACAGGAATATACAGTAGAAAATATACGAATACATAGAGTGCTCCCTGCGCTTCCCCCTCTCACATTAAAAATGAGAATACCCTTTTACTCCTTTATTATATGAATTACTTTCTGCATTCTTTTTTAAGTTTTTGTAAAATTAAATGAAGCAATATAAAGTGAAACTTTAATCAGTGGGAGTTTTGTCCACCCCCCACTAATTAATAACCCATACCAATCAGGCTTTTACAGGTAGCACACCAATTGCGGGATAAATTCCCACATTTTAACACGGAACTTACTCATTTCTACGTGCAACACTTATAATACTGAAATAAAAGTATTCACTACCTAAGAAAAATAGGAAATGTCATATTCCAAAGCCTGGTACGAGTAACCTTCCCAAATGAACCAACATTCTGTATACAATTGTCATATATTCTATCCGCTTCCATTTACCGTAAAAAGAAAAAAAGATTGAATTCTAATCTTTTTGTGATACCATATGTTATGAGCCTGTAAATAAACATCATAATTTTCAGATAAATACATTAAAAAAATTACGTTAGACTATAAAAGGGTGGGGTATTAATGGACTCACAAGTGATTTATGCCATTTTGGCATCTTTCATCACTGTACTCGTCGTTACTCCTTTAGTTATTAAATTAGCTTTTAAAATAGGAGCAACAGATAAGCCAAACGCACGTAAAGTACACCAAAAAATTATGCCTCGTCTTGGCGGGTTAGCAATATTTATCGGTGTAGCTGTAGGATTTGTGGTCGGTGGCTTATATGAACAAAGAATGTTATCGATAACGTTAGGTGCAATCATCATTGTAATCATTGGTATTTTAGATGATATGTACGAGTTATCTGCGAAAGTAAAATTCGGTGGACAACTATTAGTTGCCATTATGATTGTAAAAAGTGGATTATTAGTGCAAGTATTATATATTCCAATTCTCGGGGATACTGAACTTGGATGGCTTGCTTATCCAATTACAGTATTTTGGATTGTAGGTATTACAAATGCAATCAACTTAATTGACGGCTTAGATGGATTATCTGCTGGTATTTCATCTATCGTACTGGCAACGCTAGCATATATGGCCTTCACTAGCCCATGGGGTACTGGAACAGCTATTATCTTGCCTCTAGCACTAATTACGTTAGCAAGTACAATTGGGTTTTTATTCTACAACTTCCATCCAGCAAAAATTTTCATGGGAGATACAGGAGCATTATTTTTAGGATATTGTATTTCTGTTATATCGTTACTTGGATTATACAAAAGCGTAACGTTATTCAGTTTTATCGTTCCAGTTATCATTTTAGGTGTACCTGTATTTGATACGACATTTGCAATCATTCGTCGTATCGTAAATAAAAAGCCTATTTCAGCACCAGATAAGTCGCATTTGCATCACCGTTTGCTTGCAATGGGATTCTCTCATCGTAAAACGGTACTAATTATATACGCATTCGGTATTTTCTTTAGTGTAAATGCCATTATTTTCACTAGTGCAACATTATGGTTATCCATTTTTCTTCTTTTCGTTTTAATCTTCTTTACAGAAATCATTGCTGAACTAATCGGACTTGTACACGAGCGTTACAAACCAATTATTTCCTTCTATAAAAAAGTGAAAAAACGCGAAGACTAATTGTAGTATAGCCTTTACAATTATGAAATATTCAAATAGCATCCTCTTTCTTTGAAGAGGATGCTATTTTTTATTTTTTTATCCCTCATTTTATATTTCCAAAATATAGATTGTTTGAGAGTGCCTCTATTGGAGAAAGATATACATAATAAGAAATGGGTTACATTTTCTTTTTTACATCTTGATTGTCAAACTGAGGGTGAATGTTATGATCAAGCGAGTATTTCTATACATCATTTTATTTTTAGCGGTTACTATGTACGCGTCATCTCATGCAGAAGCAACTACGGTTATTCCTGCTGAACTTCATCCAAATACTGAAACTACCTCTCCTACACAAAAAATCGCGTACTTAACATTTGATGACGGGCCAAACAAATATACTACGCAAATTTTAAACATTTTAAAAGAAAAGAACGGAAAAGCAACTTTCTTTGTTATTGGAGGAAAGGTACCGCATTATAAAAAGACAATGCAGCGATTAATTAAAGACGGACATTATATCGGACTCCATAGCATGTCACACGATGTAAAACGCCTTTATACTGGCGATCCTTCTACTTTAATTACAGAAATGGAGCAAACACAAAACATTGTCCAGCAAATTACAAAGTTAAATACACATCTCGTTCGTGTCCCCTACGGTAGTATGCCGTACTTAAAAAAGAATTACCGTGACGCACTTGTATCAGCTGAGTATAAAATGTGGGATTGGACCATTGATACATATGACTGGAAAAGTTATGATAATCCTTCTGCCATACTAGAAAGAGTACGTAATCAAAGCGATGAACAAATCGAAGTTATTTTAATGCACGATTCGAGTGTTACTGTACAAATACTTCCAAAAGTAATTGATTATTTACAGTCACAAGGATACAAACTTCTTCCCTATAATCCATCTTCTCATCTCGAAGTGAATTTCTGGAAAGACACAAGATTGTAACAGCTTTAGTACTTATGTGCTAAAGCTGTTTTATTTTTCTCTTCCCACCCTTCCCATTTTTGTGTAAAATTTTAAATAGTGATGAAGTTTCGAGGTGAATAGAAATGAAACGAATAGATCTCATTTTTAACGCAATACAAGAAGGAAATTATACAGAAGGTGTAACTGCATCAGAACTCGCTACCCTGTTACAACTAGATCGTGCCAATGTAAGTAGCGACTTAAACAAACTTGTAAAAGATACACGTTTATTAAAAACAAATACGCGCCCTGTTCGTTTTTATATAGAAACGAACACTTCGTTGGAAACGCATTCAAAAGATGTCACTTCATTAGATACATTTGCAATTGAAAATACAAGCCTTAAAATTGCAATTGAAAAAGCGAAAGCTTCTATTCTCTATCCTCCAAACGGTATGCATACTTTACTGCTAGGAGAAACAGGAGTCGGAAAATCTATGTTCGCTTCTTTAATGCACGAATATGCAATTGAAGTTGAACAGCTTCAAAAAAATGCACCCTTTATCGTCTTTAACTGTGCTGATTATGCGAACAACCCACAGTTACTACTTGGACAGTTATTTGGGATTAAAAAAGGGGCTTACACGGGCGCAAGTGATCAAAAAGGGTTAATTGAAAAAGCACATGAAGGGATTCTTTTCTTAGATGAAGTACATCGGCTTCCTCCAGAGGGACAAGAAATGCTTTTCACCTTTATTGACCGTGGGGTATACCGCCGCCTTGGAGAAACAGAAAACGAGCGGAAAGCACAAGTATTAATCATTACAGCAACGACAGAAGAACCAAATTCATTTTTATTAAAAACATTTACAAGACGTATACCGATGACTGTCACGCTTCCACCACTTCGTGAGCGTACACACAAAGAGCGCTTTGCTTTACTGCAACTATTTTTCACAAATGAAGCAATTCGCCTGAGAAAAGAAATTCATGTTAGCCCAAATACAATGCGTGCTTTCGTCTTTTACAATTGTCCTAATAACATCGGTCAATTAAAAACGGATGTGCAAATTGCCTGTGCGAAAGCCTATTCTGATTTCGTGACAAAGAAACGTGACTCTGTCTATGTTTCAAGTACAGATTTACCTTGGTATATGAAAGAAGGACTGTTTATTGAAAGAAAGAGCCGCCATCTGTACCAAATACCGAATGAAACATTTGTATTTACAAGTGATGAAGGCTGGAGTAACCATAAAACAGAAGATGAAAAACGTTCTTCTATTTACGATTATATTGATTATAAATATGAAGAACTTCAAGCACGTGGTATTGAAGAGGAAGAATTAGAACTACTAATAGAAAATGATATCCAAAGCTTTTTCGTACAATATTTTAACCAAATGTCCAAAAAGACTAGTCATGAAAATGTTTTTAAAATTGTGGATCGTAATATCGTTTCCGTATGTGAAAAAATAGCGGAACTCGCTGAAAAGCATTTATCTAAGACGTTTGATGAAAAAGTATTTCTCGCTTTAAGTTTACATGTACAGACAACTCTACAACGTTTACAAGGCGGGAAACAAATTCATCATCCACAATTAAATCAAATTCGTACGAAATATAAAGAAGCTTTTTCCGTAGCTATGCAATGTATCCAGCTACTGGAGGAAGAATTGCAAATAACAATGCCTATTGATGAAGCAGGCTTCTTAACAATGTTCTTCGTTGTTGATCCAATTCCTGCCTCACAAACAGAAGTAAAAGTATTAATATTAGCACACGGTAATGGCATCGCAACAGAAATGGCAAACGTTGCAAACGAACTTCTCGGTATTGAGGAAGTAACCGGTATCGATATGCCGTTACATGAATCGCCGAAAGATTTCTTAGAGCGTGTCAAAGTGTATATGAAAACACTGCAAAATGTAAATGGGCTTCTCCTACTCGTAGATATGGGATCACTCGCTTATATCGGTGACATATTAGAAACTGAGTTCAAAATTCCTGTACGTATCCTTTCTATGACAAGCACACCACACGTATTAGAAGCGGCACGGAAAGCTCAGCTCGGGTATTCATTAGACGCACTATATGAAACAGTGAAAAATTTAACACCGTTTTACTTAAACGTACAAGAAGAAAAGAAAAAGCCACTCTCTCCAATGAAATCTGTTATTTTAACAGCTTGTTTAACTGGAGAAGGAAGTGCTTTAGCGATTCAAAAAATGTTAGAGAATTATTTACGATTTGATAAAGACTTGATTGAAATTATTCCGATTAGTATCGTCCATGAAAAAGATTTAACGAAAATGATTGAGAACATAAAAAAAGAACGTAATATCATTTGTATTGTCACAAATTTCGATGTGCAAGTACCGTGCTTAACATATCATTTCCAAGACATTGTAAACTACACAGCCATTCAGCCAATTCAAGAATTGATTACGTATGAAGAAACATACGCAAAAATGGCTGACATTCTTGAACAACAAATGCAACGTAACGACGGAGCATTACTCATTAAAACAATTCGTTACGCATTAAATACAATTCAAGAATTAATTTCCTTACAGCTAACCCCAGATAGCTTAATGGGTGTAATTCTTCATATGAGCTGTATGGTTGACCGTCTTCAAAAAGGGGAAAGTCTCCTCCCTCATCCTGACAAAGAAAAACGACGACAAGATGAGTACTGGATGTATATGAAAGTGAAAAAAGCACTACAACCGATTGAAAATACATTTGAAATACAAATACCCGATGACGAAGTATTTTACATCATGGACTTCTTCATAAAAAATCAGCCTGTGAAAAGTTAAACGCGGAAATTTTTTACTATATCGACTGCAACTCAGATTATATCAGCGATTTTCATCGACGCAACTCGGATTATATCAGCGATTTTCAAAATATATCGACGCAACACAGAGAAGAAACTCGGATTATATCAGCGATTTTCAAAATATATCGACGCAACTCGGATTATATCAGCGATTTTCAAAATATATCGGCGCAACTCGGATTATATCAGCGATTTTCAAAATATATCGATTTACTGACAATAATCGCTAAAATTTGTACCCTATATAAGAAGAAAAGGCTGTTCCAATTTGGAACAGCCTTTTCATTTACTTCTTTACTTTTCTAATCCGTCCTCTTATTTCTCCTCTTTTGTGTGATTTCGTATGAACATTTACATATACATTTGCTTGAATGATTTCTTGAAGAAAGTGAACAAATGATTTCCCATGTAAAGGACCTTCGAAATCATCCGCATTCATTACACCGGTAATACTCCCCTCATTCAAACTAATCCCCTGTTCTAGCGGACCGTACAAATAAAAAACAATAGGACCTATTTGAGCGGACTTTCCTAAATGAATTTGACACGATGTGACCTTCTCTATATTTTTTAGTATGACTCTGTAATGCAATTTCGTTAAATCATCACTAAAAATAAACTCCGCAACCCCAAAAGCTTCTGTATTTACAGGAGGTACTTCTCTCTTCCCCATTAGCCTAGCAAAAAAGTGTGTTGTCATAAGGCATTCTCCTTATATAAATTTCCCAGCACTACTTCTACTACTTTATGGTTTATACATAATCATTTATGACTTTTTCAATTTTAATTACAAAGAAAAGATTCACATAATCTTTACATTAGAATCGTTCCTTTTGCTTTACTACCTCTTGTATAATGCACATAGAAAAGCATTCTAGGAGGTTGTTTTGGAAAATAACAAATACACTTTTCACACATTATTAGAGATTTTTCTCGTCTCATTTCAATTAGGACTTACTTCATTCGGGGGTCCTGTCGCCCATCTCGGCTATTTCCACCACGAATACGTGCAAAAAAGAAAGTGGATGGATGAAAAAAGTTATGGTGATTTAGTAGCACTATGTCAATTCCTTCCTGGACCTGCCAGTAGCCAAGTCGGTATGGGAGTTGGTTTATTAAGGGGCGGGTTATTAGGAGCTATTATTTCATGGATTGGATTCACTTTACCGTCTGTGCTTGTTTTAGTTTTCTTCGCCTCATTCCTTAATCAGCTCGATCTTGGAAGTGCTGGCTGGATTCATGGACTAAAACTTGTAGCAGTCGCTATTGTCGCTCATGCAATATGGGGAATGGCGCAAAAGTTAACGCCAGACCGAAACCGTGCGACGATTGCTATTGTAACTGCCGCAATTGCCTTACTATGGCCAAATAGCTGGACACAAGTCATTCTCATTATAGTATCTGGCTTTATCGGCTGGTTTTTATATCGCAACCAACCAATTAGCCAATCTCAACATATAAAAGTACCTATTTCAAAAAAGATAGCAGTTTCTTGTCTCGTCTTATTCTTCGGACTATTACTACTGCTACCAATATTAAGACCGTTCTCGTATTACATCGCTTTATTTGATAGTTTCTACCGCTCTGGCGCACTTGTATTTGGAGGCGGACACGTCGTGCTACCTCTTCTTGAAGGTGAGTTCGTACACAACGGAATGATGACGAAAGAACAATTTCTAGCTGGATACGGATTAACACAAGCGGTACCAGGGCCACTATTTACATTCGCCTCGTATATAGGAGCAGTGCTCAACGGGACACTTGGAGCAATACTCGCAACAATCGCTATCTTTCTTCCAGCTTTCTTGCTCGTTATTGGTGTTTTACCATTTTGGGACAGTGTGAGAAAAATATCTCACATACAAGGCGCACTACTTGGAGTCAATGCAGCCGTTGTCGGTATTTTACTAGCAGCGTTTTACGATCCGATTTGGACGAGTACAATTATGAATTCTGTAGATTTTGTCTTTGCTTCTCTTCTATTTTGCTTACTAGCTTTTTGGAAAACACCACCTTGGGTTATCGTTATAATCGGGGCCTTCGGCGGATATATTTTATCCATTGTGTAAGCACAAAAAAACGACGGCATTATGTAGCCGTCGTTTTTCTATTAAAACTTCACAAGCTCTATTCCTTCAGGCAACTTACTCTCTGTTAAAATACGCAATTCCTTCACTCGATCCATTACGTAAGAAGAACGTTTCACAAGCTCTGGATCAATATAAGCTGGATGAACCATAATTTCTACCGATTGCCCGTCTTGTACGCGTGTTCCTAACTTCTCAAAATAGTCTTCCGTCACACCATCCGCATAAAAATCACTGTAAAACACATCAGAAAACGGGCGCACTGCTCTCTCTTCCTCACAACGACGAATCGGAAGTTTATATTTAGCCGCTAATCTCTCAAGAACATCGTGTAAGATTGGTAAACCATGCACATGATGATGGCTATCTAAATGAGTCGGTATTAATCCATAAGATAAAAACTTCTCAATTTGGGCAGTCCATTCTCTCTCAACTTCTTCTGGATCTATATTTCCTTCCCTTACGACACTTTGTTTATGAAACAATCCATCTGTCCCTACAAGTGATGGTACATTCTTTAAAAGTGGTTCTCCTGCCGTTAATACGAGGTGTACTCCTACTCCCAGCGTTTTATACTCTTTTGCTAAATGTACCGCATGCTCTGTCCCCGGCATATTCATCATCATCGTCGTTGAATTTACAAGTCCATTTATATGTCCATCAATAATGCCGTAATTTGTACCTTCTGTAAGCCCGAAATCATCTGCATTTACGATTAATTGAATCACTTGAATCCCTCCTACTAATATAAGAAAAAAAGCGGGCTAAATAGCGCCGCTTTTTACTTCTCTACCTTTTTGAAGAATTGTGGAAGATATTCTTTATGTGCTTCCAACATTTCATCTAAAATTTGTTTTGCAACTTTATCTGATGGTACAAGTGGATTAATTGTCATAGCAAGCAGCGCCTTATGATAATCACCTGTAACAGCAGCTTCAATTGTTGTGCGCTCAAATGATTTAATTTGTTGTACTAAGCCGCGAACTGGTACTGGAAGATCTCCGACCGCAATTGGTTTTGGACCCTCTTTCGTAATAATACAGTTCACTTCAACAGCAGAATCATGTGGTAAGCTTGCAATTGTTCCGTTGTTTCGTGTATTAACAGGCTGGATATCACCTTTATTATTGTAAATAGACGTAATTAAGCTACATGCTGCATCACTATAATAAGCGCCTCCACGTTTTTCTAATTGTGGTGGTTTAATATCTAAGTTCGGGTCTTTATATAACTCGAATAAATCATTTTCTAATTGTTTTACTACTTCTGCACGTGTACCTTTTTCAACCGAAGCTTCTTTCTCTTCTTCTAACATTTCACGTGTTTTGTAGTAGTAACGGTGGTATGGGCATGGAATTGCACGAAGGCCGCGAATAAAGTCTGGCTCCCAGTTAAGCGCTGCAATATTTTCCATCGTAATTTGCTTTTCCGGATCTGTTACAAGCTCTAACACACGATCCATTACACTTACGCCATCTAAATATACGTCTAGTCCGTATACCATGTGATTTAAACCTGCAAAATCAACGTGGACACGACTTGCATCTACTTCCAGTAATCTTGCAAGACCCATGCGAATTCCGATTGGAACGTTACATAGACCGACTACTCTTTGAATATTTGTATAACGAAGAACAGCTTCTGTTACCATACCTGCTGGGTTAGCAAAGTTAATTAACCATGCATTCGGACAAAGTTCCTCCATATCCTTACAAATATCTAAAATAACAGGAATCGTTCTCAGCGCTTTGAATAAACCACCAGGACCATTCGTTTCCTGACCGATTACATCATATTTTAACGGGATCGCTTCATCTTTTGCACGTGCTTCTAATAAACCAACGCGAAGCTGTGTTGTTACGAAGTCAGCATCCTTCAATGCCTCTCGGCGATCAAGTGTTAAATGTACCTCAATTGGTAAACCTGATTTTTTCACCATACGTTTCGCTAAGTTACCAACGATTTCTAACTTTTCTTTTCCTGCCTCAATATCTACTAACCAAATTTCACGAACAGGAAGCTCATCATAACGTTTAATAAACCCCTCAATTAACTCTGGTGTATAACTAGATCCACCGCCGATTGTAGCAATTTTAATTCCAGTCATGCTTTATTCCCCTTTCGCTTCTAATTTTTTATAAAGGTCAATAAATTCTGCTGCTAATTCTTTCACTGTAATCGCATTCATTAAATGATCTTGTGCGTGAATTAAAAGAACACTAATCTCTGTTTTTTCTCCTCTTGCTTCTGATTGTATGAGCTCTGTTTGGAAATGATGCGCCTCATTAATCGCTTCTTTCGCCTTTACCATCGCTTCATCAGCCTCTGCCATTTTCCCCTGTTTGGCAAATTGAAGTGCCTCCATTGCAAAGCTTCGTGCATTACCACTATTTAAAATTAATTGGAATGGAATTTGTTCTGCTGTAGTCATTATAATTACCGCCCTCTCTATTATCGTTCAACCGATTTAAATACCCCTTCAGTTTGAACATTTCTATTAAAATATTAATTTATGAATGATAGTTTGGTGTTCTTGTAGATGGGTCTCATCTTTTTGAACATGATATAAAGGTAATTGTTCTCACAGATAATATTATCTGTGAGAACAATCTCTATGTTACATAGGTACAGAGTTGTTATTTCCTTGCGCTGCTGCTTTTTCAGTACGAACAACTGAACGGTCACATAACACAACGAATGGATAATAGATTACCATCGCAATTACAAAGTTGAATAACTGTAGAATTGCACCTGAAAGATGCCCACCTGTTACAAGATAACCACTAATAATTGGTGGTGTTGCCCACGGAATCATCACAACTGTTTTTGGTACCCAGCCAATAGATATAGCTGTATAAGAAGTAATTACTAATACAATTGGTGTGATGATAAACGGTAAGAATAAAATTGGATTTAAAATAATTGGTGTACCAAAGATTACTGGTTCGTTAATGTTAAATGCACCTGGACCAATTGATAAACGAGATACACCGCGTAATTGTGCACTTTTTGCTACAAGTAATACAACTACTAAGAACGCTAATGTAGCACCAGAACCACCAAGATATACGAAAGTATCAAAGAATGGTTTTGTAACAATGTTTGGAACATCAAATGCAGATGTACCACCTTGGAATAACTTCATGTTTTTCTCTAATGCCGGTAAGTATAATGGCTCAATAATACCACCAACGATATTTGGACCATGTAAACCGAAGAACCAAAGAAGATGAACAAGGAGTACGATGACAATTGCACTTGGTAATGTCCCTGCTAAACTTTGCAGTGGTGATTGAATCGTATTAAAGATAAATTCATGAACACTTGTACCAGCTAATTTCACTGCTAATTGAATACCTGCAACTACTGTTAAGATAACAAATGCTGGAACTATAGCTGCGAAAGATCTTAAAACTGCTGGTGGTACTCCATCAGGCATTTTTAAAGTAATGTTTCTTTGTACAAAGAAACGGAATACTTCAGTAACAAGAAGTGCCACGATAATTGCTACGAATAACCCTTGTGCACCTGTCCAAGCTAAGTTCAATCCGCCTTCTTTCGGTGTTGTTGGCGTAAGAATAATTAACGCACCAAATGAAATAATACCTGCTGACAAGCCATCAACGCCGTAAGATTTTGCTAAGTTATAACTTGTTGTAAATGCTATGATTAGTGCTAGAATTGCGAAAGAACCAGTCCACATTCCACCGCCAACTTGTTTCCACGTTTCACCAAACAAACCTTTCATGAAATCTTGGAAAGCGTCAGACGGAAAACCATTAATTAGTGATGCCAATGCACCAACTAAAATAAGTGGCATAACTGCAATAAATCCGTCACGGATCGCAGCTAAGTGACGTTGCGATCCGATTTTACCAGCGACAGGAACAATATATTTCTCCATGAATGCAATAAACTTTTGCATTTCGCTTCCCCCCTAATTATTTTTTTAGTGTTAATGCGTGATCTAAAACTGCTTCTCCATTCATCATGCCGTAGTGCATCGGATTGATAACATCGATTCCAACGTTTCTCTCATCAGCAAGCGTTTTCATTGAAGAAAGCATATAACGAACTTGTGGTCCTAGTAATAATACATCTGCTTGATCGATATTCGTTTTTACTGCATCCCCAGATACAGCCCAAATCTTTCCTTCTAGACCGCGAGCTTTTGCAGCCGCTTCCATTTTTGTAACTAGTAAACTTGTAGACATCCCTGCTGAGCAACATAATAAAATATTCATTTGAAAATCCCCCTTGTGTAGTATAAAAAATTTATGTTTTATTTATTTTTCTTTACGCTATTTATTAATGCAATTAGCGTGCCAACTTTTTAAAACCACTAAAATCAGCACTTTTTCGACTGTTTCCTTTGTGTGTTAACGCTTTCAATTAGTGTGTCACTCAAAAAACACACAGTGTGTTATAAAACAACACGCTTTTAACACATAACTGTATGAAAATAGATTAGTGTTTAGTTGTCTAGTTGTGTTTAAAACAAAAAAACACTAAAAAAAATTTTTAGCGTGAAAATCTAATAAAAAAACAAACCTTTCTTGAGCACATTCTTCTATCAATTGTCCAAGCAAACTCTACTAAATTACATAGGATAGAATAAAATAAAATAACACAATTCGAAAGGGGATTCCTATGCCAAAACATAGAAAACTGAACAAAATAAAGATTTATAGAATAACGAGCTTTAAAAAAGACAAGTCTTCTGAAGTAGACTCTGACAAATTTGAGCTAGACAAGCAAGATACACAAAACAAACAGGACAAACA
>NZ_QOSD01000018.1:0-52573 GCF_008368905.1 Bacillus sp. SH5-2
TTCTATAGGGTACATTTTATAACACTTCTATCCTTTCAAATAAAGTGAAACTTTAATCAGTGGGGGTCTTACTGCCCGTTAATGCGGGATAAAACTGAATTGTATTTTCATATATTGTTTCTGCAACCTTATCAACAGATATGTTTTTTATAACACTGATTTCTTTAAGTACCTCTCGGATCATTCTTGGGTGCGTCATAACATTCTCTTGAAATTTCCACGGTCCATCCGTTTCTACCATCATATATTCAAGCGGATAATATGAAACAACTTTTTTAATTTTCTCCTTATATAAAATATCCGGTGTGATAGAGATATAATAACCGTTCCTCATCATCCGTTTCATTGTTGTTTCACTTCCTTTAAACCAATGAAAGTGTGCACGCGAAACTTTATATTTCTCCAGTAAATCACATACAATATCAGCATCTTCATACACTGCATGCAATATAATTGGTAAATCATATTTACTAGCTAGTTCAACAAACTGTTGTAACACTGATATATACGAATTGATAGCAACGTGCTCATCTTCATTTCTTAAATAATACGGTAGGCCTACTTCGCCAATCGCAACTATGTCCTCTACATGATCTTCAATTAGTTTATAAATTTTCTCACATTCTTCTTTATGAATCGGTTGCTCCGGATGAAAACCTATTGCTGGATGTACAAAAGGATATCGCTTTGCTAAAGATAAAGTTTCTAGACATGATTGATAATTCATAGATACTGCAATAAGCCCTTGTATCTCTTTGCCGTTTTCCACATCTATAAGTAATCTACGTTTCTCTTCATCCTCATATTGATCAACATGTATATGGCTATCAATCCATTTCATATTTATGCCCCCATAAAAAAACAAGAAAGGAACTCCCCTTCTTGTTTTATCATCTATATTATTTAACAATTAAATTTGTTATGATATCAAATAATCCAATACACACTACGGCAACAGTAAAGTAGCTACAGAAATCTTTAATTGGAAACTTCACTACTTCTTCTTTAAACATCCCATTTTTCTCCCTTCTTACTAAATCCCTAATTATTTTTTATCTATTTGTATCTATTATGCAAAAAATATGACAAATTTACTATCGAATTAACTTACGTAAACCTTACAATATTGTAAGGTTTAAAAAATGGCCCCATCTAAATAAAGATGGGGTCTATTACAAATTAGTTGGTTTTTCACTCTTCATTACATTACAAACAGAAAGTAATATATTAAGACTTTCTACTTACACTATATTAAATTCACTATCTTTTAACTATCGAATTACATTACAGAAGTCTTACATGTTTGTAAGCTATATGTAATGTAATTCGATAGTTCTCCTTACCTATATTTCGTACAATAAGTTTAGAAAGTAAGCCAAATAAGAAGAACACTCACATAACCAAATTACATTGCTAGTAGCTACTCTTCTTATACCTTTCACTCATGCTACTACAATGTACCCCCTTCCCCTTTATATAATAAAAAAAGCCTTAGTCCATATGGACTAAGGCTTTTTTACACACCCTAAAATACCCCTACCTAGTATTTTTATTTTCGACAAAAAATAGGCGGGGGTATAATTCGCTATCTCATCGCTAAAAGTTTACTCTTCGCATTAATAGGAATATTTGCAGATTCAATTTCTTCAATCGCCTCGCCATAGCGTCCTTTTGCGTACACCTTTAATGCTTCATCTCTCTTTAACATATGCTTAACAGTCTTCTTTATTTTTTGCTCTCTTCCACGTTCGTCAAATGCAATAAATTCATATTCATACCACTCATCACCGATATGCTGACCAATTGTATTCACAACCGTATAATATTCTTTCGTCTTATAAAGTGGATTATATTTATCGATAACTGGCCCAAGTTTCGTAGGCAGTAACATTACTACTATTACTACTATCGCTACTACAGTAGTGATCATTTTTTTCTTCATAATAAACCTTCCTCCTCTGCAGGATATCTATACATCTATTTTAAAAAGAAGGAATACAATCTACCATTGAATCCCATTACACTACCCTTACATTTTTGTAATAAAAAAAGATGAACGAATTTATTCGTTCATCTCTTAGCTTGCTTTAAAGCCACCGCCAAGTACATCACGTACGTCGTGGATAACAACGAAAGCATCTTCATCTACTCGACTAATAACTTGTTTTAACCTAACAAGTTCTTGTTTATTTATAACAACATATAACACTTCTTTATTTCTACCCGTATATCCGCCACGCCCTTCCAATACAGTGACGCCGCGTGTCATGCTTTTTGTAATAGCCTCGCGAATCAAGTCTGGTTGATTCGAAATAATCGTAACAGCCGTTTTTGTATCCATCCCTTCTACGATGAAATCAATCACTTTCGCTCCGATGAATACAGCTACAAGCGTATACATTGCCTTTTCTTGTCCTATTATAAATACAGAACCAGCAATTACAACGATATCAATAATTAGTACACCTTTTCCGACGCTCCATCCTAAATATTGATTTGCTAACTGTGCTAAAATTGCCGATCCTCCTGATGTACCTCCAGCTTTGAACATACAGCCTAATCCAACACCGACGAATACACCAGCAAATAGTGCCGCTAATAATGTATCACTATTTACATGATACTCAATATGTTCCGTAACATATAAAAACAAAGATGTTTCTACAATCCCTAAAATTGTATAAACCATCGTTTTCTTATCAAAAAATTTATAGCCAATAGCCAGTAAGATTGCATTTATAGCAAAATTCACAACCCCCGGCGACCAACCAAATAAATAATACGTAACAACCGTTACACCAATAATGCCACCCTCTGATAAACGGTTTGGAATTGCAAAATAATTAATACCAATTGCGAATAATAATGAACCAATTGTAATTAGTGTTATTTCCTTTATACGTTGATTAACCATAGTTCATACCCTCCCCCCATTTGACATTGTATCACTATCTCCTAGAGGTTTAGAAGTTGTTTTTATTCCGCATTTTTCCTCATAAAGACCAAGATATTATGTTTAAACAGGGGGGTGATTAATTATTCACATTCGCTCTAACTATACGGACAAATCGCTCCACATTCCCCTTCTGAATATACTTAGCTCGAATGGTTTCATGATTACAAATAAATTCGAAATGCGGACGAAAACCTATGCTATCTATATGCAAATATGAGTACTCTTTAAATGTTGAAGGATAGTACGGTAATTTCCCGTAAAACAGGAGACGTCTAGTAGTGGCAACAAAAATCCCATATTGATACGATAACGTAAAATTATCCTTCTCAAACATCCCTACTACAAAAGCCAAAACCTTCTCATCGTCCTCTACATACTTTTTCATACTCAATAAAAGTTCATTCATGCATATCCCTCCAAATACTATTCCTCGCTTAACACTTGAAAAGAATCCATGGATTATTACAGACCGGTTTAATTCCTTTATAAAGTATGAAACGCGTTTCCTGTCAAAGATATTTCAAAAAAATAATCCGTTATGCGATTATACACATAACGGATTAAATCTAAACGGTAGAGCGTTCCACAAGTTCATATGGAACTTCCACCTTTTCTTGTTTAGAACTTTCATCACTTATTTGCCTATAAAACATTTCAAAAGCCTTTTTACCTATCTCCTTTAAATTTTGATCAATGGTTGTAAGTTGTAACACTTGCGAGATAGGTTGATTATCAAAGCCAATAATCGCTAAATCCTCAGGAACTTGAATACCTAATTTTTCAGCTTCTGTCATAACCCCAATCGCAACTTCATCTCCCGCTACTATTAACGCTTCAGGAAGATTCTGCATCCCCTTTAACTTATGAGCAGCTCTCACACCATCTTCTAACGTAAAACATTCTGTAAAAATCCATTCTTCATTAACTTCTTCATCTATAGATTGCAATTGATGTTTATAAACATCAAAACGCTTTTGACTACTCGGTCCTAATTTCCTTCCCGTACAATAACCAATTTTTTTATAACCTTTCTCAATCAAATAATCCATTCCTAATTGAAAGGCCGCTGAATGGTTCGTATATACACTTGAGATATTTGAAATATCATTATCTTCACAAGCAACAATTGCCCCATAGGAAGCATACGGCTCTATCGTTTCCCAATCATTTGCACGAGAACAAATAATAAGACCATCCAATTGTTTTGTTTTTAACATATGTAAACTTTTCATTTCTTCTTTTTTATTATAATTCGTTTGGCAAAGTAGCACTCTGTAATTATGAGCTAACGCAACCTCCATCATTCCGCCCACCATCGCATCAAAACATGGATGATTAATATACGGTAAAATCACACCAACAATATTCGTTTTTCCTTTTGATAAATGAACAGCATTTGCGTTTTGTGAGTAATTCAACTTCTCAACTATCTCTATAACCGCTTTCCTTTTTTCTTCACTGACATACGGATGATCATTCAATACTCTCGAAACAGTCGTAACTGAAACTCCCGCCATCTTTGCAATATCTTTAATATTAGCCATACACTCACCTCTACTTTTAACTTAATGAATCCCATGAACATATGTCAAATCTTCTTATCATTACACCTTCATTCGTTTTTCTTACAAAAGTGTAATTTTCCTGTAAGCTAATTCGATAGTGACTCCCCGCAATATTTCATACAATTAAGTCAGAAACAGGGCAACAACTATTCGAAAAGGAGCGGATTCATATGATGAACAAAGTGGAATCAAACAATTTTTTAAATACAATGGGCATGGTATTTTCTGCTCTAATCGACACTAAAACTGTTGCTTCTACATTAAACAAGTAGGGAGAATTCATTATGAACAATATCACTTTTAACAAATTAGATTTTTTAGGACTAGCTAGCGGATCAGTTCTTCTTACTGCTTTTATTTACGCCGCTACGCTTGTATAAATTTCGTGTCCCCTTTCCCCTTTATTATAAATAGTAATAGAAAAGACGACCGTCTATGCCCGGTCGTCTTTTCTTATTTTTGATTTGATTGCAAAGTTTCCTTTAGCTCCTCAAACTTCTCATTTAATTGATCTGTCATCATTTTCATAGCTGTTTTTCGATCTATTTGTTCTTCAGCATCAATTTGAATTGGGTCTCCAAAAATCAATTGTGCCTTTTTCCCTTTTATTAATTCTTTTACACTTGATGGACCAACATAAGCTGCCGGTACTAACGGGACATTAGAACGTAGCGCAATTGTCACAGCACCAGCTTTTAACGAAACATCTTCTGTCGATCTCGTTCCACTTGGAAAAATTCCTACCACTTTTCCTTCTTTTAATAGGCGTGACGGAATTTTGAGTGTACTCGGTCCTGGATTCGCACGATCTACAGGGAATGCGTTCACATTTTTAAAGAACCAGTTTTTGAATTCCCCTTCAAATAATTCTTTTTTAGCCATGTAATGAATTTGGGTCGGATACATCCCTGTAGCTAACATTAATACATCCATAAAGCTTGTATGCGTACACGCAACAACATATGGGCCACCTTCTGGTAACTTTTCTCTTCCTTGCACTTCTACTTTCCCAGCTGTTTTAAATATATATTTTAACAAAAATGTAATTGGTTTATACATTTGTTTCGTTCCTTTCTGAACATCCGAATTATAATCATTCTCTTACAATGATTATAACACTAAGTTTTAGGAGTTGGTAATAAAATTGAGTATTAATTGTTACATTTCAATTCTTACAAAAGTGTAATTTTCTTGTAAGCTAATTCGATAGTTACTTCTTGCGATATTTCATACAATTAGGTCAGAAAGAAACAAGTAAGGAGAATACACTATGAATAACATCACTTTTAATAAATTAGATTTTTTAGGATTAGCTAGCGGCTCTCTTCTTCTTACTGCTTTTATTTACGCTGCTACGCTTGTATAACTTAGTGTCCCCTTTCCCCTTTATATAGAAAAAGACGACCGTCTATGCCCGGTCGTCTTTTTAAATGTTTCTTTCTTTTAACTCTTTTAAAAGCTTTATCATTTCAGCTTGTTGTTTTATCTTCTTACGACCATTTCGGTTAATTGCTGCAAGCTCACAAGCAACTCCGACAGCAAAGAAAAACAATAAACTTTCTAACATATAAAATCCTCCAATTGCCTATTAAACAGCTTGGCGTAATTGCTCTTCTTGTAAAACCTTCTTATTTATATTTTCTTCTTTTCTCTGACAAACGTTATTGCGAATAAGTGCTGCAATAACAAGTAAAGTTCCTACAATATCAAACATCGTTATTTTGTATCCTTGCATCATCATAATCATTAAAGTCGTAATAGGCACAAAGTTAATAAATAAAATCCCATTAATAGATGATAAAATCTTCACACCGTAATTCCAAGCGAGTAATGCTACGATTCCCGGTAATGTCATCATAAACAATAAATCATATTTCACGATAGAAATCGTTCCCATGTTCGGGAGCGATACATATCCAAGCGATGTAATAATTACAGTTATAATCCCTGTGACAGTCGTACCGAATACACACGTCAACGTAGAATAACGTAATGTTGACCAGTCGCTACACGTTTGACCACCCATCGTATAAATAACCCAACCTACAACTCCAACAAATATACATGCTAGTGAAAACATGTTATCTTTCAACGTTAAAAAGAAACTCATATCACCTTTTGTAATAACAAATATAGCTCCTACAAAAGCGATAATCATGCTCGTTATCATATACTTTTTCGGTTTTACATGCTTATATCCCCATAGAATACAAATAGAAATCATCGGCATAAGTGCTTCCATAATGGAAGCTACCATCACGCCTGATTTTCCCATTAACATTTGACCTAAAAATATAAGTACATTATATACAGTAAACGCCATCGTTCCGAAAAAGACGAGTAACTTTCCTCTTCCCTCTAAACGAAATGCCTGTTTCCCTTCTTTCATTAACAACAATACAATCAGTATGATCGCCACCGCTCCATAGCGAATAAGCGAAAAATAAAACGGATCTATGTATTCTAACACATGATCAGCAACTGGAAACATTGCTCCCCATGACATACTTGCAATTAAACATGCGAAAGCCCCTATTATCATTTGACCTTTTCTCACCACAATCCCCCACTTCTTTCTATTTACACAAAGAGAATTGTAAAAGAAAAAATATATCACGTAAAATGATTCAAAATGATGTTAACTATCATTTATAATGATAGTTAACATCAAGGAGGATCGTATTATGGAATTAAGAGATTTACAAATCTTCCAGAGCGTTGCGGAGCAAGGTAGTGTAAGTAGCGCAGCAAAGGAATTAAATTACGTACAATCAAATGTAACTGCACGTATTAAACAACTAGAAAACGAGCTAAAAACACCGCTCTTTTATCGTCATAAACGAGGCATGACTTTAACAGCTGAAGGAAGAAAAATGCTCGTTTATGTTAATAAAATTTTGCAAGATGTGGATGAGCTAAAACAAGTATTTTTAGATAGTGAAACACCCTCAGGCATATTAAAAATCGGTACCGTCGAAACAGTAAGTACATTGCCTACCATTTTATCTTCTTACTATAATAGCTATCCGAACGTCGATTTGTCATTACAAGCGGGTCTAACAGAAGAATTAATTAGAGAAGTACTCGATCATCAATTAGATGGTGCTTTTATATCAGGACCAATAAAACATCCACTTATTGAACAATACGATGTTAGTACAGAAAAATTAATGCTTGTAACACAAAATAAAGCTTTTCATATAGAAGAATTTACAACAACGCCTCTACTCGTTTTTAACCAAGGATGTGGATACCGTTCCAAACTAGAACGATGGCTGAAAGACGAAGGTTTGCTACCAAAAAGAATTATGGAGTTTAATATATTAGAAACAATATTAAACAGTGTTGCACTCGGCCTTGGAATTACACTCGTACCACAGTCTGCTGTCCATCATCTTTCTAAGGCTGGCAAAGTGCATTGCCATGCAATCCCTGAAAAATATGGTAGTATTTCAACGGTTTTCATACGCCGTAAAGATAGCTATATGACGAATTCGATGCGTAGCTTTTTAAAAACAATTGAAGAGCATCATCATATCAATATGCTTTAAAAGACATTCTTACACGAATGTCTTTTTTTCTTACAAAAGTGTAATTCTTCCGTAATCTAATTCGATAGTTGCAGGCGATCATATTTCCTATAATTAAGACATAAAGCAGGGCAACAACAATTCGAAAAGGAGCGGATACGCATGATGAACAAAATGAAATCAAATAAATTTTTAAATACAATGGGCATGGTGCTATCCGCACTTGTCGATGCAAAAGCCGTTGCAACTACATTAAACAAATAAGGAGAGATTATAATGAACAACACTACTTTCAACAAATCAGACTTTATCGGACTTGCAAGTGGAGCAACTCTTCTTACAGCTTTCATTTACACACTTGCCCAAGGTCTTGTTTAACACTTTGTTTCCCCAAACCCCTTTATATATAGAAAAAGCTGCTCGTCTTATAGACAAGCAGCTTTTTAGTTTGTTTCATATATAATCTGACCTGTTTTCGTAATATCATATCCGCCAATCGTCTTTAATTCATTACGAAATTCTTCCGATTGCAGAATAGCTTTCACAACTTCGATCAGCTCTTCATTTTCTTTATTCTTCAAAATCACTAAATCATACTGTTCTTTCATGATTGGAATAAAGTCTACATTTACAATCTGTGAAAACTTTTCTGATCCTACTCCCACGTCAACTTTCCCATTCGCGACTTGCGTGGCAACACCAAGATGATTCGATTCTTCCCATTCATATCCACTAATACGTTCTTTATTTAACTTTTGAATGCGCAATTGCTCATCGACTAACACCCTAATGCCAGAACCTTTTTCTCGATTTACAAATCGTATAGATGATTGAGATAAATCATCCCATGTTTTTATATTTTTAGGATTCCCCTTTTGCACATAAAACCCGACGTTCCTTGATAATAAATTAATCATAATACATGGTTGTCCAACTAAAATACGTTTTACGTAAGGAACATTATATACACCCGTTTCCCCATCAAACAAATGCAAGCTAACGATACTTCCTTCACCTTGATACATTTTTACTAGACTCGTTAAACTACCTTGATATGCCCGTAATATATTTGAACTTGGCAGGCGATTTTCTATACGTTTTGCCAACATATCTAACGTTAGTTCTTGTCCGCTAATAATACATGTACCCAAGCCTCTACTATCTTCGCTCTTTACAGGAGTACCTTGTATTTTCCCTGTTTTCATTTGCTTTATATATTGTTCTAAATCCGTTGCATCAATGCGCATCTGTCTACCAATTCTATAAGAAGGCAGTTCTCCTTTTTTAATTAAATCGTATACAGTTAATTTTGATACTTTTAATCGCTTCGCTACTTCTTCCGTTGTGTAGGAATGATGATCCATAGACGATTCCTCACTTTCTTTCTTCATTGTAACAAAGAAAAGAATATTTCTCCTATATTTTAAAAACAACTACATCGTTCAAATTATATTCAATTATAATTAGTTATAATTAGTTATAATTAGTTATATCAAAACGAAAGGGGATTTTTTATGAATAAGTTTACATTACGATCCATCGGGGCGCTTATACTTTCTTTTCTTCTTATATTTAGTGTTGCATGTACAAGCAGAGATAAGAAAGAGAAATCAACTGCTAAAGAAGGAAAAGCAGTTGAACTTACTATTTCAGCAGCTGCAAGCTTACAAGATGCGCTAAAGGAACTTGAAACAAAATATAAAGAAAAAGAACCTAATATTAAACTTTCTTTTAACTTCGGCGCTTCTGGTGCACTTCAACAACAAATTGAACAAGGTGCACCTGCTGATTTATTCTTCTCAGCAGCTGAAGATAAATTCCAAACTCTTGTTAAAAAAGGATTTATTAATGAAAACGAAGGGAAAAATCTTCTTGGAAATGAGCTCGTTCTAGTCGTCCCAAAAGATAGTTCTCTTACAAAAATTCAAGATTTAAAAGATGAAAAAATTAAGAAAATCGCACTTGGTACACCTGAATCTGTACCTGCGGGAAAATACGCAAAGGCTTCTCTCACACATGCAAACCTTTGGAATGATGTTCAAAATAAAATCGTATTTACAAAAGACGTTCGTCAAGTGTTAACATATGTAGAAACAGGGAATGTCGATGCGGGTATCGTATACAAAACAGATGCTCTCATTTCAGACAAAGTAAAGATTGGTGAAACAGCAGCAGCTACTTCTCATGAACCAATCCACTATCCTTTAGGTGTTATAAAGGAATCCAAGCATAAGAAAGAGGCGACTTCATTTTATGAGTATTTGCAGTCAAAAGATGCACAATCTATCTTTAAGAAATATGGATTTACAGTCCTATCGTAATTACTATGAGCGTTGATGCTATTTTGTCACCAATCTTTCTCTCTTTAAGAGTAGCTGCATGTGCCACCATAATCGTTACAATTTTAGGAACGATTATCGGACGAGCGTTAGCACGCTCCTCATGGAGATATAAAGTAATATTAGAAACTATTTTCTTATTACCAATGGTACTTCCACCAACTGTAATCGGCTTTTTTCTCATTATTATTTTTGGAAACAACAGCCCAATTGGAAAGTGGATTGAAACATTATTTCAGCAGTCTATTATGTTCACATCTACTGCTGCTATCATCGCTTCTACAGTCGTTGCATTTCCGCTTATGTATCAATCAGCAAAAACAGGATTTTCTATCGCGAATGTACAAATTGAAGAGAGCGCTCGCGATCTTGGTGCAAGTGAATATCAAGTTTTTCTACACGTCACACTTCCGCTTGCATTTCCTGCCTTACTAAGTGGAATGATTTTGAGCTTCGTTCGTGCACTAGGGGAATTTGGTGCCACGCTCATGTTTGCCGGAAATATTCCTGGTAAAACACAGACTATCCCAACTGCAATTTATATGGCGATTGATGCAAGTAATATGCAACTCGCCTGGACACTTGTAGTTATCACTATTAGTATGTCCCTCCTATTTTTGCTATGTATTCAGCTTATTAATAAAAGAATTACTAAATCTTAAAGCAGCTTTTTCGAAGCTGCTTTTTTATTTCTTAGGAAATAAAATATACCACCGGGAAATAACTGAATTTTACCTTTTATTCAAATATACATTCTATTTGAATTTACTTTCTAAAATAGGCAATTTCCTGTTATTATATGTAGGTGTTTGAAAAAATGAAGAAATGAAAACGCATTTATATCGTGAATTCTTCATCCTGTTTTAGCGATCGGTAATCTTCTACTCTATCAGTGGCGCATTACCGATCGTTAGAACGATATGTAATTATATTGGTATAGCAAACCGAAGGGAGTCTTGTAATGGACATTTTATTAGCGCTTCTTCCTGCAATTGCATGGGGAAACATCTTATTAGTAAGCGTAAAAATGGGCGGTGGTGCATATAGCCAAACGGTAGGTATGACAATCGGTGCTCTATTCTTCGCAACAATTATGTATGTATTTACTCAACCAGCTTTAACAATGACAGTCTTGATTGTTGGTTTTATTTCAGGTTTATTCTGGGCTTTAGGACAAGTAAACCAATTAAAAACAGTTGAAAAACTAGGTGTTTCAACTACTGTAACGATTTCTACTGGTATGCAACTTGTTGCAACTTCTATCTTTGGGGTTATCGCTTTCCGCGAGTGGACTACTACAACAACGATTATTCTGGGAACGATTGCAATCCTATTAATTGTAGTTGGTGTTGTATTCACATCATTAGATGATAAAGAAAATGCTCAGCCACCAGGACAATTGAAAAAAGGACTTCTTACTTTAATTGTTTCTACTTTTGGCTATCTTGTATATGTAATTATTATTCGTTGGTATAATATCGATGGTTGGTCTGCTATTTTACCACAAGCAGTTGGTATGTTTGTTGGTGCGGTTGTACTGACATCTAAACATAAACCATTTAACAAATATGCAATCCGTAATGCTTTATCTGGTTTACTATGGGGAACAGGAAACTTATTCTTACTTCTTTCCTTACCACGTGTCGGAGTTGCGACAAGCTTCCCGTTATCTCAAACTGGAATCGTTATCTCAACATTCGGTGCGATTGTCTTCTTAGGTGAAAAGAAAACAAAACGTCAATTGATCTTTATTGCACTAGGTAGTGTTTTAATTATCGGCGGCGCTGTATTACTAGGTATGACAAAAGCATAAACTTATAAACTATTAATCTCTGAAGCAGTTATGCTTCAGGGATTTTTTATTACAACTGTTTTTTAAGTATAATAATTTTTATAACCTTATTTGTATTAACCCTCCTCCCTCTATTTTCATCCTTCTCGCGATAAGCCTTTTCTTTTTACAACATTCTCTTAAAAATGGTATCGTTTTTTATAACATATTCTCATCAGAAAGGAATAAAGGATATGCTAACTAAACATCGAATTTTATTTATTGGTGCCGGTCGTATGGCAGAAGCTATATTTTCCGGATTACTTAAAACAAGTAAAGAATACATCGAAGAAATTATCGTTTCCAACCGAAGCAACGTAGAAAAACTAGAACAATTACAAGGGCGGTATGATGTGTCTATTACAACGGATTGGAAGCAACATGTTACATCTGTTGATACGATTGTTTTAGCAATGCCGCCTTCTGCACATGAAGCATTATTAGCAGAGTTATCTCCGTTACTATCGAATCAACTTGTCGTCACGGTAGCTGCTGGCATTGGCCCATCTTATTTAGAAGAAAGACTTCCCGGGGGAACACCTGTTGCTTGGATTATGCCAAATACAGCTGCTGAAATTGGAAAGTCTATCTCCTTATATACAATGGGACAATCAGTAACCGAGATGCATCAGGAAACCCTGCAACTGCTTTTAAGAGGAATTGGTACTTCGCAACTTTGCACTGAGGAAGAAGTGCATCAACTTACTGCAGTTACTGGAAGTGCACCAGCCTTCCTTTATTACTTTGCTGAAAGCTTAATTGAAGCAACAAAAAGTTATGGAGTCGATGAAGCAACTGCAAAACACCTTGTCATTCAAATGATTTCTGGCTCTGCTTCTATGCTTGAGCAAACGCAAGATCCAGCTACCCTCCGCGAACAAGTAACAACACCAGGTGGTTCCACAGCTGAAGGTCTCAAAACTTTATATGAATATAATTTTTCAGGGGCAATTCAAAAAGCAGTAGAAGCAACAAACAAAAAAGCTAGGGGGAAATAATATGAGTTTAACAAGTCTAAAAGACTATACAACATTACATAACGGTGTAAAAATGCCTTGGTTCGGTTTAGGTGTTTTTAAAGTAGAAGATGGTTCAGAAGTAATTGAGTCTGTAAAAGCAGCAATTAAAAACGGCTACCGTAGCATCGATACTGCAGCAATCTATCAAAATGAAGAAGGCGTTGGACAAGCGATCCGTGAATCAGATGTTTCACGTGAAGAATTATTTATTACATCAAAAGTGTGGAATAGCGATCAAGGCTATGAAACAACACTTCAAGCATTTGAAACTACATTAGAAAAATTAGGTCTAGAATATTTAGATTTATATTTAGTACATTGGCCTGTAAAAGGGAAATATACTGAATCATGGAAAGCGTTAGAAAAGCTTTATAAAGATGGCCGTGTTCGCGCTATCGGTGTGAGTAATTTCCACATTCACCATTTGCAAGATGTATTTGAAATCGCTGAAATTAAACCAATGGTTAACCAAGTAGAATACCATCCACGTTTAGTTCAAGAAGAATTACACACTTTCTGTAAAGAACATAACATCCAACTTGAAGCTTGGTCACCATTAATGCAAGGACAATTACTTGATAATGCAACGTTACAAGAAATTGCGACAAAATATAATAAATCAACTGCGCAAATTATTTTACGCTGGGATTTACAAAACGAAGTTGTAACAATCCCTAAATCTATTAAAGAACATCGCATTATTGAAAATGCAAATATATTCGATTTTGAATTAAGTGCTGATGACATGAAAGCAATTCAAGCACTAAATGAAGATCGTCGCGTTGGTCCAGATCCAGATAACTTTAACTTCTAGTAGAAAAACCACTGCCATATGCAGTGGTTTTTCCGTTAAAGAAAACTGAAAATTTAAACTATATTTCATTTGGTTGACACTTCATTATTCAAGGTGTAAGATTTTGAATTATCAAAGAAACACAAAAATTAATAAAATTTATTCGTTTACTCATTGTATCAAGAGAGGTGGAGGGACTGGCCCTTTGAAACCTCGGCAACAGGTTCATTTTGAATACTGTGCCACTTCCTGCAAGCTTTATGGCTTGAAAGATAGAATGAGGGAATTCGTTTATATACGGGTGCATAACTTGTACGTAAAAATCCCTCTTTCTCAATATGAAAAGAGGGATTTTTTATTTTTCATTTCCCTCATCATCATCCAAACTTAATTATTTAGGAGGAAAATCAAATGAAAAAGAAGTTTGTACCCGGTATTGCATCAGTTGTAGGAGTAAGTATTTTATTAACTGGTTGCGGTAGTTATAAAAACGAAGCAAGCGGAGCAAATGCAAAAGACGAGGCACCTAGTAAACAGGTTTTAAACTTATCTTCACCTACTGAAATACGAACAATGGATACAGCTCGAGCTACAGATACTGATTCTGGTCAAGTAATGAGAAACGTATTTGAAGGTTTGTATAATCTTGGTGAAGGTAACAAACCTGTCCCTGGCGTTGCAAAATCTCATGAAGTAAATGGCGATAAAACGAAATACACATTCCATTTACGAGATTCAAAATGGTCAAACGGTACGCCTGTTACCGCGAAAGATTTTGTCTTCGCTTGGCAAAGAGCTGTCGATCCAGCAACAGCCTCTGAATATGCATTTCTATTCTTTGATATTAAAAATGCAACAAAAATTAACAACAAAGAGCTTCCAGCCGATCAACTTGGTGTAAAAGCAATTGATGACCATACGTTTGAGGTAGAATTAGAGCGTCCTGTTCCGTATTTTATTAGCTTAACAGCGTTCCCAACATTTCTACCAATTAATGAGGAATTCTTTAAAGCACAAGGTGATAAGTACGCTTTAGAAGATAATACAATCTTGTACAACGGAGCTTTTACACTAAGCGATTGGAAGCACGAACAAAGCTTTAAATTCAAGAAAAACTCTACCTATTGGGATAAAGATAATGTCAAACTAGAAGAAATCAACTTTAACGTCGTGAAAGAAAAATCAACAGAAGTAAATTTATTTGAATCTAAACAATTAGACCGTGTAAAATTAACGTCTGATTTCGTTGATAAATATAAAAAGGATGGTAACTTCAAAGAACGTCCGAACGTAGGCGTACAATTTTTGCGTATGAATCAACAAAATAAAGTACTGCAAAACGTTTCTGCACGCCAAGCAATTGATCAAACGATCGATCGAAAATCCTTTGTAAATACGTTATTAAATGATGGCTCTACCCCAACTTTTAGTCTCGTTCCAAAAAACTTTGCAAAAGGTCCTGACGGAACAGACTTCCGTGTTGCAAACGGCGATTTAACAAAGGTTGATACAAAATCGGCACAAGAATTATGGAAAAAGGCAAAACAAGAACTTGGATCTGAAAAAATAACGTTAGAATTATTAACAAGTGATGGTGACCTTGAGAAGAAAACTGGTGAATTCTTAAAAGGACAACTAGAAAAGAATTTAGATGGCTTAACAGTAAATATAAAACCACAACCGCGTAAGCAACAAGTTTCGCTTTTATTAAAAGGTGACTATGAAATCGGTATTGATGGCTGGAGCCCTGACTTCGCGGATCCAATTACATTCCTTGAGTTATTTACAACGAATAACCCTTATAACTTAGATCATTACTCTAATAAGGAGTTCGATGAAACAATAGCAAAAGTGAAAACAACTTTAGCTGGTGATGAAAAAGCTCGCTGGGAAGCATTACTAGCATCCGAAAAAATACTATTTAAAGACTCTGTTATCGCTCCTCTTTATCAAAAAGGAGAATCTTATTTAGAACGTTCTTATGTGAAAGGAATTGTGCAAGTAGACTTTGCAGGTCAATTAAACTTCAAATGGGCGCAAATTGAAAAATAAAAGGCAAGCTGAATTGAAGTTTTTCTATCTACAGCAATTATTTTATTGGAAAAATGTATTAAAAGCGGATTCTCAATAAGAGGAAATCCGCTTTTTTAATATATTATTTTTAAAAAATAACGCTCCACTTTTTATTATTGACATATAGTTCTTCCCAGTGTTAATATTCTAAATAATCAAAGAAACGAAATATTTCACCATCAAAATATAATGTCTCCTATGTTGAAACATATAACGACAGATTATAGTTCAACATGTATATACATATAGAACACCTGATTACCTATAAACAAATATTCATAATAGGTTTTATCTTCTTCTATAGCTACTTCAAGACATAGACATTATGATGTTACGAACAACACATTTAGGGAGGAAAGAACAATGAAGAAAAAAGTCGTACCTGTTGTTGCATCTGTTTTAGGGGCAAGTCTACTACTAACTGCTTGCGGTGGGAATAAAGATAATGCAAGCGGAGCGAAAGCAAATGATAAAGCACCTGATAAACAGGCAATTAACTTATCATTCGCTTCAGAAATTCCAACAATGGATGTTGCAAAAGCAACGGATGGGGAATCCATGAACGTAATGCGAAATGTTTTTGAAGGGTTATATGCAATGGGAGAAGATAATACACCGATTCCTGGTGTTGCCGAGTCGGTTGACGTTAGTCCCGATAAAACAAAATATACATTCCACCTACGTGATTCAAAATGGTCAAACGGTACTCCTGTTACAGCAAAAGACTTTGTCTTCGCTTGGCAACGTGCCGTAAATCCTGATACAGCAGCTGAATATGTATTCTTATTCTTCGATATACAGAATGCGAAACAAATAAACCAAAAACAATTGCCAATTGATCAACTAGGGGTCAAAGCTGTTGATGATAAAACTTTAGAAGTACAACTAGACCGTCCTGTTCCCTACTTCTTAAGCTTAACGACATTCTCAACATTCTTACCAATTAATGAAGATTACTTAAAATCTCAAGGCAATAAGTATGGTTTGGAAACAAATCATTTAATTTACAACGGTGCTTTCACATTAGATAACTGGAAACACGAGCAAAGCTTCCAATTGAAGAAGAACCCTAACTATTGGGATGCTAAAACGGTAAAATTAGAAGAAATCAACTTCAATGTCGTTAAAGATAAATCTACAGAAGTGAACTTATATGATTCAGGACAAATTGATCGTGTTGCTTTAACTGCGGAGTTTGTTGATAAATATAAGGGCGATCCAAACTTCAAAGAACGCGCTGAAATTGGCATTCAATTTTTACGACTAAATCAAAAGAATGAAACATTAAAAAATCAACATGCACGCCTTGCTATTAACGGTGCAATGAATAAAAAAGCGTACGTAGAAACAATTTTAAATAACGGTGCTGTTCCAGCTGAAGGAATGGTTCCTGCAAAATTCGCAAAAAGTCCAGAAGGCAATGACTTCCGTAAAGAAAACGGAAACCTAGTCAAAGATGATGTGAAAGCAGCGAAAGAAAACTGGAAAAAAGCGAAACAAGAACTTGGTACTGACAAAGTAACAATCGAACTATTAACAAGTGATAATGCTTTAGCTAAAAAGACTGGTGAATATTTAAAAGGTGAACTAGAAAAGAACTTAGACGGATTAACAGTGAATTTAAAACCACAACCACGTAAACAACAGTTGAAACTACTATTAAGTGGTGATTATGAAATCGGTATTGATGGCTGGGGCCCTGACTTCGCTGATCCAATTACATTCTTAGATTTATTTACAACAGATAGTGCTTATAACTTCGATAAATACTCCAACAAAGAGTACGACGAGCTAATTCATAAAGTGAAAACAGATTTAGCCGGCGATGAAAAAGCACGCTTTGAGACAATGAAGCAAGCTGAAAAAATCTTATTACAAGACGGTGCTGTCGCTCCTTTATACCAACAAGGTCGTTCTTACTTACAACGCTCTTTCATTAAAGGACTTGTAACAACTGACTTCGGTGGTGAGTTTAACTACAAGTGGACAGAAGTTGCAAAATAATAAACGCTAGTAAAAAAGGTATCCCTCGAAGGATACCTTTTTACTTTATACTTCTTTAACTACAGTGACTCCCATTACTAATTCTGTAACTAGTATAATAAGTAATAACGAAATAATATTTCTCTCTAAATTAACTCCGCCAAATATTATTGTATGATAACCGTTTGTTACGGGAAATAATCCCTAATCTAGTTATCAACATTTGTGTATCACTGATAAAAAGATAAAAAAACGATCATCAGTTCTCTTCATAGCTCTCTTTTTGCATTGAACTAAAACTCATCATAAATGTAATCATAAACATCAAATATGTTCTCCACGTCAAAGAAGGTATATGCCCCGACCAAAGATAGCTAATTAAATAGTTAATTCCCATAATACAAGACGATATTACTAAACTAATACTTATTAGTTTTACATATTTGAGCATATCTTTTCTCCTTACTTTTCTATCTCTTCAAATTGCAGATTCACCGGCTCTTCTAAAAGTGTTTCATAAAAGTTCTCTGCCAAATCTGTTGAAGGAATTTTTTCATCTACTTCATCAAATCGAATACTATCTAGCCACACACAACCTTCTCCTGATAATAAAACACCAAATGCAATACCAAGTGCTTCTTCTTTTATATCTAATACAACCGAGTACGATTGCCAGTTATTCGTATTTTTAATGGGGCGATTTTGCATATTATCCATAGCGAGCGGTTCTGTATCTTTTCCATCTACTCGCATCCACAATCCCGCCCAATCTCTTACATTTTCACTCTTAACAAATGCTGTAAAACGTAATCTCTTCCCTACATATTTATCCGCTCGGAACATTTGCATTAATGTCGAAAATCCTCCGTGTGTAACATTCTCTTTTGCTTTTATGTATGCAGCTACTTTTCCTTGATGGGCAACTTCATAATCTAAACCCATCTCATATTCAGCAGGATGACTTCCACTTAAAATCCATCCTTTCGGTATACCTTTTTGCATTGAAACACCCTCCCTTTCTATATAAAATGACTGGAAGTACTTTCGATATTTCTTTGGTGGCAATTGAAACATTCTTTTAAAAGCTCTAGTAAATGCCTCTTGTGAGGAAAAACCATATTGCACTGCAATATCAATAACAGCTCTTTCAGTCGATACTAAAGCCTGTGCAGCATGAGTTAATCTTCTCTTTCGAATGTAATCCGTTACACTCATCCCAATATACCTTTGAAAAATACGATGAAAATGGTACATCGACACCGCACTGTGAGATGCCACCCTTTCTGTTGTAAGCTCTTCATGTAAGTGATTCTCTATATAATCAATTGATTTTTTTATTATCTCTTTATATTCTTCATGCATTTTAGTCCCTCCTCACAACTTCAATTTACCATATACATACAAATTGTTTTTGATTTAAATTGCGGATTAGCCCTTGTGACTACAGAATAATAATTTATTTTCAACACATACATAATTACATGATTTTGGGAAAAACTTGTATAGAACAAAGTTACATAAGGAGGAATTTATAATGAGAACTCTACTATCAATTTTATTAGCTCTTATGCTAGTACCTGCATTAACAGGATGTAAAGCTCCTGCAAAAGAAGATACAACTTCTAATAAAAAGACGACTGAAGAAGCAAAAAATGAGGCTCCTGCAGATTTAAAACTAAACTTCAATGAATTCGATTTAAAGGCAGACTACCAAGATACAAAGAAAGACTACGAAGCAGACTATAAAAATGTAGCAGCTGATAAGAAAATGGAAGCAAAAATTGAAGATCATAAAGCAGATGTAAAATTAACAGGAGACGAGGCTATCACAAAATTAAGCCCACTTCTACAAGAATTAAAATTTGATAAAGATACTGCTGACCAAGAAGTAATTGATCAAGTAGTGAACGTGTTCAAACTTGATAAAGACTATCAAAAATTTGATTTAGAAGTTGTCTTCTCTGATGGAACGAAAAAAGAATACAAAAGAGAAATAAAATAAAGAAGTAGGCGGTTGCCTACTTCTTTATTTTATTTTTTAGCATATCGTAAGCTTGGTTGATGTTACTTCGTAGCATATCGTAAGCTTGGTTGAGATCCTACGTAGTATTCTAATCCAGATACAGATGACTTTTGTAAATAAGAGTCTGTTGGAAATACAAGTGGGATTAAAGGATATTCTGTAAACATAATATCTTCTGCTTGATGTAATAAGTCAAAACGTTTATTTTCATCTTGTTCTAATTTTGCTTGATTAATTAAATTATCGAAGTCTTTGTTAAACCATTTCGCATAGTTATTTGGTCCATCACCTGCATAAATTTCTAATTGAGCAGCTGGATCTAATGTAGATCCTCCCCATCCCATGTATGCAATTTGGAAGTCACTTTGTTTGTACATATCAATATAACTTTTCCACTCTTTACCTTCTATTTTCACATCTACACCAAGATTTTTCTTAAACATTTCTTGAAGTGTTTCAGCTATTTTCTTCTTGTCTGAATATTTTACTGTTACTTCTGGAAGAGTAGTCCATCCTTCTTCCTTCATACCTTCTTCTAATAGATTCTTAGCTACTGCAGGATCATATTTAAAGTAATCACCTTTCTCTTTACGGAAGTCGCGGCCACCTTCTGTTTTTGCTCCTTCTGGAACAAAGCCATATGCTTCTTTTGCATTATTCTTTAATATTTTCTCTACGATAAACTTACGATCTACAGCTAATGCAAAAGCTTTACGAATTTTAGCATTTGTAAATGGTGGTTTCTCTGAATTAAATGAGTAAATATGAGTTGAGTAGTCTTGCATTTTTTTAAACTCTTTATTGTTTTGTTCTTTCTCAACTAAATCCGTTGGTATGTGAGATAATAAATCTAGTTCTCCAGATTTGTATAATTGATACGCTGTTTTACCTTCTGGAATAATACGGAATTCAATTTCTTTTGATGCTACTTTTTTATCATGGAACTCTTTGTTTTTTTCTAGAATAATTGCTTGATTATGCTTCCATTCTTTCAATGTGAAAGGACCATTTGTAATTAATTCTTTTGGATCTACTTTTAATTTACCTTTTTCATCAATAGATTTTTTATTAAGCGGAATATATAACGACTGGGATAATGTTCGTTTAATAGACGTCACTGGATGTTCAAATTGTAACTTTAGAGTTACATCATCTACCGCTTGAATTCCTACTGCATCTTCTTCACCTTTCCCTGTATTAAATGCTTCTCCACCTTTAATGAAATATAGTTCTGTTGCATTCATAGAACCCGTTTTAGGATTTAATATTCTCTTCCAAGCAAATTCAAAATCTTTTGCTGTTAACGGGGAACCATCAGACCATTTTAATCCTTTTTTCAAATAGAACGTATACTCTTTTCCATCTGCCCCAGCTTCCTCTTTCTCTACTAAATCCTTTTCAAATTTCCCATCACTTGTCTGTCTATACAAAGTTGCAAATAAGTGCTCAATTACATAATTAGAGTTATTATCTGTTGAAATTGCTGAATCTAGCGTATAAGAATCACTACCAAGATTCGTTACGAAACGCTCTCCTTTACTAGCACTTGCTTTTGAAGTGTCTTTCTTACCGCAAGCGACAGAAGTAATTGCTAATACGGTCATAATGACAAATAATAAAAACTTCTTCATCCTACATTCCCCTTTAAACTGAAATTTTTGGTGTTGATGCTAATAATGTTTTTGTATAAGAATGTTGTGGATTACGGAATACTTCGTCCGTATTTCCAAATTCAACAAGTTCTCCTTTATATAGGACAGCCACTTTTTCACATAAATAGTGAACCATCGGTAAATCATGTGCGATAAATAAATATGTATAGCCTTGCTCCTTTTGAATTTTTTGCAGCAAATGTACAATTTGAATTTGCAATGAAACATCTAATGCTGAAATTGGTTCATCAAGGATCAATACTTCTGGCTCACACAATAACGCTCTTGCAATAGCAATACGTTGACGTTGTCCCCCGCTAAATTCATGTGGATAGCGATCAATATATCGTCTATCTAATCCAACACGCTCTAGCGCATCGCCTGCTACTTTATCTTTCAATCCTTTATCACCGAGTCCGAATGAAATATAACCTTCAGTTACGCTATCGCGTACTTTCCAGCGCGGATTTAATGCTGCTGTGGAATCTTGAAAAATAAACTGTACTTTCTGTAAGAAATCACGCTTATGAGCTGCCTTCAACTTGTGAACAACTTGACCGTTATAATCAATTTCACCAGACGTTGGACTCTCAATCCCAGCTATGAGCTTTCCAAGTGTTGTTTTTCCTGAACCACTTTCACCAATAATGCCAAGCGTTGTTCCTTTCGAGATAGAAAGTGATATATCTTTTAACGCTGCGATTTCTTTATTTTTACTTCCATATGTTTTCGTTACTTGCTTTACAGTAATTAAATCTGTCGTCATAAAGCATTCACCTCCTCTTTTGATCTCGCTTTATCATGCTCCAGAACATGCTGCCAGCAATGTGAGCTATGCTCCCTAGAATATGTTGTTCTCTCCGGGAAACGATGAATACATTCTTTTATCGCTACTGGGCAACGATTGACAAAAGGGCAGCCAAAGCTATTTAATGTTTCAATAGAAGGTGTCGTTCCTTCGATTGCACGTAATACTTTTTCGGAATCATCCATATTCGGAATTGCTTGTAATAAGCTTTTCGTGTATGGATGTTTAGGAGAACCTATCACTTCCTCTATCGTTCCTTTTTCAACAACACGTCCCCCATACATCACAACTACTCGATCCGCTACTTCACGTACAAGTGCCAAATCGTGAGTAATTAATAAAATACTCGTATTTTGCTTTTCCTTTCTTTCCTTTAATAACTCCATAATTTGCTTTTGAATTGTTACGTCTAATGCTGTCGTAGGTTCATCCGCAATAACGAGCTTTGGGTGGCAAGCAAATGCAATTGCTAAACAAATACGTTGCCTCATGCCTCCGCTTAATTGATGTGGGTACTGTTCAAAGCGTTTCTCCGGTTCATGTATCCCTAAATCTGTTAACAAGTTAATCGCTATTTTCTTTGCTTCTCTTTTCGATTTTTTCTCATGTTGCAAAATTACTTCTGTAATTTGTCTTCCTACCTTCATCGTCGGGTTTAAAGAGGACAACGGGTCTTGAAAGATGAATGAAATATCTTTCCCTCGAATTTGATTCCATTCTGATTCTTGTAAATTCGTTAATCCTTGAGATTGAAAAAGAATGCTTCCATCATCGATATGAATAGATTCTTGATTTAAACCGATAATGGATTGTGCTGTAACACTTTTCCCTGAACCACTTTCTCCTACAAGTGCAACTATTTCACCTTCGCTAATAGAAAAGGAAACATGCTTCACAATTGCTTGCTTACTATTCTCTTTTTCAACGGCTAACGTTACGTTTTCTAAAGATAAGAGCTGTCCCATGTTTTTTCTCCTTTCGATTTCGTTTTACGATTTTTGGATCAATTGCATCTTGCAAACCATCACCAATTGCATTAAATGCGAACATGATGAGCGCGATCATCAGCGATGGGAAAAATAGTTGCCACCACTCCCCGCTCAATAATGTCCCAAGCGCATCATTTGTCATCGTCCCCCAGCTTGCTGCTGGTGATTGTACCCCCAGTCCGATAAAGCTCAAAAATGATTCTGAGAAAATAGCTGCTGGAATTGTAAATGATAAATTCACGATAATAATGCCAGTTAAGTTCGGAATGATATGTCCGTATATAATTTTCATATGCGATGTGCCTAATCGCTCCGCTGCAATAACAAATTCTCTTTGCTTCAAAGATAAGACTTGCGCCCTAACAAGACGTGCCATACCTATCCATCCTGTTAATGCAAGGGCAATGATAATTGTAAAAAGTCCTGGTTTCATAATGATTAATAGTAAAATAACAATTAATAAATATGGGATACCGTATAATACTTCAATCCCTCTTATAATCCACTCATCAATTAACGTACCAAGGCGATTACGCCCTCTCACATATCCACTAAATCCTCCGATCAGTACACCCAGTCCTATATCAAGAACAGCTGCTACTAATCCAACTACTAGTGAGATTTTCCCACCGGCCCAAGTACGTGCCCAAATATCTCTACCTAAATCATCTGTTCCAAACCAATGCTCACTACTAGGTGGTAAGTTTGTCGCCTCTTTTATTTGTTCACTTGCAGTGAAAGGGGTTAAACTTTCACCAATAAGGGAGAAAATAATAATAAGTAATAATGTCACCGTCCCTAGAACCGCGATTGGATTTGATACAAATTTACGAAACACTTCTTTTTTCTGGCTAATCGTTTGCTGCTCTTTATTTATCGTTAATTCTTTTTTCTCTTCATTCGTTAATAACTGTTTATTGATTTCATAAGCTCCCATTTAAATATGCCCCCCTCCTTACGTAATAGAACGAATACGCGGATCAACAATACGATGAATAATATCTGTAATGAAAATACAAGAAATTAATAATGCACTATAGAAAATTGTCGTTCCCATAATCACCGGATAATCCCTGTTAAAAATACTGTCTACAAAATATTTTCCAAGACCAGGAATTGCAAAGATCTTTTCAATAATGAAAGTACCTGTTAAAAGTCCAGCCATTAACGGTCCAACAAACGTTAGTACTGGAACAATTGCATTTCGAAGGGCATGCCTTATAATAATCTTCTTAATTGGTATACCTTTCGCTCTTGCTAATTTAATATAATCGCTCTGCAATACTTCAATCATATTAGAACGCACAAACCTTGTAATAACCGCGATTGGCCCTAATGCTAATGCAAAGGATGGCAATACCGTATGTTCGAATGTTCCCCAAGAGGCTACTGGTAAGAGCTCAAATTGAATAGCGAATACTTGTATAAATAGTGGTGCTAAAATAAAACTCGGAATAGAAATACCAAGGATTGCAAGTAAACTCACACCATAATCAATTACCCTCCCATGATAGAGAGCAGCAAATGTACCTGCAGCAATTCCGACTAGCAACGAAATAACAAGTGCTTGTAGACCAATAATTGCTGATGGACCAAAGCCAGTTGTGATTATTTCTGATACGCCTTGTCCGGTTGATTGAACCGATTCACCAAAATCAAAATGAACTACGCCATCTAAATATGCAACATATTGATTCCATAACGGTTCATCAAGGTGATACTTTGCTCTCATATTCTGCACAACTTCTGCTGGAAAGATCTTTGCATCCGATGAAAATGGATCACCTGGGATAATGTGCATAATCAAAAATGTTACTGTTGTAATAATCCATAGTGTAAATACCATAACTGATAGTTTTTTAACAACATACACTCCAATAACCCCCTAAACTCATAAATTTACTTTGTTTTATCCATGTACTTTTCCCATTACTCCCTTTTCTCTTTTTAGAATACAAAAAGCCTTGATCTTAAAAAATAAGATCAAGGCTTAATAAACGAAGGCCCATCACTTATCTTTCAAGACTTGCTTGCTGGAATTAGCACGGTGTTCCTGTTACAGAACCCGCTGCTGAGGTGTCATAGGGCCAGTCCCTCTACCTCTCTGGATAAGTAAATTGCTATATTATTATTTGGTTCAAATTGTATATTTCGAATTATAATTCTGAAAAAATGAAAAGTCAATAAAATTGGATATATTTAGAAAAATCAGTTTTTAATAGGTCCATTTATCTAAATCGCATTTTTTCGCTTATAATAAAAAGAAATTATATTAAAGGAGTTATAAGATGGATCCCTTACTGCTGGCAACTATAGGATTACCGTTAACAATCGTCATCCTTGTTCTCATTGGATTTTATAAACTTTTCATTAAAAAGAAAAGCATCACCTCTTTTTACACACCCTTTGATAATATTACCGGACAAACTATTTCCGAATTTCACGAAGAGCAGAGAGTGTTAGTATGCGAAGATGAAGACGGAGATGGTAAGAAGAAAAAATAACCTTGCACACGCAAGGTTATTTTTTCGCTTCTGTTTGAAAACGTTTATAGTATGTCGATGCTGTTGCAAAGTTAATTTCTATATCACGAATCAATGATGAATCTTCATCTTTAGCTAACTTCTGTAATTTTTTCATCGCTTGTTCCGATTCATTTAAGAAGCCAACATATAACTCATGTTCTTCCTCTTTCGATTTTGGAACACGAATTTCTTTACGTATATGATCAATATCTTCTAACATGCTCGTTGTTATCTTTTGCACGTCTTCTTTATATGTAGCATTCGTTATTTCCTTACCACCCTTTTCTTTTGCCACTTCAAATAACTGCAACGCTTTATTAATTTCTTTATTCATTTTCAAATCATATTTTTCATGTACTGCACGGTATTCTTTCATCTCTTCTGTTTGCTCAGTGGACTGCTCTACCTTTTCTTTTGGTTCTTTCGTATCTTTATTTCCATTACATCCTGCTAGAAGGATCATACTTCCCATTACAGCAATACTCAAAACCTTCTTCATCTCTAATTCTCCTTTTATCTACAGCTATTACTCATTATAGTTTCTTTTATCTCCACTTGTTATTATACCGAGAACATCCTACTTTTTACACTTAAGACGATATCGTAATATATATACCAACATTTTTGTCACAGTATCGTCACTTTATGCGAATAACTTTTGCATCACTTTACTCTATCAACTTACAAATAGATAGGAGTTATTTCAAAAAAATAAAAAAAGGGCTGATTCAAATATTCCCTTTGAATCAGCCCTTTTTATTAAGCTTCTACATTTTGTTTTTGTTGCAGTTCAAACTGCTTTTCACTTCTTCTTGCCATAAATAAATAGCATAGTACCGCACCGATTTCACAAAGGGCTATCACAACACCCATCGGTAATGCGGTGTTACTTCCACCAATACCTACTAGCGGTGCAACAAGTGCTCCTGAAATGAACTGTAATAAGCCTAATAAAGCAGATGCGGTTCCTGCAGCTTGTTTTTGATTTCTCATCGCTAAAGAGAAACCAGTTGTTGATACAACCCCGACACTTGATACAACAAGGAATAATGAACATAAAACACCAATTAAACCTATTCCTAGTACGATTGTCAGTAGTAAAGATAAGCCACCAACAGCTGCAATAATAATACCAGCAACAAATAATGTCTTCTCATTCACTTTCCCCGCTAAACGACCCGTTACCTGACTAGCAATAATAATACCGATACCGTTAATCGCAAAGAATAAACTAAATTGCTGTGGTGATGCTCCGTATATGTTCTGCAATACAAATGGTGATCCCGAAATGTAAGCAAACATTGCCGCTGTTACTAATCCTTGTGACAATGCATATCCCATAAACAAACGATCTTTTAGAAGTTTCCCATATGTCGCCAATGTCCCTGACAAACCACCTGTTTCTCTTTCTTCAGGAGGTAATGTTTCACGTAATACGAAAATAGCTGATATTAACATGAATACACTAATCGCTCCAAGAACGATAAAGACACCGCGCCATGTTGTGAACTGTAACAACTGTCCTCCAATAATCGGCGCCAAAATAGGTGCTGCCCCATTTACTAACATGAGCAGCGAGAAAAACTTCGTCATTTCAGAACCTGAGTACATATCACGTACCATTGCACGTGATATAACAATACCAGCAGACCCTGAAGCACCTTGTAAGAAACGTAAAAGAACTAAACTCCAAATAGATGGTGCAACAGCACAAAGTAAAGAAGAAGCTACATAAATAATAAGTGCAATAATAAGAGGTTTGCGCCTTCCGTAAATATCACTAATCGAACCGACAAATAATTGTCCTACTGAAAGCCCAAGCAAACAGGCTGTCAATGTAAGCTGCGCAAGGGATGCACCCGTTTGTAAATCATCTGTTAATTTCGGTAAAGAAGGCAAATACATATCGATAGATAATGGCCCAATCGCCGTAAGTGTCCCTAACACAAGGATCATCCATAACCTGTTTGTCTTTACAGGCTTATATATTTCCTGATTAACTCCATTCACTTTTTCCGTTCACCCTTTCCTATACATACTAAATCGTAACAATTATAGTTACAACATAAACATACGTCAAGTATAGCGCATTTCCCTGTTTAATTCTGTAAAAAAAGCGATAGAATCTCTATCGCTTTACTTGTTCAAATTACTATTTGTAAATTTAGATACGGAAGACATCGCCTCTCCTGTATCTAAATATGTGATTTGAATTGGATCTCCCACTTCTGTAAACATAGCATATGGGAATTTCTTCACAGGTATCATAAATACTTTTTGTTCATTCTCTAACAGTACGTACACGATTGTATTTTCACCTGATTTTTCTTTATATACACGTTGTACAACGCCTTCTTTTTGTGCTTCTTTTCCACTTGAAGTCGGTCTAAATGAATCTCCACTTCCACTCAGCGCATTTTTATAATTCTCAAGCGCTTCTTTTTGCGTCGAACCAGTTGCAAATACTTTCGCATTAGAAGCATATATGACAGTATGAGCACGTACTAATCCGCCGTCATCAATAACAGGTACAATCCAAGAAGGTTTACCGTACACGTTATAAATAACTGGCATCGTTCCGTGCCATTTCTCTCTCTTAAAGGAATTATCCACTACTTCTGAAGCCGCTGAACCATCCATAATTCCCTTTACTTCTTTGCCGTTATAATAATACAACTTACCTGTACGCGCATCAATGAGTGAGTAACCTAACGCAGAATCTACTCCTTCTTTCGGAGAGGTGAAATCAGTAAAGTAATATAGAGTTCCATCCTTACCGAAGATCGGTGTGACTCCTTCTTTTGTCCCCCACTCAGTCGGAATCTTCATATCGGTTTGCGAGAATTTCGTATTCCAAAATCCGTGAATATATTTACCAAAGTACGTATTTAACGTAGATGCAGTCTCATGATTTAATACGCCATCAACAAACTTAGGTGCCTTTCCTTTATCGTATCTTTTTACTTCGCCTGTTTGTGCATCTACTACGACAACACCCTCTACCTCAAATCCAGATCTTCCTGAAATAAATTCACCATACGTCATTGTATAATATGGTTTCCCTTTATCATCAACTTCAAATTTAGGTTTCCCTTTAAAGATTAAATTTGGTTCCGCTTGCCTTACAACACGCTCTAAATTATTACCGAAGAACATGCTTGGCACGTATTTCATTTTATAACCGAGATGCAGTTTCGCCTCGGCATCAGGATTCGTACCTGACATCGTTACGTACCCTGGGATTGTTTCAGCTTTACGTGCTTTAAAAAATCCTGAAACTTCAATTGGCGCTACATATAAAGCCTCACCATTTACCATTTGTGGCGTTAATTCTCCTAGCTCAAAATAAGCTACTTTCGGAATATCCCCAAATACTTTTTTCATCTTATTCTCCGCTGTCTTTGGCGGTACTGTAAACGGCTGATCGTTTTCAGTAAATGGCTCCGAAATCTCTTTCTCTATCTTAACAACCGAATCATATTTCGTTTGCGTGATTACTATATCATGCAAATAACCAAAATAGCCGTAACTTGCTAGTAAAATCAACATTAGAAGTCCCTTTAACGTACCTTCTAATTTCCCTATCTTATCTTGTGAAAATAAAACAAGCCCAATTAAAATTGCTACTGCAACAGAATAATGAGTAAGAATCGAATCTACTCGATCATCAATTAACCAAAGATATTCATAGATTGCTATACCTATCCAAAATAAAATAGGGATAACTAAAATGGATGATTTCTTACCCTTTACAACCTTCTCATCCCCTTTCTTATCCACCGCTCGAAGTTTATTACTACCGCTTCGTGTCCATGGAATCAAAAACAAAGTGAGAATAGCTAAAACTAAAAATTTCATCAAAGGCAATGTCCCCTTTTCTTTTATTTTCCCTTTCAGTATAACAAATAAAGGTTAATCAGGTAAAAATGGGAATTATTATGCTTTTTTACTACTTAATACAACGCCGCTCACTACATATAAGATAGATGCAATGTAAAAAATTGTACCAATTGTAAAGAAATCTACTAAATATCCAGTTGCAATAATCGCTACTGCCCCGCCAATCGATGTCCACACATGATATTTTCCAATCTCATAACCAGCCTTTTCCTGCGCAACCTTTCGTGCTAATGATGTTTTTTCTGTATTACGCTGCACAGCACCTAAAACCCCCATTACAATTTGAAGAATATATACATGCCAAACTTCACTCGCAATTGGAAAACAAAGCATTACTATTGCCATAGACCAAGCGTATATGATTAATAATTTTCTATCTCCTACTCTATCCGACACCTTTCCAACTAATGGATATACAAGTGCTGCAGTTAAAGCAAATAAGCCATAAGCCCATCCAAACTGCGAGAAGCTATTTCCAACATTTCGAAGCAGTAAAATGTAAAAAGGAAATACCATACTTCCCGCCATCATAATCATGCTTTGTGAGGCTACAAATCTTCTATATGTCATTTCGTATACTCCCTATAAAATAAATTCACAAATCTCTCTTCTGGATCTATGTCCTTTTTCTTCTGAATAAATTCTTCTATACGAGGATATGCTTTCTTTAACTGATCTTTCGTTGGATAAGAATAATACGGCAAATAGTAACTACCGTGATATTTTAAAGTAACATCGATCATCTTCCGAATGATATCTTCTGTTTTCTTTACCTCATTTTCAGAGCGCCCTTGATTAATTAAAAGAACTAACGCAAACATATCATCTTTCGCATAGGATAAAACTGCATTTTCATTCTTTTCCACGTAACGAATCGTAATATTGAGCAAATTCAGCTCTTCTTCACTTAATATGGTACGTAAATCATCTATATATTCCGTGAAGGACTCTATAGGAACAAAGTATTCTTGTAACACTTCTGTACGGTTCGGATTTTCATATTCCATAAAAGCACTATCTGACCTCATAACATTATTTCGTGTCTCAAACTGTCCGTCTGTACGTTCAAAATAACTTCTTTGTATATCCCAAAATGTATTCTTCCCCCAATCACTATAACGTGATAATCCAAGCAAAAATTTCGGTGCAGCTATAATATTTTCTTCTTTTAGCTCACTGTACTCTTCCAGCTTCTGTTGACTTTCTGCCAATACATAATCTGTCACATACATTTCTTTTAAAAATGAATGTGGAGCGACAGAAATACGTGCTAAGTGCATACGAACATTTTCATCTTTTTTCACTTTCTCTTTGAAATAAGACGTGTATTCTTTATAATCTAGCATTTTCGTGTGCATTTCATATAATTCATCATCTGTTAACTTTAAGGTCACATCTAAAATGACACCAAATAACCCGTAACCGCCGATAACATAAGGAAATAAATCTGCATTTTCTTCTCTACTTACATTACGTACAGTGCCATCTGCCATTAATAGTCGAAATGATTCAACTGTATCAATCAATGCTTCATGACGAATATCACGACCATGTACATTAACACTTAATGAACCTCCAACCGTAAAAATATTTTGCGACTGCATTACCTGAACCGCAAGACCATATGGATTTATTTTCTTTTGAATATCATTCCATGTAACACCGCTTTGTACCCTAATCCTCTTTTTCTCTGGATCAAACTCTAATATTTCGCTATATCCTTTCATATCAAGCATCGTACCGTTCGGATAATACGTCTGTCCGCCTTGGCTATGTTGCATACCTGCAATAGAGATCTTCTCTCCTGAAACTTTTGCATCTCGCACTAATTTTATTAACGACTCCTCCTCTGTAGCACTTTCAACACGTTTTATTTTTGTCGGAAGCAATTTACCTACATCACTCATAATAGGATGATCGAGTTGTTTTTTATATGTATGTATAGATGCTGTTAACAACACCGTATACGCTAAAACGACAACTACTATCTTTCTTTTTTTCAAATGGCACTCTCCTCTTCTAACGTTCTTCCTCTTCATATTGTACCTATTTTTCTAAGAAGAAAATATTAACAAAAAAGAGAGGGCCCACTTGTTTCAGGTCCCTCTCTCATCAAGACTATCACTTTGCTGCTGGCAGCTGTATCGGTTCAAACTTTTCGTACGATGTAAATTTTGCATCAGTCGTAATATGTGCTTTATCTGTACCATTACCGCTCATAATCATATCTATCTTTGCTAATTCATATTTAAAATCTTTTGTAATAATATATTCTGCATTCACTTCTGTTATCTTTGCATTTTGTGCTTGTAACATTTTCTTCTGCGTTTCATCCATGCTAGTTAACATACTTTCTGTTTCTTGCCCTTTTAATGTGAACTTCAGTTTATATTTATCCCCGCTTTTCTCCATCTTCATTTTATCTAAAACTACTGCTGGCACTTCTAAATTATCTACAATATCTTGCGTTGCTTTCATTCCGCCCGCATTTAATTGCTCCTCCGGTACAGATATAACTTCTCCTGTATTAGGATTTTTCACCTGACCGGCAACTTTACCATCTACCGTATAAACTACAATATCGGTACCAGAAACATTCATTTCAGAACGAGAATTCTTTTTCTTCGGCTCTAATTGCATTTTCGCCTTCATTACATTCATCTCTGTTCCTTCAGCTTTTATCCCCACATCATATGTCATCGTTACATTTTCTTCATTTTTAAAAGCGTCATTCGCTTTCTTGAAAACATCCTTTGCTGCTACTTCCTTTTCTTTCTGAACTGATTCTTTCTTCGGTTCATCAGTTTTTGTCGTTTTCTCATTACTACACCCTACTCCTAGACCGACTGTAAGTACTAAGCTTGAAATTAAAATAAGTTTCTTCATAACGTCCCCTCCTTCCAAAATCATATCATCCCTTTTCCTACGAAATCCATATAATTCGTAATATTTCTCCTTAAATTTATTCACTATATAACAACATGTTTGAGGAAAATTTCAAATATGATGTAAAGAAAACAACTAATTTCAGGAGGTCATTATGAAAGCGATTATTTGCACAAAGTATGGACCACCTAATGTTCTAAAGCTCCAAAATGTAGAAAAACCTACACCTAAAAAAAACGAAGTATTAGTTAAAATTCATGCAACAAGTGTAACGACTGGAGATTGTAGAATACGTGGTTTTAATAGCCCACCCTTATTTTGGATTCCTATGCGGATTATATTAGGTTTAAAAAAACCGAGAAAACCTATACTCGGCGTAGAATTATCCGGAGAAATCGAAGAAATTGGAACGGATGTAACTCTATTTAAAAAAGGAGACCACGTTTTTGCATTAACAGAGCTTAATGTCGGTGGTTATGCAGAATATACATGTGTACATGAAAGTGGATTAATAGCATTAAAGCCGTATAACGTAACGTATGAGGAAGCAGCAGTTATTCCCTTTGGCGGAACTTCGGCACTACACTTCTTAAGAAAGGCCCGTATAAAAAAGGGGCAACAAGTGCTAATATACGGCGCATCTGGATCAGTAGGAACAGCTGCTGTACAACTTGCTAAATATTTCGGTGCAACCGTTACAGCTGTTTGTAGTCATTTAAATTTTGAACTAGTGCAATCTTTAGGGGCGGATAAAGTAATCGATTATACGAAAGAAGATTTTACTAAGCAGGGAGAATGCTATGATATTATATTTGATGCAGTTGGAAAACATAATAAATCCCTTGGAAAAAAGGTATTAACGCCTACTGGTATATATGTATCTGTTAATGGCATGATGGCAAAAGTAAGTAAAGAAGATATGTTTCTACTAAAAAGACTAACTGAAACAGAAGATTTAAAGCCCGTTATTGATAGAACTTACCCGTTAGAAGAAATTTCAGAAGCCCATATGTACGTAGAGACAGGGCGTAAAAAAGGGAATGTTTCGATTACCATAAAATAAAATATTTTCTGAAAATAACATTGACAATTCTTTTTGTAAGATTTACTATTAGTACCATATTAAAAAACTACATACACATACTCTTATCAAGAGTGGCGGAGGGACTGGCCCGATGATGCCCGGCAACCGAGCTTATAACATATAAGCTAAGGTGCTAATTCCTGCAAAACGAATTTTCGTTTTGGAAGATGAGAGAGGAACCTATTTCGTCTATTCGGCACCTCTCTTATTTTGAGAGGTGCTTTTTATTTTGGAGCGTATATTAAGGGGGAATTATAGATGAAAAAAGTATTACTAAGCATTGTAAGTGGAGCTGTACTACTATTAGGTGCCTGTAGCGGGGGTTCAGATAAAGAAGTCAAAGCATTAGATGAGAAAAAGATTACTGTCGGTGTAACAGGTGGACCGCACGAACAAATTTTTGAAAAGGTAAAAGAAGTTGCAGCAAAAGATGGTCTCGAAATTGATGTAAAAGTATTTAATGATTATGTAGCACCAAACGTATCTTTAGATGAAAAAAGCCTTGATGTAAATAGCTATCAAACGAAATCTTATTTGGATGTATTTAAAGCCGAACGCAATATGAAATTAACTGAAGTATTTTCAACAGTAACATTCCCTATGGGTGTATATTCTAAAAGCTTAAAAGATATAAAAGAATTAAAAGAGGGCGATGCAATTGCTGTACCAAACGATCCGACGAATGAACTCCGAGCTTTGAAACTGTTCGAAAAAGCAGGGGTGTTAAAGGTTGATCCAAAGGCTACAGAAAAGGCAACTGCGAAAGATGTAATTGAAAATCCAAAAAAATTAAAGATTGTCGAATTAGAGGCATCCCAATTACCAACACAACTAAGTGAAGTGAAAGCAGCCGCAATCAATACAAACTTTGCATTAAGTGCAAAGTTAAGTCCAGCGAAAGATTCTATTTTCCGCGAGGGAAAAGATTCACCATATGTGAACTGGGTCGTTGTTCGTACTGAAAATAAAGATGATGCTGTTGTAAATAAATTAAAGAAAGCTTATCAATCTAAAGAAGTAAAAGAATTTATCGAGAAAAAATTTGATGGTTCTGTTTTACCGTCTTGGTAGGAGCTGACGATAATGATCGAATTAAAAAATATTTCCAAAGTATTTTCAACAAAAAAGGGGAATGTCGAAGCTCTTAAATCAACTTCTATTAAAGTGGCAAAGGGCGAAGTATTTGGAATCATCGGATATAGCGGCGCTGGTAAAAGTACATTAATTCGCTGTGTAAATTTATTAGAAAAACCAACGACAGGAAATATCATTGTAAACAATCAAGACTTAACTACTTTATCGGCAAAAGAACTAGCAAAAGCGAGACAAAAAATCGGGATGATTTTTCAAGGATTCAATTTACTCAAAACTGTTACCGTTTATGAAAATATCGCACTACCGTTACGCCTTGCTGGCATTCCAAAAGCGGAAATTGAAAAAAGAGTAGAAAAGTATTTACGCATTGTCGATCTTTTTAATCGAAAAGATGCGTATCCAAGCGAACTTTCTGGTGGTCAAAAACAGCGTGTTGCAATTGCCCGTGCACTATCACATGAACCTGAAGTTTTATTAAGTGATGAAGCAACGAGTGCATTAGATCCAGAAACAACCGATTCTATCCTTGATTTGCTATTAAAGATTAACGAAGAAATTGGAATTACGATTTTACTCATTACACATGAAATGAATGTCATCCAGCGTATATGTGATCGCGTTGCTGTTATGGAACATGGATCTGTAGTCGAAAGCGGGACTATAAAAGATATTTTCACAAACCCACAACATGTAACAACAAAGAAATTTGTAAATAGCGCATTTGCAGCGAAAATTCCAGAAGAAGTACAAAAAGAACTACAAACTACTGGTGAAATTGTAACACTTTCTTTTATAGGACATTCTTCAGGGGAGCCAGCATTAGCTGTCGCTACGAAACGTTTCCAAGTATATCCGAATATTTTATCCGGTAATATTACACAGTTAAAACATGAGGCATATGGGAAACTTGTCGTTCATATGCAGGGTGAAAAAAGCGAGGTAAACCGTGCTTTATCCTTTTTACAAGAGCAAGGAATCATCGTAGAAGGAGGTAGAACAGACTATGGGAAACAAGTCCTTTTTGGATGAATGGGGTAAAGTCATATGGGAAGCAACAATCCAAACATTTCAAATGACATCTATTTCATTACTTATCTCGATCCTTATTGCACTGCCACTTGGTGTCACACTTGTTTTAACGAGACCTGGTGGACAGCATGAAAATAAAATCATCTATCCTATTCTTAATACAGTTATTAATGTCATTCGCTCTCTTCCATTTATCATTCTATTATTCTTTATTTTACCTTTCACAAAGTTTCTGATGGGAACATCCATTGGTGTGCAAGGTGTTATCGTACCGCTTGTCGTCTTCACAGCCCCTTATATCGCACGTTTAATGGAGACAGCTTTACTAGAAGTAGATCGCGGTGTCATTGAAGCCTACCAAGCGATGGGTGTTTCTACTATAAAAATTATTTGGCACGTTATGGTGAAAGAAGCTCGTCCCTCTCTTGTACTCGGATTAACAATTGCAACGATTGGCTTAATCGGCGCAACGGCAATGGCTGGTCTTGTAGGTGCTGGCGGACTAGGGGACTTAGCATATCGCTTCGGACATTTACGCTATGAACCTGAAGTAATGTATGCAACCGTCTTTATTCTAATTATCCTCGTTCAAGGATTGCAGTCTTTAGGGAATGGTGTTGCACGAAGACTGAAAAAAGATTAAAAAAGAAGGTATCTCACCAGGGTGAGATACCTTCTTTTTATCTTTTAAATCCACCTTCTGAATGAATAACTTGTCCAGTAATCCACCCTGCTTCTTCGCTTACTAAAAACTTAATAAGCCTTGCTGCATCCTTTGGCTCACCAATTCTGCCGAAAGGAAACATCGGTCTTAGTCCTTGTTTTATCTCTTCAGTCATCCAGCCTGTATCGGTTGGACCTGGATTAATTGCATTCACTGTTATTCCTAAATGCGCTACCTCAGCTGACAACGAACTAGTAAGAGCATCAATAGCTCCCTTCGTTGTTGCATATGCCAGCTCTCCAACCATAGGCCCTTGAAATTGCCCTGAAGTCATATTCACAATTCTACCACCAGATTTCTTATCAAATCCTCGGGCAAATTGACTACTGAGCAATGTAGTCGCACGAATATTCACCATATAATGCCTATCTAATTCTTCAGCAGTCAAATTAGAGAAATCATTATTCGTAGAATACGCTGCATTATTAATTAATATATGAGGGTATCCAAGTTGTTCAGTAACTTTATTTATAAGCTCTTTCGGTGCATCATTCTGAGTTAAATCTAACTCCATGCTCGATACTTTGACACCGTTTTTTAGTAACTCTTCTTTTAATTGTATTTGTTCACTTTGCTCAACGCCCCAAGGCATCTCTTTATCATACTCTGTCCAATACGTAAAAAAGATATCGTATCCAGACTCAGCTAATTCTTTACAAATCGCTGCTCCTATACCGTCTAGGCGACTTACACCTGTAACAACTGCTACTTTATTTTTTAATTGGTTCATCATATACTCCTCCAAGTTTAAAGGACGCATATTTTATATAAGAGATATAAACTTTCCCCCAATAGGCATCTATCCTTACAAAAGGGATGTACAAGCCAAATATGCAGTCCTTGCATGATTTACAGATAGCTAAATAAACCCTCACTTATGAGAGAAAAATTCATCTATCTACTTTCGAATCATTACAAGTTCATCCACATATTGAGTCCTTGTCCCCTCTCCATATATCTCCAAATTTTATTTTAACATTAAAGATTTAATATTTCAAAAAACGAAATAATTACTCCTATTCATGAAGTATCATGTACTATAAACCGTAGTTAATAACTAATTTGCATTTAAGTGTATACATTTACTATTACCTATTCGTTGTATAAGTGTAGGGAGGAAAAATGATGGGAAAAGAAAATATATTGACCTCCTATCTTATCAATCTAGGAGAGGAAGTGTTCAAACTATTATTAGCGAAAGGGGCTATAAAAGAAGATGCAGAAGACATCATCCAAAATACTTTCTATAAAGTATATACGTTGCTAGATGACCTAACCGAGAGTAACATACGGCCATGGTTTTTTAGGGTCGCATTAAACGAATACATTGACTTGAAGAGAAAAAAAGAGCAACAAAACATCTATTTAACTGAAGAGATTTATTCAAAACTACAATATACAGACCGAGAATTGGATGCTGTTTTAAATAAAGACGAGATTTTCTATTTATTAAAAGATATAAAACCAGAATATAAAGAAGCCTTCTTTTTAAAATATTATTATGATTTTTCATATGAAGAAATCGCCCTAATACTAGATATTCAAGTTAACAGCGTCAAACAAAAATTACATCGCGCACGTAAAACAATTCATTCTACAGTAGGGGGAAAACCTTAATGGATACTTCTTTAAAAAATGCGTTAAAAAAAGCTAAAAGGAAACAGTTACTTAAAATCATCATTACTTCTATTATCGTTGTCATCATACTTATCCCTATCATTTATAAAGTGGGCAATTACTTCGCAGCGAAAAGCTCTACGAAGCTTCACGAACGACTATTTTTACATAATACAATTGCAGAACCAAATGTACAAATTGATTCTCAAGTAACGAGTAATTCATCTATGTTTGGCGGCAATATTATATCAAATCGTTCCAAAAATATTAATGGTTATATCGTCCCGTGGAACACATTAACAAGCTCCTATGGTTGGATCCGTATCAATATCGATTCCAATGAATTAACGCCTGGTTTTTATTGGTCCAGGTCCAATGCAGAATTTTATGAGTACGATAAACAAACAAAAAATAAATTTGCGACATTTTATAACCCGAATATTAAAGATTATCATGATGGTGTCCAAAATGAATTAGGTGAAGTTTCACAAATGAACAACTATGTTGCCGAAGTTGCCATCTCTTTCAATCAACCCTATACATTAAAAGAAGTTCAAACAAAAATACCAGATAACTTAAATATCGTATGGCTATATATGACCTCACCCATTGGAGATGAAAGTAAAGGACCTGCCGGTATGCCCGTTTACGGATTCAATCCAGACACATCTCCTGAAGAAGCGTACAAAGAGTTTGTTGATTCACTTAACCAATACGATGACGATGGACATGACGAAGATATCCAGAAGTTTTTAAAAGCAAACAAAAACAAACCATTCGATCAAGTGAAAATTTTAGGTGTTATGCTAACAGGAAAAACCGAAAACTTTAAGGCATTAGAAAACCAAGACTTTATTCGCGGTGCTTCTGTAGGGGTGACTGCGCAAGTTGTTCCTTATATAAAACCAGAGAAATAATACGTAATGCCCAGATATGCTAAAGAAACTACATGAATCTGTTTACTCTGGGAGCTCTCTACTAAAATAGATAGCTCCCATACCACATTTATTCTTCACCTTCCAAAAATAAATTTCAAAATGCTTTATGTACAATTTTACAAATAAAAAATCATAAATTTGTTCACATTATATCCATTGTGAATCTTTTCACATTGGATATATAATAAACTTGTAAATACAATATTGGAGGGATTTCAATGGTTATCAATTTTTTAAGAACTGATAAACGTGCTACTTTCATATTACTACTTTTACGGCTTTACATAGGATATACATGGCTCGCTGCTGGGATAGGCAAAGTCTTCGGACAATCTTTTGACGCAAGTGGTTTTCTAAAGGGTGCTATTGCTCAAGCATCAGGTGACCATCCTGCAGTACAAAGTTGGTGGGCAGATTTTCTTCAACATTTTGTCCTTCCAAACGCAGACCTATTTAGCTTTTTAGTTCAATGGGGAGAAATTTTAGTGGGTCTAGGTTTAATTTTAGGCGGATTAACAAAAACAGCTGCATTTTTCGGAATCATAATGAATCTTTCATTTTTATTAAGCGGAACTGTTAGTGTAAACCCAAACCTGCTTATTTTGACTATGTTCATTTTAGTTGCAGGGCAGAACGCTGGACGTATTGGACTAGATGGCTATGTTTTCCCTAAACTTTTCCGTAAAAACAACCACGGAACATATAAATTAAGTAAAACTGCGTAGTAACAGTTTACTCTTAAAATATAAATAAGAAAAAGAGCCTGATTATAGGCTCTTTTTCTTATTCATCCTAATTTAAACTTTTAACGAGCCACGGAAACCTCTGGCAGCATAATAGGAATCTGCTCCATTGTGGTACACGAAAACATGTCCGAAGCGATAATCGCAAAATAGAGCTCCACCAAGCTCTCTAATATCTGAAGGTGTTTGTACCCAACTCGATGATTTCATATCAAAATCTCCAAGTTGTTGTAACTCTCGATATTGTTCTTCCGTTAATAGTTCAATACCCATAGCGGCTGCCACATCAATAGCATTATTTTCTGGTTTATGCTTTTTTCTTGCTTCTAACGCTTCAAGATCATAACAAAGGCTTCTACGACCTTTAGGACTCTCCTTTGAACAATCGCAGAAAATATACTCGTCCTTCTCTTTGTCATATCCAACAATATCCGGTTCACCGCCAGTCACTTCCATTTCGTTAAGTGACCATAACTTTTCAGGGTTAGCATTCAGCTTCACCTCAACTTTAGCCCATTCAAGATCTTCATGGCGGTTCATGTTTTTCTCAAAACGAGCTTGTAATACTTTTAATAGTTCTTCACGCTGTTCTACTGGTAGCACATTTTTATTCTCTGTCATATTAGTCCTCCGAATTACGCTTCCTTATAACCACTTAAATCTTCTCAATAATGGTTTAAATGCAGTTTACAACAATCTGGCCCGATTGCACAACGAATAATCCCTGTGCGGATATCCATTATATAGTACTAAAATCCTCCATACTTTCTCCAAGAATATAATGTGAAAACCACATCAAGTTCTGCTTCATAATAGCCACATGAACTCCTGGTTGGTCAGAACTATATGCCATTCCTTTGAATATAATTAATTCTGTATCAACTTCCATATCCTTTAAACCTTGATGTAGCTCATATGCATTTGTAATTGGAATTCTTGCATCCTTTTCGCCATGTTGGATTAAGGTAGGCGTACAGGCTGATTTAATATACGTCATTGGTGATGTCTTCGTATAGATCTCCGGATCATTCCATGGAGTATTTCCTAAATGCATTCTAATAAAATAAGGGATATCTGTATTTACATAATGAGTACTCCAGTTCGTAATTCCGCCCCCAACTGAAATAGCTTTAAATCTATTACTAAATGTAGAACAGAAAGCTGATATATATCCCCCGTTGCTCCATCCCATAACTCCTACTCTATCTGTATCTACTATCCCTTGTTCAACTAGTTTATCCACCCCTGATATAACATCATCGTAGTCAGCGATTCCCTGTTTTCTATAGTTTGCTTTTAAGAATTCATTACCATAACCAGAACTTCCTCTGTAGTTTGGCTCTAAAACGATAAAGCCTTTTTCGATAAACTGTTCAATCGGATATTTCTCATTGAAGCAGTCTGAAAATATCGGAAAGGATGCCCAAGCCGGACCGCCGTGAATTACTACTAATAAAGGATATTTTTTATTTGCGTCAAATTCTACTGGAATTGATAAAACACCCTCTATTTCAAGACCATCACTACTTTGCCATGAGATGATTTCCCTGTTACTTTTAAGCTTCCCTTCGAAAAAGCTATTCTCATCCGTTATTTTTTTATCATCCAAATAAATTTCAAAGGTTTCATTTGTTATAGCCTTATTATAGGTTATATGATTTCCATCTCTTGTTATAGAGACATCCATTATAAAGCCATCTACTTTGTCGCTTAATGCTTCCACAGTGCCATCTTCAGCTAGTAATCCAATACGATAATTCGTTTTATCCTGCCATCTAATTAAAATGCCTTTAGCTGTCCACTGTAATGGCATAACCGTACTATCAAAATTTGTTAGAGGCTGAATTACCTCTCCAGTATTCATATCATATATCTCTAATGTACTTTCTTGTATATGGTTTCTATAGTAATCCTTCTCTCTTATGCTTGCTGAGTAACAGATTTTGCTGCCCTCTGGAGAAAAACAAACGCTCCCGCCCAACAACTTATCTACATTCATCTGTTGTAGTTCCCTAGCTTCAACATCTAATATGTATAGATCACCATTCATATGATCGTTTAGGCTTGGTGTAGCCATAAATACAACCTTTTTCCCATCATCTGAAATATCAAATCCATGGATATAAAAATCCTTACCATCAGTTAATTGATAAACACCGCTAACCTCTTGTTCCTCTTTATCATTTTGTATCACTTTTTCTATTTCAATGTAATATAAACAATTATTCTGCTGTTCCTTACCTACATGTTGAAAATCTTCATATAGCTCCTTACGTTTCTTTATCTCCTCACATTTTTTTGATTGTGCAACATAATAAAAACCTTTACCAGTAGGCTCCCATTTGAATGTACTGATCCCTTCTTCCTCATCAGTAATTTGCCCCCCACCATAACCATCTAGTGACTTAATAAAGATTTGATTTTTCCCATTACCAACAGGGCTAAGGTATGCAATATCCCTAGAATTTGGAGACCATAACGGGCATGTACTATCTATATCCTCGTTTGTTAATGGATAACTCTGCCCCTTATCTTTTTCATATACCCATACATGGTTTCTATACGTATTGTCTTTCCAGTTAGTCGTCTTCTTAACAAACGCTACGTTCTTGCCATCATCACTTATATTTGTACTTAATACGGTTGGTAACGAAATAATCTCTTCTATACTTAAATATGTTTTTTCTTTCACTTTCATTAATAAGCCCCCTTGTAATGCCGAGTAATCTATCCTCTCTTCTTTTCATAATAAAGGAAATTGTTCACGAATACTTAAAATGATAACGGAAAATTCAGATAAATAAAAGTGATACTTTAGTGGAGTACGGGCATCCTGACTGTCTCCTATCGATTTTAGATGTTCTTTTTAACACAAAAATACCCCTTTAGATAGCTATATCTAAAGGGGTAAAACATCGCATCTTTATTTCAAATCTACCAATCTCCTACTCAACCGTAACAGACTTAGCTAAGTTACGTGGCTTATCAACGTCACACTCGCGGTGAAGTGCTGCGTAGTATGAGATAAGTTGGAATGGAATAACTGCTACTAGCGGTGCTAGTGCTTCGTGTACAGCTGGTAATACGAAGCTGTCACCTTCCATTTCTAAGCCTTTCATTGAGATGATACATGGGTTAGCTCCGCGTGCTACTACCTCTTTCACGTTACCACGAATTCCAAGGTTTACGTGCTCTTGTGTAGCAAGTGCGATAACTGGTGTACCGTTTTCGATTAAAGCGATTGTACCGTGTTTTAATTCTCCTCCAGCAAATCCTTCTGCTTGGATGTAAGAAATTTCTTTTAGCTTTAACGCACCTTCTAATCCTACGTAGAAGTCTACGCTACGTCCGATGAAGAAACAGTTACGAGTTGTTGCTAAAAATTGTTTTGCTAATGCGTCCATTTCTTCTTTTTGATCACAAAGCTCTACCATTGCATTTGCTACAAGTCCTAATTCGTGTGTTAAATCAAAATCAAGAACTTCACCTTTCGCTTTAGCAATATCCGCAGCTAAAATTGAAAGTACTGCAAGCTGTGCTGTGTAAGCTTTCGTTGATGCAACTGCAATTTCTGGTCCCGCGTATAACGGAAGTGTATAATCAGCTTCACGAGAAAGTGTAGAACCAGGTACGTTTGTAATTGTTAATGCTTTATGACCCATTTCATTTGTTTGTACAAGTACTGCACGGCTATCAGCTGTTTCACCACTTTGTGAAATGTAAATGAAGAATGGTCTTTCTGTTAATAATGGCATGTTGTAAGAGAATTCGCTTGCTACATGCACTTCAACTGGCATTTTTGCAAACTTCTCGATAAATTGTTTTCCAACAAGACCTGCATGATAACTTGTTCCACATGCAATGATGTAAATACGATCACTATCTAAAATCGCATTGCGGATGTCTTGATCTAATTCAATCTCACCATTTTCATCTTGATACTTTTGAATTATATTACGGATTACAAGTGGTTGCTCATCGATTTCTTTAAGCATGAAATGAGGGTATGTTCCTTTTTCAATATCACTTGCGTCTAATTCCGCTGTAAACGGTGCACGTTCAATCGTTTCACCTTGTAAGTTTTTAATTGTAATACTTTCTTTCGTTACAATTACGATTTCTTTATCCATTAATTCAATAAATTGATCTGTAACTTGTAACATCGCCATAGCGTCGCTCGCCACAACATTAAAGTTGTCACCAACACCTACTAATAGCGGGCTTTTGTTTTTAGCAACATAAATCATGTTTGGATTTTCAGCATCAAGTAGTCCGATTGCATAAGAGCCATGTAAAAGAGATAGCGTATTACGGAACGCTTCTTCTACACTTAATCCTGTGCTCACTTGTTGTTCCATAAGTTGTACGATAATCTCTGTATCTGTTTCACTTACGAACGTTACATCTTGTAAATATTCCTTTTTCACTAACTCATAGTTTTCAATTACACCATTATGAACTAGTGTAAAGCGCTTTGATGTACTTTGATGCGGATGCGCATTTACTTTGCTTGGAACACCATGAGTAGCCCAGCGTGTGTGACCGATTCCTACGCTTGCTGCTACATTCTCGTCTACGATTTCACGAAGTTTTGCAATACGGCCTTTTTCTTTGTATACAACAACACCGTTCTCTGCCTGTACTGCAATACCTGCTGAATCATATCCACGATATTCTAGCTTTTCTAAGCCTTTTAATAAAATTTCCTTTGCATCTTGCTCTCCAATAAATCCTACGATTCCACACATGTTTAGTCGCCGCTACAAATGCTTACACTGCTCTGCGAACATGTAACGACATAGTCCGATACCATTTTTATTTATACTAAAAAACGGATTACATATTGCTAGCCCTGTAAGCTTGTAACGGCTTTCACCTTCCTTTCGATTGGGGGTTTAAGTCCGTATATACTTATACAGCTAGTTTTCATCCGTTCCTTTTCTCTCATCACACTTTCACCTTTGTCCACTAAGTCACCTTAATGATTTAAGTAAAAGCTTGCGGTTGTGATGAACAACCGGGAGTCATCCGCCGAAATCTCGATAAACCCCACCTCGTCAACTACACTACTTGTAGTTCTGGCGCTTTTATAATTTACAATATTTACTTTGAGAAAAAGAACAAGACCATCTTATAACAAACATGGATAAACCGTCAATGAAATTTTTTTCATCGTCTATAAAACATATGAAAAAGGAGCACTTCTTGTGCTCCTTTTAAAACAAATTCAGCTAATTATTCAGCGCCAACTTCAGCTTTCACAACTTCTACAATACGGTGTACATAAGCATCACAAACCTCTTGTGTTGGTGCTTCTGCCATTACACGAATAAGTGGTTCTGTGCCAGATGGACGAACAAGAATACGGCCATCACCGTTCATTTCTTCCTCTACAACACGAATAATTTCTTTAATTTTTTCGTTTTCTAATGCTAATTTTTTATCTGTTACACGAACATTTACTAGTAATTGTGGGAATTTTGTCATCTCACCTGCAAGCTCAGATAATGGCTTTTTCGTCATTTTCATGATATTTACAAGTTGAAGTGCGCTTAACATTCCATCACCAGTTGTAATGTAATCAAGTAAGATAATGTGACCTGATTGTTCTCCGCCCAGGTTATATCCCCCACGCTTCATCTCTTCCATTACGTAGCGGTCACCAACTGCTGTTTTATCACTTGTAATACCGTTAGCTTCAAGTGCTTTGTAGAAACCTAAGTTACTCATAACTGTTGAAACAACTGTATTGTGCTTTAGTTGACCAGTTTCTTTCATGTACTTTGCACAAATAAACATAATTTGATCGCCATCAACGATGTTTCCTTTTTCATCTACAGCGATTAAACGGTCACCATCACCATCGAAAGCAAGACCAATATCAGCACCTTTTTCTTTTACTAATTCAGCTAATACCTCTGGATGTGTAGAACCTACTCCATCGTTAATGTTCATACCGTTTGGTGAAGTTCCCATTGTTGAAATATCAGCTTCTAAATCAGCAAATAAGTACGGAGCTAAAGAAGACGTAGCACCATGCGCACAATCTAAAGCGATATGTAAACCAGAGAAATCTTCCTCTACAGTTTGTTTAATGTATTGTAAATACTTTTGTCCACCTTCAAAATAATCGCTCACTTGTCCAAGGTTCGTACCTGTTGGACGTGGCAATTCATCAACTTCTTTGTCTAATAAAGCTTCGATTTCTGCTTCTTGCTCATCTGTTAATTTAAAACCATCTGAACCGAAGAACTTAATTCCGTTATCTTGTACCGGATTATGAGATGCAGAAATCATCACACCTGCTTGTGCGTCTAACGCCTTTGTTAAATACGCAACACCTGGCGTAGAAATAACACCAAGGCGCATTACTTCTGCTCCAGTAGATAATAGACCGGCTACTAAAGCTCCTTCTAGCATATGACCAGATACACGTGTATCACGACCAATAATTACTTTTGGACGATCTGTATCTTTTGTTAATACATATCCCCCAAAACGTCCAATTTTGAACGCTAATTCAGGTGTTAACTCCTGATTCGCAACTCCGCGTACTCCATCTGTACCAAAATATTTACCCATTATGATTCGCTCCTTTTTCTTGCTCTTTTTGATTATCTACTGTTGGTTCTTGGCTAGTTTCTTTATCTTTTTCCTTTTCCTTTTCGGGATCAGGTTCAGGTTCAGGATTTTTTGGTTTTTCAGTTTGGTTATCTTGCTCATTATTTGAATTTGGTTGTTCACCGTTACCCTGTACTTCTTTATCTGGATTTTCTTTCTTCACAATTGTGACTTTAGCACTTTTTTGTTTTGGCTCTATTGAAATATTACCAGGACCGCTCACTTGAATCGAAATATCTTTCGTCCCTGGAGATACATTTTGTAAATTAATTACCGCTGTTATTTGAGCAGCTGTTATTTTATCTACTATACTTGCTTCTCCTGAAATATCAACGCTTATCTTTCCATCTTGTGGCGAAAGTAGCTGGGCAGTAACATCTTTAGAAACTCCATTTTTTTGAATCGGGATACCATCAATCGTTCTGGTTTTCGTCTGTTTCGTTTTTTGTACTCCCACGGAAACCTTCACTTGATTTGGTTTTGCACTAATTACACCCTTTGGCAATAAAACAGAGGTATCGAATGTTGTAGACTCTGTCAATTGACTAAGATCTACTTCGACCCCCTCTATAGATTGTATATTATCCAAAATATCTTTTGGACCCGCTATCGTTACTTCCTTCGGCTCAACACTGATATTTGTAACGGCCAATCCTTCTGGTAAACTACCCTTCTTCGTATATGTTACAGGAACAGTTTTTTCAGTATTATTTGCTGTAGGTTGCGTCGCTACATTCAACGTTACACTAATTTTAGATGGATTCGTTTTTACATTTAAACGTTTTCCTTCTTTATTGTACAATGTAACTTCGGCTGTTTTTGTAACAGTTTTATTAACACCTTTTAAATCGATATATGCCTTAGCAGATGAAATACTTTCTATTTCTTCTTTCGTTCCCACTACCTCAACAGTATCAGGCTTAATATTTGATTTTTCCAGGGTAGCACCTACTGGCATTTGATCTTCATTTGATAATTTCAAATCTACATGAACATATTTTTTCGCTTTTTCATGAAGAGTGACCTTAATTTTTGATGGTTGAACTGTTCCTTTCACATCATCTGGAAGACCATTTGCTTTTAAAGAAACTTCATAAGTTCCCTCTGGACGATCTCTCAAATCAACTGGTATGTCAAATTGGTTTTTGGCTTTTGCTGTAGCAACCGCTGCTTTTGGACCTTCTAACTTCACCTTGACTCCCTCTGATGGGATACCGCTGACAATATATTTCTCTTCATCATACTTAAGGTTAATAGCATAATTAGTTAATGTTTCTTTCGCTTCATTTACAAAAGGTAATATACCCGATGTCGTATTTTTTTCAGTCAAAGTCGCTGACATAAAGAGCATACACGCCAATAGTAATGAGATCCCTTTTAAAAACCAATGATTCTCCATTAACTTATCCATGACGCTTTCTCCTCCAATTCCATAAAGACGAAGAAGTCGTTTTTTCATTCGTACTAAATTCAGCTAACAGCATATCCTTCAGCTGTTCTGTCTTCAAATCACGATGCAACTTACCATTTTTCGTTAAAGAAATTTGGCCGGTTTCTTCCGACACAACTACTGTAATACTATCAGTAACTTCACTAACTCCCATTGCAGCACGATGCCTAGTTCCTAAATCCTTAGAAATAAACGGACTTTCCGATAACGGAAGGTAACATGCTGCTGCTTTAATGGTACTTCCTTGCATAATTACTGCTCCATCGTGAAGAGGCGTATTTGGAATGAAAATATTAATCAGTAATTCCGATGATACGTTTGCATTTAGCGGAATACCCGTTTCTACATAATCACCCATACCGGTCTCTTTTGACAAAGTAATTAATGCACCAATTCTACGTTTTCCCATATATTCCGTCGCTTTTGCTACCGCTGTCGCAACCATTTCAGGTTCATCATCTTCATGAGTCCCAACACGCGAAAATAAACTCCCGCGTCCTAGCTGCTCAAGTGCCCTTCGCAATTCTGGTTGAAAGATAATAATAACGGCTAAAAATCCCCACGTTAATACTTGTTCAGTTAACCAGTAAAGCGTATGCAATCCAAGGAAAATACTAATCATCCGAACGACAATAATAACTGTAATCCCCTTTAAAAGTTGAACAGCTTTCGTCCCTCGGATTATAAGAATTAGCTTATATATAATAAACCATACAACGGCAATATCTAATACCGTACTAAGATATTTCAAAATGGTCGTATCTTCAAAAGGCATGCTAACCCTTCCTCCTACTTACGAGCAATTCTATCCATATATTGAAATATTGTTTTATGCTCTATCTGTATGTATTTCCAACAACTAGTTAATTATACCATACATGAAACAAACAACAATTACAAACAGCCCCCTTTACTTTAAATTGGTAAGATGTCAAACAATCTTATCGTACAGTATAATATAAATCATTATTATACGCCTATTTTCAAATAAAAAAAGCAACTTCTCAGTTGCTTTTCTTACATTTATTTTAGTTTTTCACCGAATAAAGAACCCATTAAAGCAACTGCTGTTGTTGCTGTTCTGTTTCTCTCATCTAAAATTGTATTTACTTCAACAAACTCTGCAGATGTAACAATATCAGCTTCCGCTAACATCTCCATCGCTAAGTGACTTTCACGATAAGATAAACCACCAATTACAGGTGTTCCAACTCCTGGTGCGTCATGAGGATCAAGACCATCTAAATCTAATGATAAATGAACACCATCCGTATGAGATAAATACGCAATTGTTTCTTCCATAACAGCTGTCATACCCATACGATCGATTTCATGCATTGAGAATACTTTAATGCCTTCATTGCGAATAAAGTCTTTTTCTCCTTCATCTAATGCACGTGCACCGATAATTACAACGTTCTCTTTCTTCACCTTTGGGTACGCTCCGTATAAGTCTACAAGCGTGGGATGTCCGTAACCTAAACTTGCTGCAAGTGACATACCGTGAATATTTCCAGACGGTGAAGTTTCTTCAGTATTTAAATCACCGTGTGCATCATACCAAATAACTCCTAAATTTTTATAATGCTTCGCTACGCCAGCTAGCGTACCAATAGCAATACTATGGTCACCACCTAATACAAGTGGAAAACGACCCTCTTCTATAATATGATCCACCTTACTTGCTAATTCATTACAAACGGTTGCAACTTGTGTAAGGTTTCTTAACTTTGTATTTTCATCTATTTCTTTTTCTCTCTCTATACATATATCTCCCATATCTTTAACGTCATATCCAATTCCTTTAATTCTTTCAATTACCCCTGCATAACGGATCGCGCTTGGTCCCATATCAACCCCGCGACGCATCTGTCCTAAATCCATTGGAACTCCAATAACCGAGATTTCTTTTTTCATAGATAGTATCCCCCTTTTATGCCTTCACTAAATATTTTAAATCTTTTATATAGTCTGACTCAACTCGACATTTTTCTGCATGGATATACATTTTATTCACTTATACCGAAGTAAAAATCCAAATTTTAAGACTATTATATGTATAAATTTAACTTAGTGAAACAAATATCATCATTATTATTAAATAATAATAAAAAACACTTCTACATTTAGAAGTGTTTTTTCGATGCTATTTTCCACACTGCTGCAATATTCTTCACTGTCATTTCGATATTCTCTTCTGCTACTTTATATGCTTTTTCTAGTGTCATCGGACTCGATGTAATACTAAATACTGCATCGATTCCTTTTTCGTAAACCGCCGAATAATTCGGAGATACAGATCCTCCAATAGCAATCACAGGAATATGAAAATGTTTCGCGCGCTCCGCAACACCTACAGGGGCTTTTCCATATGCTGTTTGTTCATCTATTCTACCTTCACCAGTTATAATTAAATCCGCACCTTCTATATGCTTATCAAAGTTTGTATAATCTAATACAATTTCAATTCCTCTCCGCAAGTTTCCCTTTAACACTGCAATAACAGCTGCTCCCATTCCTCCTGCAGCTCCTGCACCAGCTATTTTAGATACGTCGTAAGATAAGTATTGTTTAAGGATATTCGCATAATGCTTTAAATTCTCATCTAGCTCTTTCATCATATCTAAATCCGCACCCTTTTGCCTCCCAAATACGAAAGATGCTCCCCTTATTCCAACTAACGGATTGTCTACATCACATGCTGCTTCTATCTTTATATGTGTTAGACGTGAATCTATTCGCGAAAAATCAATTGTTGCAATTGAATGTAATGTTCCTCCAGATGGCTCTATAACTTCCCCCTCTCCATTTATAAACCTGACTCCCAAAGCTGACAACATACCTGCTCCACCATCATTTGTCGCACTTCCTCCAAGTCCTAAAATAATATGCTCAGCCCCTTGTTCTAGCGCATGTAATATAAGTTCTCCTGTACCTTTTGTCGTTGTAATAAGTGGATTTCTCTTTTCAATCGGAACGTGTTGTAATCCTGATGCTGCTGCCATTTCAATAAATGCCGTTTTGTTATCCTTAGATATACCGTAAAAGGCTGGTACACGTTCTCTAAGCGGTCCTGTCACATGAAGTGATATAATTCTTCCCCCTGTAGCATCCACAAGTGAATCAACCGTTCCTTCTCCTCCATCTCCAATTGGCACTTTTACATACTCTGCTTTAGGAAAAACTTCTCTAAAACCTCTTTCAATGGCCTCACATACTTCAATAGCTTTTAAGCTTTCTTTATATGAATCAGATGCAATGACAACTTTCACAATTATCCCCCATCCTTTATTTTTACATTTTCTTCATTGTAAACGACAAATATGAAGGTTGTCTTTTTAGTTTTCAAAGAAACATACCATTTGCTATTTAAAATAGCTTTTTGGTGGAGCCTAGCGGGATCGAACCGCTGACCTCCTGCGTGCAAGGCAGGCGCTCTCCCAGCTGAGCTAAGGCCCCTTAGTATGTAAGCGGAAGACTGGACTCGAACCATCGACCTCACGCTTATCAAGGTTGTATTCTAACCACTGAACTACTTCCGCGAAAATGGTGAGCCATGAAGGACTCGAACCTTCGACCCTCTGATTAAAAGTCAGATGCTCTACCAACTGAGCTAATGGCTCGTAAATGGCTGGGCTAGCTGGATTCGAACCAGCGCATGACGGAGTCAAAGTCCGTTGCCTTACCGCTTGGCTATAGCCCATTAATATTTACTAGTATGGTTATCTTTTCAAAAAAATAAACCCTCTCAGGTTATTTTAAAGAAAATGGTGGAGGGGGGCAGATTCGAACTGCCGAACCCGAAGGAGCGGATTTACAGTCCGCCGCGTTTAGCCACTTCGCTACCCCTCCGACATTTTAAATATATATGGTGGAGGATGACGGGATCGAACCGCCGACCCCCTGCTTGTAAGGCAGGTGCTCTCCCAGCTGAGCTAATCCTCCAAAAGTGGTGACCCGTACGGGATTCGAACCCGTGTTACCGCCGTGAAAGGGCGGTGTCTTAACCACTTGACCAACGGGCCAAAAAAGTTTTAAACCTATTCCCAAGCTTCCAACCGGGCTTGAACCGGTGACCTCTTCCTTACCATGGAAGTGCTCTACCAGCTGAGCTATGGAAGCATAATGGCTCCGCAGGTAGGACTCGAACCTACGACCGATCGGTTAACAGCCGATAGCTCTACCACTGAGCTACTGCGGAATAATATTAGCCTGGCAACGTCCTACTCTCACAGGGACAAGGTCCCAACTACCATCGGCGCTAGAGAGCTTAACTTCCGTGTTCGGTATGGGAACGGGTGTGACCTCTCTGCCATCATTACCAGACTTTTATCATTATAAACATTTCCAAGGAAATGTCAAGAAGAAATTTAAACATACATTCCTTCAAAACTAGATAA